>NZ_BAABFB010000047.1:0-14492 GCF_039540555.1 Rhodococcus olei | reverse complement strand
GCCGACCGGCGGGTGACCTGCTACTACTTCTACCTCTGGGACGACGACTTCGGGCCGGCGTTCGTGAAGATCTGCGCCTACTTCCCGTACCCGGCGAAGATCTGGGTCAACGGGCACGAGTGGGCCAAGCGGCAGTCGGCCAAGGCCGGGATCGGGTTCACCGAGCTGTCCAACGGGTTCGCCTCCTGCACCAATCCCGCCGCACTGCAGACGATCTGCGACCGGCTCGGCCCGGGCACGATCGGGGTGTTCGCGCAGCGCTGGTGGTCGATCCTGCCGCTGCCGCTCACCGACGCCGACCGCGAGGCCGGCTACTGGTGGCAGCTGTCGATGCGGCAGGTCGAGGTCTCCCGCACGATCGTGTTCGACGCGCCGCGGCACGCCCGCGGATTCTTCGAGGCGCTGGTCGCCGACAACCTGGATATCGGTCGCCCGGAGGTGATCGAGTTGATCTTCAAGCGGGGCCAGCGGCGCGGGCGCCCCGCGTCCGGGCAGTTCAAGACCAAGATCGTCACCTACAGCCGCCGAGGTCAACGTCAACGCCTTCTACCGGCATTCGCGGATCAAGCAGTACCTCAAGGACGGGCGGGCGCTGCGGATCGAAACCGTGGTCAACGACCCGGGCGACGTGGGCTGCCTGCGACGGCTGCCCCACCTCGACGAACTGCAGGCCCGCGCCCGTGCGGTCAACCGTCGCCTGCTCGATACTGAACGTGTCGGCCAGGGATGTGTCCTTGCGAGTCCAGCCTTTGAGCGGATCGCACGCCCCACCTTCACCGAGGACGGCAGGAGGGCCCCGGCCCTACGGTTCGGCGACCCTCGGGTCCAGGCCCTGGCCGGCGCCCTGTGCACCACGACACTCGCCGTCACCGGCATCACCAACAGGAGCCTGCGTGCCTTGATGACCGGACTGCTCGGCGGTGCGAAGTACTCGATGAACCAGGCCGGCTACGATCTGGCGCGGCTTCGGGTCAACGGCCTGATCACCCGCCTCGAACACCGGAACCTGTATCGCCTCACCGACGACGGCCTCGCCTTCGCGATCTTCTACACGAAGGTGCACGACCGGGTGCTGCGGCCTCTGCTCGCCGTCGACCAGCCGCCCTCTCCCTCATCGATACGAAAGGCACTGCACGACATCGATATTCACGTCACACAGCGCATCAATAACGTCAGGCTGCTGCCCACAGCAGCCTGAAACTCAAGCCAACTCTCAATCTCCTAGCGACCAAGCTCGCTAGTGATGACCGCTCGTTGGTGCCCTGGTTTGCCGGGCCGGCTCTGGCGCCGATATTCAGGCGGGAGTCCCTGTTGCGGAATCGAACGGTTCGGGACGAAACCACCCGCCGCAGGTGAGAACCGGTCTGGGTCGTTTGCGCAGGATGGTCGTATGCATTCGCGAGCGGTCGAGATCCCCGAGCTTCGTTGGGAAGCACTGTCGAGCTGGGTTCTCGCGTGGGTCCCTTCTTGATCGACGTGCCGTGAAGGACTGGGCGATCGGCTTGCGCCGGACCGCGGCGGGAGCCGACCCGCTCGTGTTGTGGAACCCCAGGTCGAACACAGTCATGGTGGGGACGCCCGGCCGGTGGCCTTGTGCCGCGTGGCGGGGCGGCGAAGAATCGTCCCCGGGGGGTGGATGCGGCGCGGGCCGCCGGGGATGCCGTGGTGGTGGACCGTGACGGGTCGCCCACCCTCGCGATCGTCGCGGGGACATCGTGTCCCTGGGGGGAGGAGGCATCCGATGTTCATTCAGGTCATCCGGGGCAAGGTCGCCGACGGGCCGGGGCTGCGTCGCTTCCTGGACCGCTGGACCGAGGAACTGCGGCCGGGGGCCGTCGGTTATCTCGGCTCGACCTCCGGCATCCGCGAGGACGGCACGTTCATCACGCTGGTGCGGTTCGAGTCCGAAGAGGCGGCCCGCCGCAACAGCGAACGCCCCGAGCAGGACAGCTGGTGGTTCGAGACGAAGGACTGCTTCGACGGGCCGGTGTCGTTCATGGACTGCCCGTACGTCACGACGTGGCGCGCCGGCGGCGGCGCGGACGACGTCGGGTTCGTGCAGATCCTGGAGGGCCGCACCGCCGACGCGCGGCGGCTCGGGGAGTTGAAGACCGAGGCCGGCGACTCGGGTCACGGGGTGCGGCCGGGGATCCTCGGCGGCACCTTCGCCGCCGCCGACGACGGCCGCTACGTCGAGGCCGTGTACTTCACCGACGAGGCCGAGGCCCGTGCGAAGGACCTCGAGGTTCCCGACGACCTGCGGTCGCTGCTGACCGAGGAGAGCCGGCTGATGGGGCGGGTCGACTACTTCGACCTGCACGAGCCGATCCTGGGCTCCGCCCGGTGAGCGTCGACCGCTGGGGTGGGTGGAGACGGCACCCCCGCACCTCGGCGGGTCCTGTCAACGACGACCCGGTCGACTGTGGTCGCGGTCGCCCGGGAGTCGACGATCCCAGCATCGACAGCAGCACTCGGCAAATCGTCGGCATCGAGGGAGTTCGCAGCGACCACCTGTTGGGCCTTGACGGTCGTCTGCGGGAGCTCGGAATCGGTGTCCACACAAGTGTTCCGAGTCACGAGTTCGTCCTGGTATCTGAAAGTGGTTGCGCACGTAAAAGTGCGCGTTGGGCATCACAACACCGCCGAGCAGCGCCGCGATGGGACGTCTCGGCGGTGAGCGGGTGGGCCCGGTGCACCACCAGGCCGGCATCGATCGCCGCCTGGCACGCCTCCGCCGTGTCCAGCGCGGGAGCGGTCTCGTCAACGCTGGGTCGTGCCGCCGTGCAGCCGCCGCCGGCCACCGCCTGCGCACACGTCGACGCCGGGTAGACGTCGACGGACCGGCCTTGCCGAACGGCGCGAGGAACTCGCGGACCGGAGCTTCGGCGGCGGCCTCGACGATCAGGTAAAGCGTGCGCCCGCCCTGCACGACCGCTTCGCCCAGGATGTCGACGCCGCGCCGGGCGGCGTTGGGGCGGCTGAGGTGGTTGAGCAGGTCCGCCCCGCCGTACGGGTCGGCGGCGGGGCAGCGCTGCGCGTCGTGCTGGTGGCGGACGATGAACAACGACATGGCTGTGCCTCCTCACGACGCGACCATCGCGAACGTCCAGGCCGTGTACCCGCCGAGCAGATCGGAGACGTCGGCGAATCCCGCCGCCGCCAGCACGCTCGCGGCGATCATGGACCGGTAACCGCTGGCGCAATAGATCACCGTCGGGCGAGCCGGGTCCAGGTCACCGAGGTGCTCGACCAGGCCGGTGAGCGGAACGTGGACGGCGCCGTGGATGACGCCGGACTCCGTCGCCGAGGACCCGGACATCCTGCCGGCCGGCGTTCGGTACACCAACATCGACATCTTCGGTCGCGACCTCGAGTCCGAGGGGGCCCGGACCATCCGCTCGGCCGCAGACGCCAGGGCGTTCATGGAGTCGATGAACCGTGGCTTCGTCGTCAACGAGCACGAGCGCAGCGCATTCGCGCGACTGTTCACCCAGTTGGCGAACACCCAGGGCCCGCAGCTGTTCCACTGCAACTCCGGCAAGGACCACACCGGTTGGGCGGCAGCCATCGTGCAGAGCATCGCCGGCGCCGACCCCGAGACGATCATGCAGGACTACATGCTCACCAACGAGTACTCCGCGGAGACGATCAAAAAGAAGAACGAGCAGCTCCTCGCGGCGGTCGGCGCGGAGCGGGCCGCATGGTAGGCGCCGATGATGGGTGTCGAGAAGAGCTACCTCGGCAGGCTTCGCCGCGCTCGACACCGGGTACGGCAGTGTCGACAAGTACCCGACCGAGGGTCTTGGCCTGAGCGCCGACACGCTAGCCAAGCTCAAGAGCAAGCTCGTTTGCCTGACCCGCGGGGCGGTTGGCCATCGCCCGCAGCAGCTGGCCGCCCACCGCGTCTTCTCTGCGACCGCAAAAAGCCCTGGCCCTATCAGGCTCGAGCGGCCCCACCTGGCAGAGAAATCTGGCCCACGCCTGCACGACTGGGTGATGGTGACGGAGATATTGGCCCCACCCTCCGACACGGCCGGGGTGCTGGTTCGGCGCACTCGGACCCTAGCGCCGGAATCGGCGCGATGATCGGTTCCACGACACCGCCGCAGTGAGGGGTTCGGTTTGGAGCCGTATCGGGTGCAACTGTTCGAGGCAATCCCCGCGACGCACGGCGGGAGTACCGGGGAGTCGAGGGATGTTCGTTACGGGTGAGCGGCGATCCATGCGGTCAATCCGTCGCGATACGCGGCGAGATCGTGGCGCCAGGCCAGATCGATCGGACCGCCACTGTCGACCGCGATCTCGGCGCCGACGTGGGTGTACGGGGCCGGCGGCACGTGCGGCACGATGTCGAGGAAGTTCACCACCCGGAAGCAGCTTTCGATGGCGGTGTTGAACGAGGTGACGAAGTCGCTCAGTCCGACACGCGGTCCGGCGAAGGTGACGAGCCTCGGTTCGAGGGTGTTCGGTGGCATGTTCCGGAAGATGTCCGGCGCCGCGAGCACCGCCAGCGCCGCGCCGAGGCTGTGCCCGGTCAGCAGGATCTGATCACAGCCGGCGCAGGCGGCCGCGAGGTTCGCGGCGACGCTGGTGCGCACGAGCTGGTACGTCGCCTGAAAACCCGCGTGCACCTGTCCGAATCCGGCGATCGGTGCGTAGGCCTCGGGTTCGAAGTCGAGGTCACGGAGCCAGTCGAGATCCCGGGTGCCGCGGAACGAGACGAACGCCGTTCGGGTGCCGGCGTTGTGTCCCATCAGCCCGAAGACGCGGGTGTTCGCCGTCATCGCCGTCACCGCCGGATGCGGGTCGGCCATCGCGGCGAGGGCGGTGTTGTCGGCCTGGACGAGGGCGGATTTGCACGAATCCGGGTGGAAGAGCGGGAGAACGGCCGTTCGCCACGTCGTAGGCGGCCTGGGTGAGAGGAAGTGCCACGTCCCTGGCGAACAACGCGTCGAATGCCATGGACAGCAGCATACGGCCGACAATCCCTGGTGGACCAGGCTTTTCGCCTACGCTCTACGCCAGGTCGCTGCCGTCGGGCGGGCGTCGAGGCGTTCGCGAGGCTGCGGGTCGGCGGAGCAGCAGGCGCCGTCGGGGTTTCGGTGCCCGTCATCCGAGTTCGTCCTCGACGATCCGGCGTCGCAGTCCTTGGTTCGCGATCGGTCTGCGGATGCGCAACGTAGTGGGAGCGTCCACAATGATCTGGCGGCTCTGGTGGGGGACCTTCACCAGCGTCGCGGGTGATCGGGGGCACGTGGATCTCGTGACGCCCGTGTGTACGGAAGTCACTGAACAGATGGGGATTTCAATGGAGCTGCGTCGGGAACGTCGAGTTCGCCGGGGCGTCACGCGCGCGGTGGCCGCCGCGGGGGTGGTGGCCGTGGGGCTGACCCTCGGCACAGGGAACGCCGCGGCCGGGGTCGACAACGCCAACAGCCTGATCGACGCCGCCGGCGACCGCGTCGAGGTGTCCCAGGGCGACACCGTCGTCACCCCCGTGCCACCACTGGACAGCTCACCGCTCAGCCGCGAGTTCTTCCACGACGGCTACGCCGCGGTCAGGATCGACGGCCCCGGCGCGGCGGGCGCCACCGGCACCAAGCTGACGTTCGGGTACCAACTCGGGTATCCGATCGCGCTCACCGGCGCCACGATCCAGCTGAACACGCCGAGACTGGGCTTCGAACTCGAGGGCACCAACGCGCTGGCCCTCGGCCTGGCGCCGCCCCCTGTCACCGTCGGCGTCGTCGCGGGCAACCGCGCCGAGCTGCTCGGCGACATCATCCCGCAGCAGAACTTCACGTTCGACCTGCAACCCGGCGGGATCACCGACGTCCCGATCGTCGACGGCAAGGCGTTCGACGGTCCGGCGGCGAAGATCCGGGTGGCCGGCGTCCACGGCAGCGTCTCCGGCGCGATCGGGCAGGTCACCCTCCGCCCCTACGCCAAGGTCGAGATGGCCAGCGGCGACATCGTGATGACCTACGGCAGGCCCGTGATCCTGTAACGATGCACCTTGACTGCCGGGGCCAGGACACCCATCTCCCCGGCTCCTGCGGTGGGCCCGCCGGATCGCGGATTCGCGACACTACCCCGGCCAGGATCGCCGCAGTGACACCACGCCAGAGGCGCACGCCGAAGAACCGGGGCGGTGTCGCCGGGGTTGCGGTCTAGTCGGTGCGTCGTCGGGAGAGTGTCCGGCGATCTCCGGCCAATTCGGCGTTCGAGCGAGCACGTTCCGCGTCTCGTTCGTGGTTCGCGGCGGTGAGGTGTTCGACGAGGAGTGCCCCGAGTCCGGCGAGGAGTTCGGTGGCGTCGGCCCGGGAGAGGGTGAGGGTGACGGGTCGACCGTCGAGGCGGGCGGTGATCGTCACCTGTCCGTCGTTACGGGCGATGCCGGACCGCTCGATGTGCGTCAGCTTCGTCATCCTCTCCCCCTGCGCGGGGCCTCGTATGGGACGAACGTTACGCCGATTCGGCGGAGGGGCGGCTGGGTCTGGTGTGGTTTTTGAGGCGGGCACCGAGGTGCGGGGCCAGATGCTGCGAGCTGCGGCGGTGCAGTGCCGCCTGTCGTGCAGCGGACATACCTGTCGGAAGCAACGGCCCGCGTTGACATTGCCACGGCCTGCTGCTTTGGTACCGGCACCGCACCATCCGCACAATGGCGTGCATGCCCTCAGCTCGACCGGTCGACCCATCGTTTCGATGGGACGCGCTCGTCGCGTGGATCCTCGACTGGGAGGTTGCCGACGAAGTGGACGACACCGTCCTCGAACGGTGGTCCGACGGTCTCGCCGCAGCAGCATCCCGTATCGATCCGCATGTCCTGTGGTCCCCGCTGACCGACACCGTGGTCGCGCCAACCGGCTACACCGAGACACGCATCACTGCCGTCCTGCGTCAGTGCATCGCGAGATACGCAGGCTCGACGACTGAACAGGTCCTCGCCGATCCACGCGCCGATACGGACACCGACGCGTTCCCGTCGTCACCTCCAGCGTGAGACGGATGCTGAACCGGCTGGGATCGCCTTCGTTCACCACCCGCTCGCCAGACCTGATGCCGTCCTTACCCGCCCCGTGTTTTGTTCTGCTGAGACATGCGCTGAGGTTGCCGCGGCTCGCCGCCGGAACAGATCGGCGCTCGACTGGAGAGTGGAGATGCCGAGGGCCCCGGGCGGGTAACAGCGGGTCGGCACAGGAAGATACTTCGGACATGACCACGTGCCACCCAGTCGTGGCCCCGACGTCACCCGCACCACAGCTCGAAATGAGGGAGAAGGGAGAGATCCCGTGACCGACATCCACGCCACCCCGTGGCGCAACACCCGGGAGTTGACCGACACCGAGATCGAGGTGGAGGTGGCCGGCATCAAGGCCGGACTCGAAGCGGGCGGGCTCACCTTCACCGCCGAGGCGGAGAAAATTGCGCGGGCGGTGCTCGCCGGCGAGAAGACCGCGGACGAGGCGATCTCACGCGGAATCACCGAGGTCCTTCACCGGCACGGCCTCGTGCTGAACCGCCCGTCGTCCAGGCGACAGCGCGGCACCCGACGAACCACGCGCTGACCGATCCGTAGGTCCTCGCCGAAGCCGAGACAACACCGCCGCCGATCGAATGGCCGAACCCCGAGCGGCTCACTCGACCCCGCGTCGCCGAGCAGGTGGCCGCGATCGGGCATCTCGAGTTCGACAACCGTGGTTCGAAGTTGACGTTGTCCTCGCTGCTCGTGCCGGGTCTTGCCCGTCGTCGATCGTGGCTTGGCGGGATCGCTAGTGACGTGATCCCAACGAGCCCGACGCGGTTGCGTTCGGCATGTCAGCGCAATCGATCTGGCGTGTCGGGTGCGTGTGACGTGTCGACGAAGGCGTGGAGGGGGTCGATCCGCCAGATGTCGGTTCGGTCGGAGTGGGCGAGCCGTCGGCGGGCGTCGGCGGGCGTCGGCGGCGCCCATGCCGACGAGTCCGTCGAAGAACTCACGGTCGAAGAAAACGTAACCGAGCAGTTCGCCCTGGCCGGTACCGAGCATCCGATTGAGCAGCGCGAAGTCCGGCGACCGCAGACCCTTGAGCCCGCCGTAGCGACCGCAGCGGACGACGCCACCATCGACATCGAGAAGTACCTGGACATGGCCCCACAGCAATAGTGCAGCGGGATGCTGCACAAATGTCGCTTCGGTCGGCCAGACCTCCGCGGCCTTGCGCATGAAGAGGTTGCGGCGCGACCATCCACGCGGTCGGGGAACTCGCGCTGCAGATCAGCCGCGACGCGGTCGACGACCTTCGTGCCCCAACCAGCGACGCGCTGACGCTCGACAATGTCACGTCCGATCGACCAGTACAGCCGCAGGACCTCGCTGCTGGCGGCCCGGGCAGCTCGCACCTGGGTAGCACGGACCCGCGCCTTGAGCTCGGCCAGAAGGTCGGCGTAGCCAGCGACCTCAACGTCACGTGCACGCATGGTGGTCATCCTGCCTTCCGGCACCGACGGTCCCTAGTTCCCGCCCCACTCAGCCGCTGGCGGCACCCCTCGGTCACCGCAATGCTGGCAGAACTGAAGAAGGGCGCTACCGGGGTTGCCGGGTGTCGGTTGCATGGGAAGCCCCGTCAGTACCCGGGCACTCCCAGTTGGTGGCCGAGTGCTGCGATCGCGTCGACGATCGAGCGGCCCCCGAGCTGATTCCAGCCTCGGCCGTCCGGTCCCCGGATCTGATCCCAGACATCACGGGCCCGGTCCGCGGTGGCAGCGGGCAGTGGAGCGGGCGCCGCCCCGGCCGGCGGCGGTGTCATCCCGGGAACGCCTTGGTGCATGCCGATCTCGGCGAGGGCGTCGACGACGGAGCGGTTGTTCAGTTGTGGCCAGCCGGCGCCGCCGGGGCCGAGGAGTTGGAGCCAGAAGTCGAGCACGCAGTCGTCGACGCCGAGTTCGCCGGGTGCGCCGCTGAACAGTTCCCGCAGGCCGTCCAGGGTGCCTTCGTAGGCGTTGACGTCGACGAGTTGGCCGGCGACCTGCCCCTTGTCCGAGAACTGGAGAATGTCGACCGGAGCGCCGGGGGTGTAGTCGTTCCAGCCGGCGAATCCGCTACCGGGATAGATGACGGAGGCGAATCCGGATGCGGTGACGTAGTGCGAGTTCCACAGCGCCGGCAGCCCGTTCAGTGGTGGTGATCCCATGTGGCCCTGCCAGTACCAGCGGGGAAGGTAGATGGCGCATACCCGCATGCCCGCGGCGTTGACGGCATCGACGAATCCGCGCAGGTTGGCGCCGCTACCAGGGGTGTTCGGGTCCTCGTAGTCGAGCATGACCGGGATGGTCGGGTCGCCGAGGTGTGCTTTCAGGTTGGCGACCTGGGCGTCGATCGGGTCGCCGTTGCGGGCGAAGTGGTAGCCGCAGAACATGCCGGGGAAGTGTTGTTGCATCAGGTCGCGGTTGCGGGGCCAGAAGGAGTCCTTGAAGAAGTCGCCTTCGGTGCACTTGGCCGCCATGAAGGAGAACCCCTCCCGTTTGGTGGCGGCGATGTCGAAGTTGCCCTGGTGGTTGGAGATGTCGACCCCGTAGAAGGTTCCGGTGGCCGGGTCGATGGCCCCGGTGGGTGGGTTGGCGGCGCCGGCGAGCAGGGGTTGGGGGTCGATGGCGCCGCCGCCGAAGCGGCCGGGTGAGGTCCAGACCTCGAAATGCAGGTGTGGGCCGGTGGAGTCGCCCTCGCTGCCGACCCGGGCGATCTGCTGGCCGGCGCGGACGAACATGCCCTCCGACACGAGAAGGTCCGCGGCGCGCATGTGGCCGTAGACCGTGTCGACGTGCGCGGTGGCCTGGTGGTCGATGACGATCCAGTTCCCGAAACCGGAGGCCGGACCGGAGCGGACCACCACGCCCTCCTCGACGGCGTAGACCGGCTCGCCCAGCGGGGCGGCGAAGTCGACGCCGTTGTGATCGGGCCGCGCGGGAGTGCGAAATCCCGAGGAGATGATGTTGTTGCCGTTGGCGACGGGTACGAAGGGAAAGGCCATCGGAACGATTCCTCCTGCTGTGGGGTGGTTGGTCGGGGTCGTGGTGGTGAGCGGCACCACCGGTTTGATGCCGGAGATCCGGTATTGCATCGCCCGGTACGGGTTCCCGCTCGCCGGCCACTGGCTGACGATCATCCCGAAACCGCCGGTCCGGTCGAATCGGCTGTCCGGGTGGATGTAGCAGCCGTAGAGCCGGTCGACGACGTCGGGACCGCCCTGACCGAAGAACGAGCCCTTCACCGGGCGATAGGTGGGGGCGGTGTGCCAGTTGTCGGTCGGCTTCGCCGCGACCTTCACGAACGCGGTGTAGGCGCCGGCATCGAATCCGGAGAACACCAGGTTGCCCTGGATGCGGCGCAGGCAGATCTCGCCCAGCCTGGTGCGGTCGGGCAGAATGCCCCGGGTCGGGTCGTCGCCGGGCGGGTTCCCCCACCCCCAGGAGGCGCCGTTCCAGCCCCACGGCACCCACGCGGCCGGGTCGGCGATCCGCGCCTCCGGGACCCGATGCAGGATCGCGTTCTTGTTCCGGGCAAGACCACCGGTGGAGATGATGTAGACGAACCCGTCACCGCCCTTCTCCCAGGTGACCATGGTGCGCTTGCCGCCGTAGACGGAGGTGGACCACCGCACGCCCGTGTCGGTCCAGTTCTCGCCGAGGTCGTCGGAATACCGAATCTCGCACCACTTCTCGTTGCCGAGGCCTTGAGTGACCATCACCCACAGATAGATCCTGGTGCCGATCGAGATCGCGTCACAGGGCAGAACCGTGGAATATTCCGGGTTGTCGTGCACGTAGTCCCACAGCTGGCGCGCGGTGCGCGCCGCCGACGCGAAGGTGATCGGCGTCGTGACATCGTGGCTGTCACTGCGCAGCAGCATCGGGGAACGCCAGTTCGCTCCACCCACGGCGGGCTGCGTCCCGGCGAACGTGTCACCGAGCACGAACCCGATCTGACCGTTGGGCAAGCGAAACGGAATGCCCAGGTCGGTGCCGCCGATGTCGAACTGCGGCAGCGGGTTCAAGGACTTCACGAAGACCATGTCGCCTCCTTTCGGTCGACGGTAGGCGCGAACCTCACACCGTGCACCACGGCGGACGACGGTATTCGCCGGACCGCCACCCGAATCGGACTGAGGCGAGGTGGTAGCGGCTTGCCCAGCTTTCGCGTACGTGCCGAGTCGTTCGACCCACGCCGCGACGTCGTCAGCCTCGGCCGCCACAGTCGTAAAGCGATCTTCCCGCACGCACCGGACGAACTGCGGCGGCGCGCCGCGATGGCAGGCGACGCACACATATTCACCGTCATGTGGTGCGTTCTCCGACCACCGACGGTCGTACGAGCGCTGCGGCGACCTGCCGCCAGCGGAGTACGGGGCCCCTCTACCACGTCGCCACGGGGCTCAGCTCGTCGCTGAGCTCTCACACCAGTAGGTTCCCGGACTCACCGGGGCGGTTGGGGGATTCGTGGAGGCCGCCGCCGTGAATCCGATCCACCGAACGCTCACCTCGACACGCGACCGGAAGAATGCGCGAACCGGAGGATTGGTGGGGTTCGCCGGCGACAACGTCACCCTCGTGATGCCGGTCGGCGGCGAGGCCAGCTTCTACACCGACTGGCTCGCCCCGTCGAACATCAACCAGCAGCAGGCCACGTACAAGTGGGAGACGTTCCTGACCGCGAACTGCCCGACTACCTCGCCACCCGCGGTGTCTCCCGCACCAACAACAGCATCCTCGGCCTGTCGATGGGCGGCAGCTCCGCCCTTTCGCTCGCCGCGCACCACGGCGACCAGTTCAAGGCCGCCGCTTCGTTCTCGGGCTACCTGAACCTCTCAGCCCCGGGGATGCGGGACGCGATCCGCGCCGCGATGCTCTCAGCCAACGGGTACAACGCCGACTCGATGTGGGGCCCGCAGTGGTCGAAGGGCCGGTCGGCGATCGCAATCTAGGCGATCGCCTGTGCGCTGGACACAAGACCCAGTTGAGTGTCAGTGCGCCGCAGCAGCGGTAGACCGAAATCGCCTTCGGAACCTCGGTCAGCAATCCCCGTGCGAGACCGGCTCACGGCCAAGGACGTGTGTGAAGCAGGTAGCTCACCACTCGTGAGAAACCGTTTGCGCCGGCGAGAGAATCGTTGGGACCGCCGAGGATCTGAGCGGGAGGCCCCCATGCGATCGACAGCTGACGGCAAGGCCCGGCTCCGCACCCGTGTGTTCTTGCTGGCTCTGATGGCGTTGGTTCTGACGATTTCCACTGCACTCGCGTCCGGTTGTGATCGAGTGTCACGAAATCCACAACCCGACACTCCCACCGCGCCGGCCTCCGCGCCGGCACCGCCCGATGAGCCGGTGCCGCCAAGGGTGCCGGATACCGGGGTCGAGATCGAGCCACCCGAGGTGGGGTCTCGGCCCACCGCAGGTAGGGCCGGCGGAGTTGGTCCGACGCTACCGACGACACCGTCGCCGGCCCCGGGCCTGGGTACCGAAGGCGAAAGCCCGGTGTCGCCTGATGAGTGAACCGGCGCCACCGCTGTCGCAGGCACCATCGATAGCGGTGGACAAGTGGATCGGTGTGGTCGCGGGTATCGTTGCGCCCACCACTGTCATCACCGGGCTGTGTTACTACTTCGGCGCAGCCTCCCAACGCGCGTTCTTCGCCTACTTCAGCCTCAACGCCGACGCCCTTGGGTTCCCCACGGCGTACTACGTGCTGAACAGTGTGGAGGTTCTCTATCCCGCCCTCGTGATCCTGTTTGCAGTGGCCTGCGGGGCGTACTGGATCCTCACATACGGGAGGCGAGTCCTCCATCGCAACCGGCGATCGCGTCTTGCCCGGCGTACCGGATGGACTGTGATTGCGGCAGGGGCAGTGCTGACAGCACTGGCGGTCTGGGCAGTCCTTGGGCTCGACTACGCGGTACCCAGTGGCGCGATGGTTCCGGTCGCGTTGGGCCTGGGGGCGGTGCTGATCGCGGCGGGTACCGAGGTTCTGGTCGCGCTCCGGACGGAAGGTTCCCCGCGGTTCGCCACCTCCGCGGAGCTGTTCACGTTGCTCTTCTCGGGTGCAACGCTCGTTCTGGCACTGTTCTGGCTGACCAACATCTATGCCACCAGCTACGGAGTAGATCGCGCCGAGCACGCCGCCCAGGACTTGTGGGCCAAGAAAAGCGTGGTGGTGCTCGAGACCGTCGACCCCGTCGTCATCCCACCGAACTTGGTGAAGAAGACCGAACACGATCCCCAGCCGGGGCAACGGTTCCGGTACCGGTACGAGTGCCTTCGGGCACTCGCGGTCACGGATGACCTCTGGGTTCTGGTCCCCGCCCGATGGACGATCGAAAACGGGTACGCGTTGATCGTTCCCATCGACGAGTTTTCGCGCATCAACGTGGCTCGGCGAGCGGGGCTCGTCGGTACGCCAGCGGCGGATTGGAATGCAGAAAACAAGAAATGGCAATGCCCCGAGGTCGCCCATCGGTGACCCCCTGGAGTTCTGCGCGGAACAGCCGCGGCCGAGTACCGTCCATTCGCCGACCACAATTGTTTGACGGTCACGTAATTCCCCAGGGGTGTCCGTCATGGAATGAAGGTGGTCCTACGACGGATGCCGGTTGAGCCGGACCGCACGCGACCTGTTCAAACTCGCCTGCGGCCACGCCGACCGTCGACAGTCACCAGCTGCTGCTCACACGCCGACGGTATGCGCGGCGACTCGGATGTCACTCGGAGGAGGATTCAACACGAACCTGCCTGCGCCAATGGAAATTGACCGTTCGACTATCAATGCCGCATCGCGCCCCCACCTCGTGTTCACGAATCATCACTTCCCCTGCTGGCTACTTGATGACCAAGGGCTTAGCCACAAGGGTTTCCCGCCACCAAACGGGCCCGTAGAGGATCACGGACTCGCCGGCGTCGAGCCACCGCAGTGCAGCCACGTCCCGCAGCATCGCCGTCGGGAGTTTCGCGTTGAGGGTGAAGTCGAAGTCCCCGAACATGGCCCGCGGCTCGAACCTCGCCCGCCGCACCCGCCGACCGAGGGCAGCGGTGTCCCTGCGGCCGATCTCGTCCTCGCAGCGCACCTGCAGGAACTCCAGATGCGCGAGCTTCCCGTCGCATGTCTGGGCGAGGTGGGCGTCGAGTGTCGAGTGTCCCGGTGAGTTTCAACGTCTTCAAGGCGGCCCGAAGGCTGGGGTCGTGAATGATCATGACAGGGCCTCGATTCTCGAAAGGAACTGGAATACACGCAGTTCGAATGCCCAACCGGTGTCGGACCGGGTCGGCGGTGTGCTGGTCGGCGAAGGCGTCGGGGCCGCGGAGGAACGCCGGAGCACCGACCGGGTCCGACTCGGGAGCGCCGTCGTGTTCGGTACCCGCGTCGCCGAAATCTATCGGCGGTGGCGCGAGAACAACTCGACCACATCGCCGTCCTCGGCGACTTCAACGACACCCCCGACAGTGCGCCGCTGCAACCGCTGCTCG
>NZ_BAABFB010000046.1:0-12962 GCF_039540555.1 Rhodococcus olei | reverse complement strand
ACTTCCTCGGTGCAGGCATGATGCCGATCCTTCCGGGTCATCAGCCTCCAAGAAACCCGGGGCGAATCACTCCCCCGCCGACCGGGTGCGGGCGCACCCGGAATGCAGGCGGCGGGAGCCGCCTCCGCGCGGCCTCGTCGACGGCGGTGAGGCTCCGGTCCGATTGTTCGCCGTTCGGGATGTCGGGTGTTCTCACCTTGAGCGGTCAGCGCCCGGCGGGTACGGGGAGCGGCGACGCTTCCTCGACGCAGACGAGGTTCGCCAGGCCCTCGGGCGTGTCCGTGCCCCTGCCGCGGATGAGGGCCCGCGTCGTCGCGCCAACCGCCCTCCGCTCGAGTTCGAGAGCTGCCTCGGCGATCGACAGCGCGATCACCAGGATGGCGCCGAGCCACATCGGAATCTTCATCGCTTCTCCTCTGAAGGGTGGCCCCGCCGACCAGCGGGCGGGCACCGCCGAGCGGGCGTCGCGGCCCTGACCGGCAACGTGGCTGCACGGTCACTCACGCGGACCGAATTCAACGGTCGACCTCGAAGTAGGTGAGCCCTGCCACCCGGACCACCCCGGGTGGCAGGGCGCCCGCGCCACCCCCGAGTCGGGGGATCGGGCGGCACGCCCCGACCATCGACAGGGTCAGGGATCACGTTTCCGCACAGCGTTTCTCGAATCCCGCGAGGCCGCATCGCGGTGGCCGGTCGGTCAACGCCAACTGGTGGCCACGGCCTGCCGCACGATATTGCCGGGCAGTGACGCGGGTTCGCAACCCGAACCCCGGTGGAACAGACGTCCGACTCCGGATCAACGGGACACCCGAACGAGGGCGCGGCGGACCCGAGCCCGACGACCATCCAGATGTTTTTCCTGGTGATGACCGATTCCTCGCGCTACTCGATGCTGCGCGCGAGGTGGCGCTCCGGAGTCGGTGCCGCCCGGCGGCGTTCGAGGAAAGCCGCACGACCGCCGTCGTCGGCGCGACCTCGCCGGACTGCGGTTCGAGCCACCTTTGCCCGCGGTGTCGCCGGAGGCCGGTCCCCCGGGCAGGTCCGGACGCCCACGAAGCCGGACGAGCCCGGATCACCTCCAGCGTCTCGCGCCGATACACCCCGACACCACCGCCATGTCGACCGCTCCTCGTCGAGGGATCGACAGGTCGGCCCAGAGAAACGAACCGGGAGGGGTGGCGTGCGGTATTCCAGTGGGGTAGAACGGAACACAACCGCTTTGTGACCTGAAACACATCTAACTGTAACCGGTTGACACAAACGTCGACCCCGCGGACCGGAACACCAACGGCCGTCTCCACACCGAGGGGAGGACCGATCCGATGCCGGAACGACTTCCCACCCACCCGTGCCGGCGACATCGCAGGGGCAGAGACGACCGGCCATCACCGCGGCAGCACCGATCGCTGCCCGACAATCGAAAGTGAACTCTGTGAGCACGAGCCCGACCCCTTCCGCACCGGTCACCGGTGCCGCGTCGGCACGACCGCCGGCGATCACCACCGCCGAGATCAAGCGCCGGATCGCGGCGATGTTCGCCGACGAACCGGGCGAGCCGGACCGCAGCCGGGCGCAGCGACGGCAGGCTGTGCGGTGACCAACGTCGTCCTGCTGGCTGCGGTGCTGTCGGCCGCCATCGGAGTCGTCGCCCTCATACGGGGCGCGGCCGACGGGCCGAGCCGATCAGATGGCCAGAGCCACCGGTGCCCCGACGACACCGCCGCGGTGGTCGTGAATGTCAACGGCCAAGCCGTCGTTCACTGCGCCCACGACACCGCAGCGGGTTGGGACGGTCGACCGGGTGCCGCCGACGGGTGATCCGGTGGGCAGTCAGCGGCGCTGCCACCACCGCGACGGCGTCCGGTCCGCGGCACGCCTGGCACTGCGCTTCCAATACCGGGTGGCCCGGCTTCCGTTCCACCTCCTGCACATCGCCGTGCTCGAACCGATCCTCGACGACAGCGCCCCCACCCGTCTGGCGTACGAGCGGCTCCTGATCGACTGCGACCGGACCGTAGCGCGCCTGCTCGCCGACGGTGCGGCCGCGGACCGCGCCGAACGGCTACGCCGGCGCAGCGCCCCGGCCCGCTACACCATCGCGCGTCGACACCGACAGATCCAGTCCGACACCGACGCCGTCCTCGACCGCCACCGCGCCCGCTTCGAGGAACGTCGCCGTCACACCGACGAGTCTCGCTGAGCCACCGGCCAGACACCCGCGAGTACTGCCACACAGGCGATCGAACAGCACATTCATCCACACCAGCACGCCCCAGGACTTCCGCGCATACCACTGGAGGCTGCCGCTGTGAATCCCATCCACCGAGTGCTCACCGCGACACGCGATCAGGACAACGCGCCAACCGAGGCTCGGTGGGGCGCGGGGATTCAGGTGCGCGGCACCTCGCGGCGCGGTCCTCTCCGCCGCGGTCGTGGCGACACCCCGAACAGTTCGAGGACGGCCCGTTCATCCTCGGGAAGCACACCGGTGCGCCACCTCTTGACCTGTCGATACAGCCACTCCCCGAGCCGCACCCCGTCGTCGGTCGTGTAGTGGACCGGGACCTCGGCAGTGCCGTGGGTTTCACGGTATGCGGCGAGTTCGGTCAGCATCCGCAGACGTGTGACGTCAGACTGCGGCACCGGATCGACCCGCCAGTCGAATCCCACAGCATCCAGCTCGACCTCGCGGCGACGTGGCAGTGTCCCCACGGCCCGCGCGATCCGCTGACGGTCGGCCCACCGACCGAGCCGGAAACCGTCATCGGTGACGAAATCGCTGGTGACGGCGGCGCGTCGCGCGTGCTCGGCGTAGAGCCCGACCACCACGGACAACGGCTGGCCGTGCATCGCTCGTGTGCGGCAGCCGGCGGCGACGGCGGAAGCTCGCATCAGCTCAGTATGACCGGTGAACCGTCGACAATCTCCGTGTAGTGCACGAACACGTCCGTTCCGCCGCCGTCATGGGCGATGAACCCGAATCCCTTGTCCGCGTTCAACCATTTCACGCTGCCCTGCGCCATACCGAGAACTCCCCTGCCTCGATGCACCAGCCCGCCGTGAGGGGCCGGCTCCCTCGATCCTGCCGCCGTGCACGCCCCGACACGCTGGTTCACCCCGCCGCCCCGAGGACAACCCCGCACCCTCCCCCGGCGCGAACGCCGGCCGCGAGGTGTGGTCGAGAGGCGGGCCCGGAGCGGCGGGCACCGGCCACGGACCGGTGACTCGCTCAGCGGGCTGCGCTCCTCCTCGCCGCGTCTCGCACCGCCGCCGCGACCGCCGGCGCCACCGCTGCGTCGAACACGCTCGGCACGATGTAGGTGGCGTTGAGCTCGGACGGCTTCACCGTGTCGGCGATCGCGCGGGCGGCGGCGATGAGCATGTCATCGGTGATGTCGACGGCGTGTGCGTCGAGCAGGCCGCGGAACACGCCGGGGAAGGCGAGCACGTTGTTGATCTGGTTCGGGAAGTCGGACCGGCCGGTCGCGACGATGGTGGCGTGTTCGCCGGCGGCGACGGGGTCGACCTCCGGGACCGGGTTGGCCATGGCGAAGACGATGGACTTGTCGGCCATCGTGGCGATGTCGTCGCCGGTGAGGATGTTCGGTGCGGAGACGCCGATGAACACGTCGGCCTCGACCAGTGCGTCCCGCAGGGTTCCGGTCCGGGCTTCGGGATTGGTGTTCTCGGCGATCCAGGCCCGGAACTCGTCGGCGGTGTCGTCGGGTGACAGGATCCCCTTGCGGCCGCACCCGATGATGTTCGTGGCGCCCTGCGCGGTGAGCAGCCGGATGATCGCGTGCCCGGCCGCGCCGACCCCGGAGACCACGATCCGGGCATCCGTCAGCGACTTGTCGACCACGCGCAGCGCGTTTGTCAGGGCGGCGAGCACAACGATCGCGGTGCCGTGCTGATCGTCGTGGAACACCGGAATGTCGAGGATTGCACGCAGCCGGGCCTCGATCTCGAAGCAGCGTGGGGCGGAAATGTCTTCGAGGTTGATGCCGCCGTACACCGGCGCGAGTGCCCGGACGATCTCGACGATCGCGTCCGGATCCTGGGTGTCGAGGCAGACCGGCCACGCGTCGACACCGGCGAATTGCTTGAACAGCGCCGCCTTGCCCTCCATCACCGGGATCGACGCCGCAGCGCCGATGTTGCCGAGCCCGAGCACCGCGGATCCGTCCGTGACGACCGCAACGGTGTTGCGTTTGATCGTCAGGCGGCGCACGTCCTCGGGGTTGTCCGCGATGGCGCTACACACTCGGGCGACGCCCGGGGTGTAGGCGCGAGAGAGGTCGTCGCGGTGTTTGAGCGGAACGGTGGGGACCACTTCGAGCTTGCCGCCCAGGTGCAGCAGGAAGGTGCGGTCGCTGACCTTCCCGACGGTCACCCCCGGCACCTCGGCGATGGCGGTGGAGATCTGGTCGGCGTGCTGGACATCCGAAGCGTCGCAGGTGATGTCGATGACCATGTGGTTCGGGTGGCTCTCGACGACATCGAGCGCGGTCATCGCACCCTTGACGGACGCGATCGCCGTGGCGAGTGTCGAAGTGGTGCCGGTGCCCACCGGCGCCTGCACGCGAAGAGTGATCGAATAGCCGGGGCTGGGAGTTGGCATCGGAGGTCCCTCCTGATTACTGGCTCAGCAGGCTTTCCGGGTCGACGAGCAGGCCCTGGTGGCTCTGCGTGAACGCATCCAGTCTGCGTGGCAAGCTCGGTGTCAGACAAGGGGAATCAGCAGGTTGAAGATGGGCGATCCGGCGGCCGTGCAACTCCCGAGATCGGCCAGCAGGTACAACGACCGTTTGAACCCAGGTTGCCGAAGTGGGGCCGAGTCGGGTTGCATGGCCACCGGGATGGCGACGCGGTCGAGTCCGTCGTGCGAGCGGCCCGTGTGCGGTGCCGCCGTCCGCGCCCGGCGTCCTGACCGCCGAGTCACACACGACGGTCTCCCCGGCCACGTCGAGCGCGCCCGTCGTCGTGGTGCCGCCGCCCCGGATGTCGCGAACCGATTCGAACAGGCGTCTCAGTTCGCTGCCGATCGCGGGCCACGAGCCGGGCGGCCACATCGTCGACTGCACATCTGCCACGAGCAGGGCACGACCTCGACGAGGACCTACTGCGCGGTCACAGTCGGACGTGCGACAGATCACTGGTCCGCGAGCACACCGCGCCGACACCCTCGGAACTGGTTCCCAGCTTCCACGCACTGGCCGTAGATGCCGCGGCGGACGATGGTTGCGATCATGTACAGCTCCTCATGGTCGGGCAGTCCCGCCGAACAGGAGTGACCAGACGAACGGTCCCTGGCCCCCGCGGAAGCGCCAGGTGGCCGATCTGGTGGCTGGGGGCCTGACCAGCATGGCGATCACTGCAACGTTGCTGATCTCCCAGCGCCCGTGCAGCGGCAGGTGGAGGAGCACGTGCTGTCCAAGCTCGAGTTCACTCGCGTACGCACACCGCACCGGGTCCCAGGGCGGGGCCGTGACCAGCGCCGATGAGGTCGGGGAGGTGAGTACCTACCGGAAAGACAGGTATATGGCCCCGGTAGTTCTACCGTCGCGGGTTGGTCGACGCGGATGGAACCCTGTGATCCGGTTCACCACAGTCACCCCAGAGGTTCCCGATGTACGAGCACCAGCCGCAACACCGCCCGGAAGCGGGCGTCACCGCCGAGATGTCCTGGCGAGAGGTCGCGGTCGGAGGCCACCCGGTGGCGTACGGGGTGGTGGGCCACGGCTCGCCCGTCGTGTTCCTGCACGGGTTCGGCCTCACGCACCGCACCTACGCGGGCGCACTGCGGCGGCTGTCCGGCATGGGTGTGCGGGTGTACGCGCCTGCGCTGCCCGGATTCGGCGGGACCCCCGAACTCCCACCGCGCCGACGGAACCTGGCCGGCTATGCCCACTGGTTGGCGGCGTTCCTGGACGCGCTGGGGTTGGACGAGCCGGTGACCCTCGTCGGCCACTCGTTCGGCGGTGGCGTCGCGATCCAGTCGGCCCACGACCTCGGCGACCGGGTGGCGCGGCTGGTGCTGATCAACTCGGTCGGCGGCGCCGCGTGGTCACCCGCCGACGGACGGGTGCGCCCGATCCGGGAACGGCCGTTGTGGGAATGGGGCGCCGCGGCGACCGGCGACGCCCTGGCGACCCGACCGCCCGTGTCCGCGTTGGTGACCATCGCCATCGACGCGGTGGTCAACGCGGTGCGCAACCCACGTGCCGTTCTCCGGATCGCGGACCTCGCCCGGACCGCGGACCTACGGCGCGAGCTGGTCGAACTCGCCGACCGCGGGCTGCCGGTGACACTGCTGTGGAGCCACAGCGACACGTTCATCCCGCGCGCGAGCTTCGAGTCGCTGCGCGCGGCGTTGCGCAATCCGCCGGTGCTCACGGTCGCCGGATGTCACGGCTGGCTGATCGGTGACCCGGACGGCTTCGGCAATGCGATGGCCGCCGTGCTGGACGAGCGGGCGCAGGGCGTTGCGTGACGGCCGGCGCGGTGACGATCGGGCGGTGCGAGAGCTGCTCCGGCGGCCACGTGGAGCCAGAACGGGTAATTGTCCTCGATCAGCGTCGAGACACCGCAGCCCGACCTGGCGATCCACGCGACACCCCACCAGAGGGAGGATCCGGCCACCGCCCGTGACCTTTGCGCCTTCGGGTCAGCTCGTCGGCGCCTCCTCCGCCGGTACCTCCTCCGCCGGCGCCTCCTCCGCCGGCGCCTCCTCCGCCGGTGCCTCCGCCTGGGTCTCCTCCGCCGGCACCTCCGCCGGTACCTCCTCCGCCGGTACCTCCTCGGCCGGCGCATCCTCGGGTGATGCTTCTTCCGTCGGTGCCTCTTCCGCCGGGGTCTCCTCGGCCGGCGCCTCCTCCGGGGTCTCCTCGGCCGGCACCTCCTCCGCCGGGGTCTCCTCGGCCGGCGCCTCTTCGGCCGGCGCCTCCTCCGCCGGCGCCTCCTCCGCCGGTGCCTCCGCCTGGGTCTCCTCCGCCGGCACCTCCGCCGGTACCTCCTCCGCCGGTACCTCCTCGGCCGGCGCCTCCTCCGCTGGGGTCTCCTCGGTTTGGGCCTGGACGCGATCGTCGCCGGGATGCGTTGTGCCGCGCAGCCGCTCGAGGGTCTGCTCTCCCCGCTCGATCAGGTGTGTGTAGATGTCGACCGCGGCCCTCAGGTACTCGTCGGCGACCCGGCGCAGCTCCTCGGCGGTGAACCTGTGGGACAGTGCGGCCAGGTCCTCGGGCAGCTGCGACGGCAGCCTGGCCAGGCGTTCACGCAGCGCCGCGATCTGCTCCTGGCCCTCGGACGGTAACGCCGTGAACCTTTCACGGAACTGCGTGGCGTTCCGGGCATCGCCGTCCCTGGCCTGCGTACGAACCCGCCCGACCATGTCGGCGACCGCGTGGACGGCGGCATCGCCCGCGCCGACCGCGGCGTACAGCGGCTTCCTCGCGCCCTCGTTGATGTTCTCGATCCTCGTGTGCTTGGACTCACTCATCTTCGACTCTTCCCGCAGAATTCGCCGACGAAGACCCCGGCACCGCAAGGCCGCGACTCCCTCGCCAGCCGGTGTTCAGCCTAGTCGCCACAAGCCTCGCGCGGTACAGCAGAATCCGAAAGCAGCTCTGCTTCAAAGAGATCCGCAATAACCCCACCACTCGGAGGCCGGACCGTCCGGCCGACCGACCGGAACAGTCGTCGCCGCGGCACAACGATCCGGGCGACGCTGCGCCGGGAGACCTACCGTCCGGTGTCATGCGCGCGCTGCCGCTGCAGGAACAGGCCCGGTGACGTTCGAGGGTTGCGTCGGAGGCGGCCCGGACGCGGAGCTGCTCGCGGGCCAGGGCGTAACGGACCGGGGCGGTCCGTGCGGCCAGGGCGGCGGCGTGCACGGCGGCCGACTCGTCGGCGAGCAGGCCCGCGGCGCCGCGGCCGGCACGGCAACGACACCCCGATCGCGACCCGGCAGCGCACCACCAGCGGTTGGTTGACCGGCTCCGCGCTCGGTCCCGTCGGTGATCGCGCGACTGAGAGTTCATCCCCGGATCGAGTCGCCTCCCGTCGCGGGATGTATTCGGCCCGTTCGGCATCCAGCCGAGTCCGTGCCCTGTCTGCGTCGCCCATGTGCCGCATGGCGGAGCGGGGGAAAATCGGGTGCCCGCGGCCGCGGGCCGCCGGCTGTCGCCCGGCGCACGACCGCGACGGGTCGGCCACCGTTGCGCGCGCCGAGGGGCATGCCGCCCCTGAGGGATGTTCATCCAAGTCATGCAGGGCAAGGTTGCGGTGCTACAACCCGTCACCGTCGACGTCGGATGCGAACGGGATGCGAAACAGCTTTCTGGACGCGGCCCCGCGCGGATCGGTCAAACAGGCCGCGGGTTCTGGGCGCATGCGGACCCTTCTGCCCCCTGGCCAACCTCGAACTCCACACGCTGGTTCTCATCGAGCGACTTGAAGCCACTGCCCGAGATCTCCGAGTGGTGCACGAAGAGATCAGCGCCGCCGTCGTCCGGCGCAATGAATCCGAAGCCCTTCTCGCCGTTGAACCACTTCACAACGCCCAGCGCCGTACCGACAACGCCCTGCAACTGCGAGCCGAGACCTCTCATCGAAGTCTCGGCCCGACTGCTGATACTGCCACCCCGGGCGCAGTCGGGACGGTCCGTCGGCAACCTCTCGTTTCCTGACGCACTCAGTGATCTTCGACGTTCTCTGGCCGGGATTCTTCAGCGACAGTTGGCCGGTTGCGGTCCCCGACCGACGCCGTGGCCGACCGGGTCGCGCAGTCGCCCCGAGGTGGCTGTGACGGAACAGACACCCCCAGGGCTTACCTGGTTGCGCCAACAATGCATATAGTTGCATGTAGCAAACAAGTCGTTCCCCAGAGGTTTCCATGTCAGTGTCGTCCGCATCCGCCGGGTCCCCCGCGGCCCGGGTCTCCCTGGACACCACAGAGGCACTCGTCGACGAGGTCTTCCTCTTCGGCCGAGTGCTGCGCGACGCGTTGGCGACCGAGAGCCTCGGCCACCTGCCGCCCGCCCTCACCGGCGTCCTCTTCGTCCTCGCGTCACGCGGAGAGTGCCGGCAGAACACACTGGCCGCGGACCTGTGTGTCAGCCAGTCCTCGCTCAGCCGTCAGATCGCCGATCTGGTGGACATCGGGTACGTCGACCGGCACCACGACCCGAGCGACGGGCGGGCCTTCCGCATTCGGGTGTCCGAGGAAGGACAGGCGTACGTCAGGCAGATGCGCACCGAGCGCGCGGAGCGACTGCTCCGGAAGCTGAGCGGATGGAACGAGACCGAGGCATCCGCGGCTCTCGCCTCCATCCGGCACCTCAAGGAAACACTTCTCGACCCCGGGCACCGCGTCGTGTCGCGCTCGAATCTGATTGGAACACACAGCGTATGACTGAAACAGCACTACGGCCGCCGGGCGAGCAATCGGTGGCCATGACCCACCGCGAGATCCTCGAGGCCCTCGCCGGCCTGCTCGCGGCACTGTTCACCGCCCTGCTCAGCAGCACCATCGTCGCCACCGCGCTGCCGACGATCATCGGCGACCTGAAGGGCACCCAGACCGCGTACGCCTGGGTCATCACCAGCGCCCTGCTCGCCAACGCCGCCTCGACCCCGATATGGGGCAAGCTCGCCGACCTGTTCAACAAGAAGGTCCTCGTCCAGAGCGCCATCGTCATCTTCGTGATCGGCTCCATCGTCGCCGGATTCGCGCACAACGTGCCCGTCCTCCTCACGGCGCGCGTCATCCAGGGCGTCGGCATGGGCGGTCTGACCGCACTCGTCGTCGCAATCATCGGCAGCATCGTCGCTCCCCGTGAGCGCGGCCGCTACTCCGGTTACATGGGCGCCGTCATGGCGGTGTCGATGTCGGGCGGCCCGATCCTCGGCGGCGTCATCGTCGACAGCCCGCTCGGCTGGCGCTGGACCTTCTTCGTGTGCGTGCCGCTCGCCGTGATCGCCCTCTTCCTGCTGCAGCGCACCCTGCACATCGAGACCGAGCGCAAGGAAGACGTCTCGATCGACTGGCTCGGCGCACTGCTGCTCACCGCAGGCGTCTCGATCCTGCTGATCTGGGTGTCGTTCGCGGGCAAGGCCGGCTACTACGAGTGGTTCTCCCGGGAGACCGCGATGTACGTCGGGGCCGGTGTGCTGCTGCTGCTCGCCACCGTGCTCGTCGAGGCCAGGGCCAAGGCTCCGATCATCCCGCTCAGGATCATCACCGAGAAGACCACCGGTCTCGCCATCATCGCGTCCATCGCCGTCGGTGTCGGCATGTTCGGCGCGACCACCTTCCTGGGCCAGTACTTCCAGACCTCACGGGGATACACCCCCACCGTCGCCGGTGTGCTCACCATCCCGATGGTCGCCGGGATGCTCGTCGGCACCGTCGGGTCCGGACAGCTCATCACCCGGTCCGGCAAGTGGAAGCCGTTCGTCGTCGGCGGTTCGATCCTGCTGGTCATCGGTTTCGCGCTGCTCGGATCGCTCGACCACGAGACCAACCTGACCCTGGTGGGCGTGTACATCGCCGTCGTCGGTCTCGGCATGGGCATGCTCATGCAGAACCTGGTGCTCGCGGTGCAGAACACGGTCAGCGTGCAGAACATCGGTGCGGCGTCCAGCTCGGTCGCGTTCTTCCGCACCTTCGGTGGCGCGATCGGCGTGTCGGTGCTCGGTTCGGTGCTCGCCACCCGCGTCGCCGACCTCTCCGCCGCGGGTATGGCGAAGATCGGCATCCCGACGGGTGGAGGCAGCGGCGGTGGCAGCCTGAACCTCACGTCCATGCCCGCCCCGGTGCAGGCAGTCGTCCGCGCCGCCTACGGCGACGCCACGGGCCGGATCTTCCTGATCGCCACGGTGTGCGCCGTGGTCACCCTGATCGCCGTGCTGCTGCTCCCCAACCGCCCGCTGCGTCGCACCATCGACCTGCCAAGTGAGCAGGAACCGGTGGAACCGGACTACTCCGCCGTCTCCGACCTCGACTGGGAGCAGGAGTTCGGACCCGACCGGTCGTATGCACCCGGGCCGGACACCGCGCCCATCGGCTCCGCCGAGTGGGGCCGTGGCCGGCACCAGGCACCCGCCGACCAGCAGCAGCCCTTCGCGGAGCTCAGCGCCGATGCCCGCGACCGTCTCCTGACGATGCTTCTGCCGAAACCCGAGGAGACCCTCGAGGCGATCGACGAGGCGGAGCGGATCCGGGACGAGGTCAACCGGCTTCGTGACGACCTCAACGCCAAGCTCGTCGAGTTCGACGCCGTCTGGGACCGGCTGCGCGAGCTGGGACTGAGCGAGGACCAGGTGGCCGGCGTCCTCGGCGGTGGTCCCGCATCCGATACCGGCAAAGGTGTCCTCATCCGCTGACCGACATGACCGTTCAGTTCCACGACGACCTCGTCCCGGCCACCCCTCCCCTTCAAGGTGGCCGGGCCGACGGCGTCCTCGCCCAACTGGCCCGCTTCACGCTCGTCGGCACGTCGAGCAACGTGCTGTACGCCTTCGCGTTCCTCGTGCTGGACGTGTACGGCTCGTTCCTCGCCAACCTCGTCGGCGTCGTGACGAGCACGATGCTCGCCAACGAGTTGCACCGACGCCTCACCTTCCTGGCCGCCGACCGGGTGCACTGGTTCGTCGCACAGTGGGAGGGCGGCGCCCTCGCCGTGATCGGGCTCGCCGTCAGCTCCGCCGCACTCGCCCTGCTGCACCGGGCTTTCCCCGGCGCCGACGGCATCGTGCAAGTCGCACTCGTCATCGCCGTCAGCGCCGTCGCCGGGGGCATCCGCTTCCTACTCCTCCGCGGGTGGGTATTCGCCCACTCGGACCCCGCCGCGTGACCGTCGACGTCCCGGACCCGTTGCCGACGGCACTGTCACGTTGTTGAACGCGGCAAACCGGGAGAATACGGCGTGACCACCCCAATGCCGTCGTACAGGCCGCCGCCACCCGGTCGAGATCATCAACCACTGCGTGTGGTTGTACTTCCGGTTTTGATTGCGGCGATGAGCGCGAGCATGAGGATGGCCACGACGGGGTCCCTCGATATTCGTTCAATCCTGAAATGGCTGTGCTGGAAATAGCTGTGCGGATGGAGTTTCCGAGCCAGGGATGGACGACGACCCGGCCGACCATGCCTGATACCGGGAACGCTCGTGGGCCGCGCCGCATCCGATACCGACGCCTTCGAACCGAGTGCACGAGACGATCGGCCAGATCGTGATTCTGGCGCCGGTCCAGGAAGTTCCGTCCCCGCACAGGAGGTCGATGCAGACCACGGACGCCCCATGGAGCCCTCGACCTGTCGCTGGGTGACGTCGATGACGCACTGGTCGAGCGCCTGCGATCCGCGAGGTACGCGAGGCCAACACCACCACCGTGTCCGGCAACCGGCTGGTCCGGGTGGTCGCCCGCACCCACGCCGATCTTCAGCGGGTGATCAACGAGATCGTCGACGGCCGCCACGTCCTGCGCTCGTCGACGTCGATCGCACTAAAGACGCCGACCCCGCTACGGCAGGTGCAGTTGCTGCCGGTCGTGCGGGGCGAGCGCCGCTGACTGTCCGTACTCAGTGGTCGGTCCCGTGTCCGGCGCGGTGCGGCGCGAACTCGAGCGTCAGCGCCGCGAACGCCGCGATCGGCAGGATCCGCAGGCTCAGCAGCGCGTAGCGACGCTCGCCGAGCGCGTGGTACTTGGCCAGGTACCGGTACAGGGACTCGAGTTCGAGCAGCGGGTCGCCGAGGTGGACGACGTTGTAGAGCACCCGCCGCGACCAGCGGCGGTTCCGGTCGTCGAACAGTTCCGGGAAGGCAGCGAACGCCAGGGACACCCGCTCGCCGCCATGCTCGCGGGCGTGGTCCACCATCGCGACGCTCAGGCGCTCGTCGATGCCGTTCGGCGCCCCCGGCCTGCGCCACGGCACGTCGAGGCTGATCTCGGTTCCGCCG
>NZ_BAABFB010000045.1:0-3263 GCF_039540555.1 Rhodococcus olei | reverse complement strand
GCGTGGGTGTCTTGAGCCGTCCGATGGGTAGGCCGAGGAAGATGGTGAATCCGGCGACGGCGCCGAGCATTGCGATGCTGGTTGGACTCATCTGGTCTACCTTCGGTCGGTTGACGCTGCCCCACCAAGACAGATCTTTTAGGTAAGGCTAGCCGTAGCGAATTCGGGTGTCGAGCCGCCAATACGGGCACCCCCTCGCTGCGGCAGTGGGACCGGCAGAGCCTTGCCGGCGGCATTTGTCAGCGCCCCTGCGGATCGAGCAGGGCATCGACTCCGCCGCCGCCGAGGGCCGCGCCATGTTCGGGAAGCTCTCGGTGCTCGCCGAACTCCAACGCGAGCTGGTCGTGGCCAACATCCGCGAAGGGCTGGCCGTCGCCCGCTGCCGCAAAGGCGGCCGACCCCCCGAAACTCACCCCCGAGCAGGTCCAGCACGCCCAACGCCTCCATGACGCCGGCGAACACACCGTCGCCCAGATTGCCGGACTCGTCGGCGTGCGCCGCACCACCCTCTCGGGCACCTGCCCAACGACGCCGCGCCTGCCCCAGCTGTGGGCACGAGCCCACAATCCGAGCCGAAGCCGCCCAGCAACGAGCCGACCTGGCCATGACCTGGCTGCACGCGACCCCCACGCCCCCGGCGACATCGTCGCCCGACGCCACTGCCGCAGCTGCCAACCCAAAAGTCCGGCCGTCCACATCGCCTGCACCGTCTGCGGAGACGGCCCCATCCTCACCGCAGACCCCGTCACCGTTACCGACGACGCCCTGCCCCCATTCCCGTCCGGCGATCGCTCACCAACGCCGGATGGCAAACACACCCGACGCCGCTCCCGGCCACCCCGTGAACATCCGTCGACAACGCCCGCAGAAGGGTTATCCGACAACGGCTCTCGGGACGAGTGTTCGACACATCAACGGGTCGAACCGGAAGTGAGTTCAACCGTTCGCACGCGGTACATGAGGGAAGCGTTGGTCGCGCTCTTCTGTGCGGTCGGCCAGGGCTCATGCCTGACAGCCGCAGGGCGCGCCCCGCACCCGACACCGACGCCTTCCACGAGACGATCGGCCAGATCGTGATCCGCGGGCCGGTCCACGAAGTGCCGGCCCGTGCATCGCCGGCGTGACGGTTGTGGTCGACGACCGTGGTCGCGCGAGCCGCCACGCATCGGGGCTGTCGGCAGCGGAAAAACGCACCCCCCCCGGGTCTTTCGCTGCAGGCGTGCTCCGTCTGTGCGACCTGCGTCTTCCTGACCCGTGCAGACCGATCAGGCCAGGCGGGAGAGCAACTCCTCACGCTGCCGCGCCCCCAACCCCGCCAGCCGCCGGGTCAGCGGAATACCGACCTCCCCCGCGATCTCCCCGGCCTTGATCTTGCCGACCCCCGCCAACGACTCGAGGACATAGAGAACCTTCGTCTTCCCCACCACCGGGTCCTCGTCGGCCCTGGCGAGCAGGTCCGCGAAGGTGAGCTCCCCGGACTTCAGGCTCGCACGCAACTCTGAGCGGGCGTGGCGGGCGGCGGCGGCCTTCTCCAACGCGGCAGCACGCTGCTCCGGGGTCAATGTGGGCAACGCCATGGTGGTGCTCTTCTCTCTCGCGACTACCTGCAGATCTCCGCAAGGGTAGGACTCGGGAGCCCCGATGCCGGGGCGACGCCCGTCCGGCGTGTCGCGCACTCGAGCACTCCCGGGGTGGGCGTCGTACCGCGGGCCCCGAGTCCCGTAGAAGAGCGCCGGGCCGGGGCTGCGGCCGAGGGGCGACCCCCGCCGGATCACCCGTCGTCGCGGTTGCAGCAGTCCGCATCCGGTGTCTCGCTCGTGCTCCGAGCACGATGCCCGAACACCAGGAGCCTCCAGTACCGACCGTGCACATGCGGTCGGCCGGCGTTGCCGGGCGGTAACGGCCTCACGCCATTCACCCTGGCAGGGGCCGGTTTCAGGCCTTCAGCCGCCACAGTCCACCGGGACCCGACCGGGCGGCCTACCAACCTGCCACGGTGCCGGGCGTCGAGAACCTGCACCGAACGTGGTCACTCGTCGACTTCTCGACCTGGCTGATCGGGTCGCCGAACGGGCCGGCGTGGAGCGCCGACGGGCAGGTCCGGCCGGCGGCACGCGCCTTCCTCGCGAGCACCTACGGCCTCGCTGACCCGGTGGCATCATGGCGGTGTGGATCAGGTCCTGCAAATGTTCGGGCACTACTGGTGGCTGATCTTCGTCTTCGGCGGCAGCATCGGTGGCGCGTGGAGGCGTGCGCTCGCGGCCAACCAGCGGCGCATCGATCGGCGGGAAGAACGCTACCGGCTCAAGCAGCAGACGAAAATTCGGTGGCGCAAGCCAAGGCGCAGGGCCACGTCGACGCGCAGACGCAACGACGTGAGATCGCCAAGGCCATCGGCGAGCACGAACAAACGGATGCGCGATGGTTCGGCTACGAGATGGACCTGGTCACGCTGCTCGACTTTCCCATGATGACCGATATGCGCGAACCGTTGACGGTGGACTTTCACAAGGCCCGGCATCGCGCGGACCTGCTGCGGCCGACGGATCCCGAATCGATGGTGGGTGACCAGCCCGCGCTGAGCGAGTACCGAGAAGCAGTGCACACCTATACGATCACGTTCGACGTTGCCGAGGCGGAGGCGAAACGACGCCGCCGTGGCAACTTCACCCCTGAGGAACAAGAGCGACTGGTGCGCGCACAGCGGTTGCTGCGACTGGCCCTCGACGACGCTGCCACTGCACAGGAGCGGCAGAATGCATATCTGAAGGCCCGCAAGGAACTCGACGGGCTGATTGTGCTCCCGTCGTCCGCCCGTGCGCAGCTGGAGCACCGAATCGCGGGCCAAATCGAAGCCTGAGCATTGTCGCGGCGCCAGGGGCGACGTTGCCCGGCCGGTTACGAGGACCTAGCCAGCGGCACAACTCACCTCACGATCGTCCCCCTCCGGACCGAGTTGTTGCCGGGCACCAATTCAATCGCCGGAGTGTTTAGGGGCCGAAGCATCGCCGACATTGGGTACCCGTGTAGCGACCGATGAAACAGACCGGTCTCGCTCGCCGCGGGTCGGGTCGTGTTGTGGCGGTTCCCGTCGGATCGAATGAGGCGGCTGAGATGACGACGGAAAAGTCGATGAGCACGCAGACCGCCGATCAAGAATGCCGGGACCGGCTGCCGCGCACGCTGGGGTCCTTCTCAGTGGTCGGTCCCGTGTCCGGCGCGGTGCGGCGCGAACTCGAGCGTCAGCGCCGCGAACGCCGCGA
>NZ_BAABFB010000044.1:0-267849 GCF_039540555.1 Rhodococcus olei | reverse complement strand
CTCCGTTGAAGACTCTCGATTGGCCGGCAAGCCGGCAATCAGCCATAGCGAAAGAGTCAAATCACTAGCATAAAAACTCAAACTAGCTGAACACTGACCATCCCAGACGGAAGAATGAGACGATCAGCAAATACCCACCCCATCCAAACGATGGAGCGGAGTACCAAAAATATTGGCACTGACATTCATCGGCACACTGTTGAGTTCTCAAAGAACACGCACACACCTTCGATCCCGAGATTCTCTCTCGGCCTCTCCGGGGCAACTGTTCCAGCCTAACTCATCACCATCCCCGGCGCAAACGCCGACGTAATCGGTTCTGAGTGGCTTGTCAGGCGCCTTCGTCCAACCTCGTTCGCTCTCACCCCGGGGGGCGGAGTCGGTGTCCGTGTCGCTCTGACTCGACAAAAGTTACGTGGCCGTGAACGCCGACGCAAATCCGCTGGTCACACCGCTTACCCGCCGGAGAATCCGCTGGTCGCGCCGCTCCCACCCGCCCGAACCCGCGGATTCCGCCCGGTGTGACGCCGCACACGCATCGCCGGGGCTCCTCGAAGGTTCCCGATTCGAGGACGTTGAAACGCCGGAGGGCGCCGTCCCTCGCATTCGCGAGTGACGACGCCCTCCGGATCGGACCGTCTCAGGCCGGCAGCAGCTGGATGCCGGCGAAGTTGCGCTTGCCGCGACGGATGACGAGCCACTGACCGTGGAGCAGGTCGCCGGACTCGGGCGTCCAGTCCTCCGCGCCGACCTTGGCGTTGTTCACGTACGCGCCGCCCTCCTTGACCGCACGCTTCGCCGCACCCTTGCTCTCGCACAGACCGCTGGCGACCAGCAGGTCGGTGATCGTCGCCGGCTCGCCCGCCCGCACCTGCGCGACGGACGCCTCGGTGAGCGCGGCCGCCAGGGTCGACTCGTCCAGGTCCCGCAGCTCGCCCTTGCCGAACAGCGCCTGGCTGGCGAGCTCGACGGCCGCGGTGTTCTCGGCGCCGTGAACCAGCGTGGTCATCTCCGCGGCGAGCCGACGCTGCGCGACCCGCGCCTGCGGACGTTCGGCGACCTCGGCCTCGAGCTCCGCGAGCTCGTCCCGACCGAGGAACGTGAACCACCGCAGGTAGCGGATCACGTCGGCGTCACCGGTGTTGACGAAGTACTGGTACCACGCGTACGGGCTGGTCATCTCGGGGTCGAGCCAGAGGCTGCCGCCGCCGGTGGACTTGCCGAACTTCTTGCCGTCGGAGGACGTCACGAGCGGCACGGTCAGCGCGTGTACGTGTTCGCCGTCGACCCGGCGGTTCAGTTCGACACCCGCGATGATGTTGCCCCACTGGTCCGAGCCGCCGACCTGCAGAGTGCACCCCCGCTCGCGCCGCAGCTGGAGGTAGTCGTTGGCCTGCAGCAGCATGTAGCTGAACTCGGTGTACGAGATGCCGTCGCCCTCGAGCCGCCGCTTGACCGTGTCCCGGGCGAGCATGACGTTGACGGAGAAGTGCTTGCCGATGTCGCGCAGGAAGTCGATCGCGCTGAGGTTGCCGGTCCAGTTCATGTTGTTCTCGATGACGGCGGCGTTGTCGCCGTCGAACGAGACGAACCGTTCGAGCTGCGCCCGGATCCGTTGCGCCCACTCGGCGACCGTGTCGGCGGAGTTCATCGTCCGTTCGCCGACGTCGCGGGGGTCGCCGATCAGGCCGGTCGCGCCGCCCGCGAGGACGATCGGGCGGTGACCGGCCAGCTGGAACCGCTTGAGCGCCAGCAGCGGCACGAGATGGCCCGCGTGCAGACTCGGTCCGGTGGGGTCGAACCCGGCATAGAGCGTGACCGGACCACCGTCGGCGTCGCGACGCAGGGCGTCGAGATCGGTGGACTGCTGGATGAGTCCGCGCCAGGTCAGTTCGTCGATGATGTTCTCAGTCACGGGCTCGATCATCCCGCACTCGGGCCGACGGGTGCACGCGGGCTGCGCCGGTACGCGGAAACGGCGGTCGACGTGGGATCCCACAGACGCCATCGGCGGTCGGCCGCGTGGGCGATTCCAACGCGCGGCCCGGACGCGACGGGCACCGCGGGCCCGGGGCCGAGCCGGATCGGCGACTCCGGATCGAACAGGTCGGAGCCGTTGTCCGCCAGGGTGATTCCCGTCGCCTGACCGAAATTTCCGGGACCACGGGCCAATTCGCGCCACCCCCGCTTCGGGCCGCGCCGGCCGCGGGCGACCTCCTCGCCGCCCAGAACCTCCCCCGCCCGCAGCAGCACCGCACCCGCGGTCCCGGGGGGAGCGCAGGTGACGTTCATGCAGAAGTGCAGCCCGTGACTCAGGTAGACGTAGAGCCGTCCGGCGGGTCCGAACATCACGGCGTTGCGGGCGGTCGGGCCCGGGAAGGAGTGCGCGGCCGGGTCCGGCCACGGCCCGGCGGGGTCTCCCCCGTACGCCTCGACCTCGACGATCCGCAGGCGCACATCGCCCGCGGACAGCACCGCCCCGAGCACCAGGTGTGCCGCGCCGACGGGGTCCGCCGCGGTCAACGCGTCCGCACTCAGGTCCGCAGAGCGCGACATCGACAGTTCTGCCACGACCGAAATTGTGCACCGCACACCCGTTGACCTGCGGCCGCCACGGGTCTATAAATTCATCAGACGATGATTTCATCACTTGATGAATTGGAGCGGACGATGTCCGAATCGTTCACCGGACCCGCTGTCGACATCCGCGACCTGGTCGTGCGGCGCGGCAGACGCGTGGTTCTGCACGGACTCGATCTGCGGGTGCGGACCGGGTCCATCACCGGGCTGCTCGGCCCGTCGGGCTGCGGAAAGACCACTCTCATGCGAGCGATCGTCGGCACCCAGATCGTGGAATCCGGAACCGTGACCGTGCTCGGCGAGCCGGCGGGATCGGTCGCGTTGCGCCGCCGCGTCGGGTACGTCACCCAGTCCCCGAGCGTCTACCCGGACCTGACGGTGCGCGAGAACATCCGGTACTTCGCCGCGCTCTACGGTCGCCCGGCCTCGGCCGTCGCCGAGGCCGTCGAGACCGTCGGGCTCGGCGACTACGGCGACGACCGGACCGGAGAGCTCTCGAACGGTCAACGCGGGCGCGTGTCCCTGGCCTGCGCGCTCGTCGCTGAGCCCGACCTGCTGGTTCTCGACGAGCCGACCGTCGGGCTCGACCCGGTGCTGCGCGCCGACCTCTGGGGGCGGTTCGCCGAGCTCGCCGCGGCGGGCACGACCCTCCTGGTCTCGAGCCACGTGATGGACGAGGCCGAACACTGCCACGAGCTGCTGCTGATGCGCGACGGCGACCTGCTGGACGTTCTCACACCGACCGCGCTCCTCACCCGCACCGGCGAGTCGAGCCTCGAACACGCATTCCTCACCCTGATCCGCGAACGGGAGGGAGCACAGCCGTGAACACCCGGATCTACGCCGCGAGCACGGGCCGCATCCTGCGCCAGCTCCGCGCCGACCACCGCACCGTCGCGATGATCGCGCTGGTCCCGGCCCTGCTGATGACCCTGCTCTACTTCCTGTACGTGAACGTCCCGCCCCCGCCCAACCAGGTGACGGTGTTCGACCGGGTCGCGGTGGTCATGCTCGGGCTGATCCCGTTCGTGGTGATGTTCCTCGTCACCTCGATCGCGATGCAGCGCGAGCGCAGCTCGGGCACCCTCGAGCGGCTGCTCTCCACGCCGCTGTCCAAGCTGGACCTGCTGGCCGGCTACGGGACCGCGTTCTCCATCGCCGCCGCCGTGCAGGCGGTGCTCGCCTGCCTGGTCGCGTTCGGACTGCTCGGACTGTCGACGGCGGGCAGCGTCGGGCTCGTCATCCTGATCGCCGTCGTCGACGCGGTCCTCGGGGTCGCACTCGGTCTGCTGTGCAGTGCGTTCGCCCGCACCGAGTTCCAGGCGGTGCAGTTCATGCCGATGATCGTGCTGCCGCAGCTGTTCCTGTGCGGGCTGCTGGTGCCGCGCGACCAGCTGCCGGACTGGCTGCGCTGGATCTCCAACGTGCTGCCGCTGAGCTACGCGGTCGACGCACTGCAACAGGTCGCGCGATATCCCGGCGCCACCGCCGTGATGTGGCGTGACCTCGCGGTCGTCGCCGGATTCGCGGTCGTCGCGTTGTGCCTCGCCGCCGCCACGCTGCGCAGGCGCACACAGTGACCGACCGGCCGGAGGGCGTGCGCACCGGCCGCAGGCCGGGCAACCCGGACACCCGCGAGGCGATCCTCACCGTGGCCCGGGCCCGGTTCGCGGACACCGGCTTCGACAAGACCTCGGTCCGCTCGATCGCGGCCGCGGCAGGGGTGGACTCGGCCCTGGTCCACCACTACTTCGGCACCAAGCGCGAACTCTTCCTCGCCGCGGTCGCGATGCCGGTGGATCCGCACGTGGTGCTCGCCGCGATCCTGAACGCCCCGGTCGAACAAGCCGGGGAACAGTTGCTGCGCGCGGTGCTCGGGATCTGGGACTCCGCCCTCGGCGATGCCGTTCAGGCCGCGTTCCGCACCGCGATCTCGGGCGAGTCGACCGGGCTGGTCCGCGACTTCCTGATCGAGGTCGTGCTGCGCGAGCTGATCGATCGGATCGACGACCCGCCCGGCAGCGGGCCGGTGCGTGCCACCCTGCTGGCCTCGCAGATGTCCGGGCTGTTCGTGGTCCGCTACCTGCTCGGGGTCGAGCCGCTCGCGTCGCTGAGCATCGACGAGGTGGTCACGCTCGTCGGCCCGACGATGCAGCGGTACCTGACCGGCGACCTGGACGCCGCGCCCGGTCAGGCCTCGGCCGGACCGGTGCCCCGCGCGACGTAGTCCTCGTGCTCGGCGTCGGTGACGTCGCGTGCCTCGTCGACCAGCAGCACCGGGATGCCGTCCTCGATCGGGTACGCACGCCGCAACCGCGGGTTGTACAGCAGTTCGTCACCGACCAGCAGGAGCGGGCCCTTGTCCTGCGGGCAGGCGATGATGCTCAGCAGGGTGGGATCGAGCGCCACGGACGGTCCTCTCGGGTCTGTGTTCACGGAACGACAACGTCGGCCAGGCTACCCGGTGCGCAGCGCACGGCCGATCGGACCCGCCCCCACTACCCCGTCAGCGCCGCGCTGCCACGCTGCTTCAGGTCCGTCAGGACCGCCCGGGTCAGGCGCCGGTAGCCGTCCCGCCCGGCGTCGTAGTACCACGCCCGGACACCGGGATTCGGCAACCCGGCGGCCCGCAACGCACCGCGACGCGGGCGGTACGAGTTGCTGATCGGGATCTCGGGCACCACGTGCACGAGGTCCGGGCACTGCCCCGGTTCGAGTTCGGCGAGCGCGTCGGCGAGATCCGCCGCGGTCAACGAGGTCCCCGGGCGCAACGTCAACGCGGCCACCGCGATCTCCTCGCCGCCGACGGTCACGCCGTACACGACCACGAGATCCGCCTGGTCGAGGCCGCCGAGGGCGTCGACGATCGGTTCGCCGTAGACCGGTCCGCGCAACGCGGTGACGACGCTGTTCTTGTCGTCCATCAGCCAGTGGTCGCCGTCGCTGTCGGTGCGGAACAGGTGCTCGGTCGCCACCCAGGCGTCACCGGCGCCGAACACGCCCCGCATCGCACCGCTGACCGCCTCGGCACCCGTCGCCTGCCCCAGCAGGACACCGACCTCACCGGCCCTGCACTCGCGGACCAGGCCACGATCGTCCTCGAGGAACCTGCCGGTGACGGGGTCGTACGCGGCGATCCTCACCTGGGTGCTGCCCGGCAACGGACGACCCTTCGAGCCGGGTTTCGCACCGGAGACGTTGGCCAGCACGACCGCACCCTCGGTGGACGCGTAGAACTCGAGCACCTGCGCGGGAGCGAACCGTTTCATCGTCCGAAGCCACAGGCCGCGGGGCATGCCCGACCCGATGAACAGCCGGATCGGATGCGAGGCGTCGAGCCCGGAATCGGAGCTGTCGACCAGTTCCCGCATCATCGTCCACGTGTAGGCGACGACCGTGACGCCGTAGCGGTGCACCTCGGTCGCGAACCGCTCCGGGTCGAGGCCGCGGGTCAGCGCGATCCGGGAGCCGCCGACGATCGCACCACCGAGAGTCGCCAACAGGACCGACGAATGGTACAGCGGCGCAATCGAATACACGGTGTCCCCGCGGCCGAGGTTGGCCGCGGTCGCGGTGCCGAACGCGGACAGTGCCCAGCGGTGGTTGGTGATGTGCTTGGCCTCGACCTCGCCGCCGAACCGCCCGAACAGCACGAACGCCAGCTCGTTCGCCCGGCCCGGGTTCGGGCGGTACCACGCAGGCAGTTCCACCGCGTCCGGGTCGATCCGCTCCAGATCGACCGTCTCCGAACCCGGTTCGAGGTTGAGCACGCGGGACTCGCCGCCGCCGAGGACCAGCACCGGGGGTCCGAGCGTCTCGGCGGTACGCAGGTTGTCCGGGTCGGAGATGACCGTGGCCACCCGCCCGAGACGGACCGCCTCGCGCAGGTCCTCGGTCGGGGGCAGCAGCACGACGACGGCTCCCATCCGCGACAGCGCGGAGATCGCGACGAGCGCGCTCGGGCGGGTCTCCATCAGCACACCGACCCGGGTGGACGGGCGCACACCGCACGCGATGAGCCCCTTGACCACGTTGTCGATGCGGACGTTGACGGACTCGTTCGTGTACGCCCGGTCGTCGAACAGGAAGCACTCGCCGCGGGGTGACCTCTGTCCGGCCTCGGCCAGCAGCTTGCCCAGGGAGATCCGGGTGTGCGGCTGGATCTGGCCGAGCCGCACCAGTCGAGGCAGCGCGCGCGCCGCCTCGGCGGACAGCTCCCGGCTGCCGCGCACCGCCTGCGCGGTCGCCCCGAGGACCCCGCGGACGGCGCCGACGCCGACCTCGGCCATCGAGGCACCGGTGTGCAGCAGCCTGTCGGTGACCGACACACCGGTCTCCGCCTCGGGGAGGTCCTCGGCGATCATCGGAGCGATGCCGTCGGGACTCGGCCCGAGGCCGGCCCGCCAGCGCACCCACGCGCCGGTGGTCGGCCAGGTGTGGCTCGCGGACAGCGACCCGACCACGAGCCCGAAGTGCCCGGCCCGCATCGTGGATTCGAAGATCTCGGCCCTCGGGGCGGCCCTGCGGATGCCGCGGACCGCGGCCGGTTGCCCGATGTCGTCGACCTCCCCCACGAACGCGAGGATCGGGCAGGTCAGTTCCGCGAGCGACACCGGGCGGTCGCCGATCACGAATCCGCCGGACATCATCCGGTTGTGGACGACGAACTGCTTGAGCAGTTCCGCGACCGCCGGACCCGACCACGCCACCCAGCCGTCCTGCGCGAGGAAACGACGCTGCTGCTCACGGGGCAGCAGGGCCTCGCGGTCGTGCAGCTGGCGCAGGAAGTCGAACCGCGACTTCGCGGTCTTGACCGGGTCGAGGAGCTGGAATCCGGTCCGCGCCATCCAACCCGCGATCGACAGACGGGTGAAGACGTGGTCGGCGAGGAAGTCGGCGGCCGGGGCCGCGATGTCGCCCGGAATCCCGAACGGCAGCGCCGCGAGCGTGTCCACCGGGGAGCCGAACGTGACGAGGGAGGCGACCCCGCGACACCGCCGGTACGCGGCCGCCTGGTAGGCGAACATTCCGCCCTGCGAGTAGCCGGACAGGTGCACGTCCTGCCCGGTGTGCTTGTGCACCCGGTCGACGATCTCGCTGATCGCGACGATGTGGTCCGCGAGGGTGCGGTCCCAGCCGCCCTCCTCGGTCGCGGGGGAACCGAAGTCCACGACCCACGGATCGAGACCCATCGAGTGCAGGATTCCCACCGCACCCTGCTCCTGCGTGACGTCGTAGACGTCCGCGGCCATCATCATCGGCGGCACCAGCACGATCGGCGGCCGCGGCGTGCCTGCGGAGTCGGACACGTCGTCCGGGAAGTAGCGCCGCAGCCGGTACATCGGTTCCCGCTCGACGATCCGGAAGTCCGACGGCCGCGCCTCGGTCTCGAGGCCGCCCAGCCGGACGACCTCGAGACCGTTCTGCGCGGTCGCGACCACGCGTCGAACGGAACCGTTCAGCACCTCAGACCAACTCACTGCCGCGCCCCCATACTGTCCAGCCGGTTATCCGGAAAACCTTATACGCGCGCGGCACTCCCACTTGATCAGTTCCCGATCCAGCGCCGCATCGATCAGTTCCCGAGCCAGGTCCGCAGCCGCCCCACCGACTCCCGCACCCGGTCGAGCTGACGCGCCACCTGTACACCGGCGGTGCCTCCGCGGGCGTTACGGGAGGCGATGGACCCGTGCACGGTCAGCACCTCCCGCACCGCCGGGGTGAGCGCCGGATCCACCGCGGCCAGTTCCTCGTCGGTGAGGTCCTCGAGCCCGACGCCGCGGGCCTCGGCGACCCGGACGCACGCGCCCGCGGCCTCGTGCGCGACCCGGAACGGAACCCCCTGGCGCACCATCCATTCCGCGATGTCGGTGGCGAGGGTGAAGCCGGCGGGCGCGAGTTCCGCCATCCGGTCGCTGTGGAACTCGAGCGTCGACACCAGACCGGTGATCGCGGGCAGGAGCAGCTCGAGCTGGGCGACGGAGTCGAAGACCGGCTCCTTGTCCTCCTGCAGGTCCCGGTTGTAGGCCAGCGGCTGCGCCTTGAGGGTCGCGAGCAGACCGGTGAGGTTGCCGATCAGCCGTCCGGCCTTGCCCCGGGTGAGCTCCGAGACGTCGGGGTTCTTCTTCTGCGGCATGATCGACGAACCGGTCGACCAGGCGTCGGCGAGTGTGATGTAGCCGAACTCCGGTGTGCTCCAGATGATCACCTCTTCGGCCATCCTGGACAGGTCGACTCCGATCATCGCGAGCACGAACGCCGCCTCGGCCGCGAAGTCGCGGGACGAGGTCGCGTCGATCGAATTGTCCGCCGCCGAGTCGAACTCGAGCTCCGCCGCGATCGCGTCCGGGTTCAACCCGAGGGACGATCCGGCCAGCGCGCCGGAACCGTACGGCGACACCGCGGCCCGCTTGTCGAAGTCCGCCAGCCGCTGCACGTCCCGCAGCAGCGGGTGGGCGTGCGCGAGCAGGTGGTGCGCGAGCAGCACCGGCTGCGCGGCTTGCAGGTGGGTCTTGCCCGGCATCACCGTCTCGGGGTGCGCCGCCGCCTGCGTGGCGAGGGCGTCGACGACGTCGAGGACCCCGGACGCGACCCGGCGGACCGCGTCGCGCAACCACATCCGGAACAGCGTGGCGACCTGGTCGTTGCGCGAACGACCGGCCCGCAGCCGACCCCCGACCTCGGGTCCGACCCGCTCGATCAGACCGCGTTCGAGCGCGCCGTGCACGTCCTCGTCGGAGTCGGCGGGCACGAACGCACCGTTCGCGACGTCGGCGCCGAGCCGGTCGAGGCCGTCGAGCATCGTCTCCAGGTCGGCGTCGCTGAGCAGCCCCGCGGCGTGCAGCACCTTGGCGTGCGCCTTGGAGGCACGCACGTCGTACGGCGCGAGCACCCAGTCGAAATGCGTGGACTTGCTCAGCGCCGCCATCGCGGCGGCCGGTCCGGACTCGAACCGGCCGCCCCAGAGGGCACCCTCGTTGGTACCGTGCGCGTCGGTCATGACCTAGAGACCCAGGTCCCGCTTCGCCGCGACCTTCGACGACAGGCCGTGGATGTTGACGAAGCCCTTCGCGTACGACTGGTCGAACGTGTCGCCCTCGTCGTAGGTGGCGAGGTTGAAGTCGTACAGCGACTCCGGGCTGCGGCGGCCGTTGACGGTGATCGCACCGCCGTGCAGGAACAGCCGGATGTCGCCGGTGACCCGCTCCTGGGTCTTGGCGACGAACGCGTCGAGCGCGTCCTTGAGCGGCGAGAACCACAGGCCGTCGTAGACCAGCTCGGACCAGCGCTGCTCCATCTGACGCTTGTAGCGACCGAGCTCACGCTCGAGGGTGACGTGCTCGAGCTCCTGGTGGGCGGTGATCAGCACCATCGCACCGGGGGCCTCGTAGATCTCGCGGCTCTTGATGCCGACGAGACGGTCCTCGACGACATCGAGGCGGCCGACACCCTGGGCGCCCGCGCGCTTGTTGAGTTCCTGGATGGCCTCGAGCACGGTGACCGGCTTGCCGTCGATCGCGACCGGCTTGCCTGCCTCGAAGCTGATGATCAGCTCGTCGGGGGTGTTCCAGTTGAGCGTCGGGTCCTGGGTGTAGTCGTAGACGTCCTTGGTGGGCGCGTTCCACAGGTCCTCGAGGAACCCGGTCTCCACCGCTCGGCCCCACACGTTCTGGTCGATCGAGAACGGCGAACGCTTGGTGACGTTGATCGGGATGTTGTTCTCCTCGGCGAAGGCGATCGCCTTCTCACGGGTCCACGCGTAGTCGCGGACCGGCGCGATGACCTCGAGGTCGGGCGCGAGGGCACCGAAGCCGACCTCGAAACGGACCTGGTCGTTGCCCTTGCCGGTGCAGCCGTGCGACACGACGGTGCCACCGTGCGCGCGGGCGGCCTCGACGATGTGCTTGACGATCAGCGGCCGGCTGATCGCCGAGACCAGCGGGTAGCGATCCATGTACAGCGCGTTGGCCTGGATCGTCGGCAGGCAGTACTCGTTCGCGAACTCGTCGCGGGCGTCCACCACGACCGACTCGACGGCGCCGCAGTCGAGGGCACGCTGACGCACGACCTCCATGTCCTCGCCGCCCTGGCCGAGGTCGATGGCAACGGCGACGACCTCTTTGCCGGTCTCCTTGCCGATCCAGCTGATGGCCACGGAGGTGTCCAGCCCGCCCGAGTAGGCGAGTACGACGCGTTCAGCCATGGTCTGTGTGCTCCTTTGGGGTTGTCACTCTTGTCGAGATCTTCAATTGTTCGACCGCACGCCGGCCGATCCGGGACGTAAGCCCAGGTCAGGCCAGCTTCTCGATCATGTCGGCGAGCTGCGCGCCGGTCAGCGGTTCACGGGCCACCACGAGAATGGTGTCATCCCCGGCGATGGTTCCCACAACCTCGGGCAGCGACGCCCGGTCGAGCGCGCTGGCGAGGTACTGCGCGGCGCCCGGCGGAGTCCGCAGCACGGCGAGGTTTCCGCTCGCGTCGGTGGAGACCAGAAGCTCACCGAGCAGCCGGGACAGCCGATCCGTACCACCGGACACGCCACGCACCGGACTGCCGTCCTCGGGCACCACGTAGACGCCCGCTCCCCCGTCCGCGGCCCGCAGTTTGACCGCACCGAGTTCCTCGAGGTCCCGCGACAGCGTCGCGTGGGACACCTCGATGCCCTCGGCGGCCAGCAGCGCGGCCAGCTCCGGCTGGCTGCGGACCTCGTGCGCCGCGAGCAGCGCCGTGATCCGGGCCTGCCGTCCCGCCCGGGTCTGCGCGACCGCCACCGCGGGCGTCCTCGACGCAGCGACGCCGTCCGCCTTCGGCGCAGCGGCCCGGGCGGTGGTCATCACCGTTCCTGGTTCTCGAACAGCCACACCAGCAGCGCCTTCTGCGCGTGCAGCCGGTTCTCCGCCTCGTCCCACACCGCCGACTGCGGGCCGTCGAGCACCTCGTCGGTGATCTCCTCCCCGCGGTGCGCGGGCAGGCAGTGCAGCACCACCGCGTCGGGCGCGGCCTTCGCGAGCAGCGCCGCGTCGATCTGGAACGGGCGGAACGGCCCGACCCGGTCCAGCCCGTCGTTCTCCTGACCCATCGACGTCCACGTGTCGGTGACGAGTGCGTCCGCCCCGAGGGCCGCGGCCTGCGGATCGTCGGTGATCGTGATCGACGCGCCGGTCTCGGCGGCGCGGGCGTGCGCGGCCTCGACGACCCAGGGCAGCGGCTCGAAGCCGGCCGGGGCGGCGATCGTGACGTCGATGCCGGCCGTGACGCCGCCCACCAGCAGCGAGTGCGACATGTTGTTGGCGCCGTCGCCGAGGTAGGTCAGCTTCAGGCCCCTCAGGTCACCCTTGCGTTCCCGCAGGGTCTGCAGGTCGGCGAGCACCTGGCACGGGTGGAACTCGTCGGAGAGGGCGTTGACGATCGGAACCGTCGCGCCGGACGCCATCTGTTCGAGCCGCTTCTGCCCGAAGGTCCGCCACACGACCGCGTCGACGTACCGGGACAGCACCCGGCCGGTGTCCTGCAGCGTCTCCTCGCGACCGAGCTGGGTGCTGCGGCCGTCGACGACGACGGCGTGTCCGCCGAGTTGTGCGATGCCCACCTCGAACGAGAAGCGGGTGCGGGTCGAGTTCTTCTCGAAGATCACGCCGACCGCGCGCGGACCGGCCAGGGTCTGCTTCGCGAACGGGTCCTTCTTCAGCGCCGCGGCCAGGTCGAGGACCTCGGCCTGCTGGGCGGGGGTCAGGTCGTCGTCCCTCAGGTAGTGCTTGATCGCCATGTCGTCACTTCCCTTCCGCGGCAGCGGTGTTCAGAATGTCCGGCAGCGCGGCCACGAAGCCGTGCGCCTGGTCCTCGGTGAGGATCAGCGGGGGCGCGAGCCGCACCACGTCGGGCGCCGCGGCGTTGACGAGGTACCCGGCGTCGCGCGCGGCGGCCTCGACGGCCGGCGCGACGGTGTCGGTGAGCACGATCCCGAGCAGCAGCCCGGCGCCGCGCACGTGGTCGACGAGCGGGTGCCCGAGCGCCTCGATACCGGTCGCGAGGGACTTGCCGACGGTGTCGGCGTGGCTGATCAGGTCCTCCTGTTCGACGGTCCGCAGCACGGCCAGCGCCGCGGCCGCGCACACCGGGTTGCCGCCGAACGTGGTCCCGTGCAGGCCGGGCCCGAACAGTTCCGCGGCGGCCCCGGTCGCGATGCAGGCACCGATCGGCAGTCCGCCGCCGAGCCCCTTCGCGAGGGTCATCACGTCGGGCACGATCCCGGACGCCTGGTGCGCGTAGAACCAGCCGGTCCGGGCGATGCCGGTCTGCACCTCGTCGAGGATCAGCAGGGCGCCGCGGGCCGCGGTGATCCGGCGGGCCTCGGCCAGGTACCCCTCCGGCGGGACCACGACACCGGACTCGCCCAGGATCGGTTCGAGGATGACCGCCGCGGTGTCGGAGTCGACGGCCGCGTCGAGCGCGGCGACGTCGCCGTAGGGGACGAACTCGACGCCGGCCGGCATCGGTTCGAACGGTGCCCGCTTCGCAGGCTGGCCGGTCATCGCGAGCGCACCCATCGTGCGGCCGTGGAACGCCTTCTCGGCGGCGACGATCTTGCGCCGGCCGGTGAGCCGCGCCAGCTTGAAGGCCGCCTCGTTCGCCTCGGTTCCGGAGTTGCACAGGAACACCCGGCCGGTGACGCCGCCGTCGCGGCCCGCACCCAGGTGGTGCAGCAGCTGCTCCGCGAGCGCGACCGCCGGCTCGCTGGCGTACAGGTTCGACACGTGGCCGAGGGTGTTCAGCTGCGCGGTCACGGCCTCGATGATCGCCGGGTGGCGGTGCCCGAGGCTGTTGACCGCGATGCCGCCGAGCAGGTCCAGGTACTGCTTTCCGTCCGCGTCGGTCACGACCGCACCGTCGCCGGACGCGAGCGCGACCCGGGGGACGCCGTAGTTGTTCATCAGAGCGCCGGACCAGCGCTGCTGGAGGGCGGAGGTGCCGGTCATGCGGAGCCTTCCTTCGTGGGAGTGACCGCGGGGTGGCGGGCGGGAGTGACTGCGGGCTGGCGGGCGGGGGTGACCATCGTGCCGATGCCCTCGCCGGTGAGCAGTTCGAGCAGCACCGAGTGGGCGAGACGACCGTCGATGACGTGGGCGCTCGGCACCCCGCCGTGCACGGCCCGCAAGCACGCCTCCATCTTCGGCACCATGCCGGAGTCGAGTCGGGGAAGCAGTTCTTCCAGTGCGGCGGTGTCGATCTCGGTCGCGAGCGAGGATCGGTCGGACCAGTCGGTGTACAGACCCTCCACGTCGGTGAGGACGACGAGCTTCTCGGCGCCGAGCGCCTCGGCGAGCGCGGCCGCCGCGGTGTCGGCGTTGATGTTGTGCACGACCCCGTCGGCGTCCGGGGCGATCGTCGAGACGACCGGGATCCGGCCTGCCGCGATGAGGTCGAGCACGGCGGTCGGGTCGACGGTGGTGACGTCGCCGACCAGTCCGATGTCGGTGGCCGCGCCGTCGACGACGACGGTGCGCCGGGTCGCGGTGAACAGGTGGGCGTCCTCACCGGAGATGCCGACCGCGTACGGCCCGTGGGCGTTGATCAGGCCGACGAGTTCGCGGCCGACCTGCCCGAAGAGCACCATCCGGACCACGTCCATCACCTCGGGGGTGGTGACGCGGAACCCGCCGCGGAACTCCCCTTCCATGCCGAGCCGCTTCAACATCGCGTTGATCTGCGGTCCGCCGCCGTGCACGACGACCGGGTGGATGCCGACGGTCCGCAGGAAGGCCATGTCCTGCGCGAACGCCGCCTTGAGCTCGTCGTCGACCATCGCGTTGCCGCCGTACTTGACGACGACGATCTTCCCGTGGAAGCGCTGCAGCCACGGCAGCGCCTCGGCGAGGACGTAGGCCTTCTGGCTCGAGGTCAGATTCATGATCGTCTCGGTCATGACGAGTAGGCCGAGTTCTCTTCGACGTACGCGTGGGAGAGGTCGGTGGTGCGGATGGAGACCTCCGCGTCACCGACACCGAGTTCGATGCGCAGCGCGATGTCTTCGCCGGACAGGTCCACCTCGCGGGCGCCGGGCGCGCCGACACCGTCGATGCACACCGGATTCCCGTTGAACGACACCGTGATCCGATCGGGGTCCAGGGTGATCGGCGCGATGCCGATCGCGGCCAGGACACGTCCCCAGTTCGGGTCGGAGCCGAACAGCGCCGTCTTGACGAGGCTGTCGCGGGCGACGGTCCGGGCGCCGATCAGCGCGTCGGACTCGCTGGCGGCACCGGCGACGGTGACCGTGACCCTCTTGGTCACGCCCTCCGCGTCGGCCATCATCTGGTCGGCGAGGTCGTCGCACACCGCCAGCACGGCGGCGTTCAGTTCCTCCTGGCTGGGGGCGACGCCGCTGGCGCCGGAGGCGAGCAGCAGCACCGTGTCGTTCGTCGAGGTGGCGCCGTCGACGTCGAGCCGGTCGAACGACAGGCGGGTCGCGGCCCGCAACGCCTCGTCGAGCTGGGCGGCGGTGGCGACGGCGTCGGTGGTGACGACCGACAACATCGTGGCCAGGGCGGGTGCGAGCATGCCGGCACCCTTCGCCATGCCGCCGACGTTCCACTTGTCCGCGTGGTGCAGGGCGGCCTGCTTCGGCACGGTGTCGGTGGTCATGATCGCGTAGGCGGCGTCGGTACCGCCGCTGATCCCGCCGGCCAGCTCGTGCACGATCTCGGTGACGCCGGCGAGTAGCTTGTCCATCGGCAGCCGGTCCCCGATCAGTCCGGTCGAGCAGACCGCGACCTCGCCGGCACCGGTTTCGGTGCCCCAGTCGCTGAGGGTGGCGGCGACGTGCTCGGCGGTGGCGTGGGTGTCCTGGAAGCCGGGAGCACCGGTGCAGGCGTTGGCACCACCGGAGTTGAGCACCACGGCCCGCAGCGCCCCCGCGGTGAGCACCTGCTGCGACCAGAGCACCGGGGCGGCCTTGACCTTGTTGGTCGTGAACACGCCGGCGGCGGCCGTGTCCGGGCCCTCGTTGAACACCAGCGCGAGGTCCGGCTTGCCGCTGGCCTTGATCCCGGCCGCGATGCCGGCACCGCGGAACCCGGCGGGTGCGGTGACGCCCTGGGTGCGGATCAGGCGCCCGCCCGCCACCTCGACGGCGTCGGCGTGGGTGTCGGTCTGGGGGGTGTCGGTCACGGGGCTACTCCCACGGTCGTGAGGCCATCGGTCTCGGGCAGGCCGAGGGCCAGGTTCATGGACTGGACGGCACCGCCTGCGGTGCCCTTGGTCAGGTTGTCGATCGCGGCGATCACGACGAGCAGGCCGGCGTCCGCGTCGACGGTGACACCGATCTGCACGGCGTTCGAGCCGACGACGGCGCCGGTCTGCGGGTAGACGTTCTCCGGCAACACGTGAACGAACGGCTCGTCGGCGTAGGCCTTCTCGTAGACCTCGCGGGCCCGCGCCAGGTCGACGGTGGTCGCCGCGGTGCAGGTGGCGAGGATGCCGCGCGGCATCGGCGCGAGCACCGGCGTGAACGAGACGGTGACGGCCGTGCCGGCCAGCGCGGAGAGGTTCTGGGTGATCTCCGGGGTGTGCCGGTGCACGCCGCCGACTCCGTACGCCTTGACCGAGCCCATCACCTCGGAGCCGAGGAGGTCGGCCTTCGGGGCGCGCCCGGCGCCGGAGGTCCCGCTGACCGCGACGACGTTCACCCGCGGTTCGACGATCCCGGCGGCGACGGCCGGGGCGAGCGCCAGACTCGCCGCGGTCGGGTAGCAGCCGGGCACCGCGATCCGGGTTGCGCCGGTGAGCTTGTCCCGGTTGCCGGGCAGTTCGGGCAGGCCGTACGGCCAGGTGCCTGCGTGCGGGCTGCCGTAGAACTTCTCCCAGTCCGCCGCGTTGGAGAGGCGGAAGTCGGCGCCGCAGTCGATGATCACGGTGCTCTCCGGGAGCGCCTTGGCGATCTCGGCCGAGTTGCCGTGCGGAAGGCCGAGGAACACGACGTCGTGTCCGGCCAGCACGTCGACGGTCGTCGGTTCGAGGACGCGGTCGGCGAGCGGGAGCAGGTGCGGGTGGAACGCCCCGAGCGTGGCGCCGGCGTTGCCGCCGGCGGTGAGGGCGCCGATCGTGAGCCTGCCGTCGCGGTGGGCGGGGTGCCCGAGCAGCAGACGCAGGATCTCGCCGCCCGCGTACCCGCTCGCGCCTGCGATCGCGACCCGGATCGGTCCGGTGGAAGCTGCTGTGGTGACCATATGGACGATTATGCACCATCATGCAAGCCCATTCATAAGGCGCATCGGTGCGCCGACCCTCCCCGAGCGGCCTGTCCGGTCGTACGGTGGTGGCGAGCGGCGCTCCCGCTGCACGCCCCGCCGGACCGCCGTCCCCACGATCACGGAGGAGGCCCTCGTTGACCACGCCCGACCCGAACGACTGGAACGCGAACATCATCGCCGAATTCCGCGCCAACGAGGGACGCGTGGGTGGCCCGTTCGAGGGAGCCCCTCTCGTGCTGCTGCATCACCGGGGGCGCAGGTCGGGGCGCGAGCTGGTGAATCCGACGATGTACCTGCCGGACGCGACCGACCCGGACAGGATCTATGTCTTCGCGACGAAAGGCGGCGCACCCACCCATCCCCCGACTGGTACCTCAACCTCGTCGCCGCCGACACGGCACGGGTCGAGCGCGGCACCGAGACCTACGCCGTGTCGGTCAGCGAGGTGACGGGCGACGAACGGGACCGCATCTACACCGAACAGGCCCGCCGGTATCCGGGATTCGCCACGTACGCCGAACAGACGGCAGGAGTCCGCACGATTCCCGTCGTCGCCCTCACCCGCCTACCCGGCTGACGGCGTCGTCGGCGTACCCCGGCCTGCGCACCGGGTGTCACGCCGGGCCGGAACCCACCGATCGGGTGCCGGCCCGGCGCGTCCGGTCCCGCCCGGTCAGACCGTGCCCGCGGGTGCGGATTCCGCGGGAGCCGCATCGCCGTTCGACTCCGGAGATCGCCGCGGCACGGTGAACGTCGCCACCACACAGACGATCGCGATCGCGAAGCAGCCGATCGTGTACCAGAGGCTGCCGATCGGATCGCCGTTCCCGGTGGTGCCGTCGACGGCGCCGAACCAGTCGGGCAGCGCGCTGATCCACAGCAGCGCCATCACCCCCAGATACACGAGGGCGTACCGCTGGACGAAGGCGTTCCGGTACCCGGGCGCATCCGACGGTTCCTGCCGCAGGTGCGACCACTGCCGCACCAGGACGACGACCGCGACGACCGCGAGCACGGCCAACTCCGCGGCGTAGAGGAAGCCGCGGACCGTGTCGCTCCCCATGCCGAAGACGGTCGCCGGGAGGGGCAGCACGAACACCCCGACCGAGGCGGCGAGACCGATCACCACGGTGCGCCACACCAGCTGCAGGCCGGAGAAGTGTCGGCCCGCGTCGACGTGCCTGCCGACGAAGAACTGGACGCACAGCGCCAGCGACATCGGCCACAGCGCCGCGAAGACCACGACACTCGGGAGCGGAACCGAATCGAAGAAGGGCAGGTTGACCTTGTTGTCGAGCGTCCACTCCCACCACCGCAACTGCGGGCCGAGCTGGTCGAAGATCTCGTAGAACGCGTGATGGACGAAGCCGACGCACACCGCGCCGAGGAACACGCCGTAGCGCCGGAACACGCCGAGCATCCGGACGATCTCGAACGCCAGCGTCGCCATCAGCGGGTAGATCGCGACGATGTACAGCGGAAGGCGACCCCACAGGAAGTCCACGGTGAACACGTTGTGCGCGAACATCGTGCCCAGGTACTCCTCGGTACCGAAGATGGCCGGGAAGTAGATCGGCGGCTCGATCACGAACAGGAACGCGGTGGCACCGAACCACAGCACCAGGTTGGTGGGATCCCCGTGCCTGCGCAGCCGCAGGATCGCGTGGACGAGCGCGAGCACCGCCCCGAGGACGATGGTGAACTCGAGGACCGGCAACGTCCAGTTCTCCAGCGCGAACGGGTTCCGGACCTCGACGAGCCCACCGGCCTCCTCACACGAGAAGCCCAGGCGCGTCGCGAGATCCGAGAAGGTGGGCGAACAGTGGTCCGACATCAGTTCGCCCCCGCGGCGACCGGCTCGGCGGCGTTCCCGGGCTGCTGATCGGCGGTGTACCAGCGGGTGCAGTCGTAGCCCGCGTCGTAGCGGGTGAACCACTCGTCGGCGAGGACGGGCAGCTTCTCGTGTTCGGGCTTGTGCCCGGGCATCTGGCTGCGGACGGCGCCGGACAGGGCGGTGAGCTGCTCACCGATCGGCAGGCCGTCGAACGCGCGCGGCATCGGCCCCTTGGTCAGGTACGGCGCGAAGGCGGTGAGCACCTTCTGCTTGGCCCGGTGCCTGGCGAACATCGACATCGAGTCGACCTTCCGCTCGGACAGTGGAACGTGCTGGTTGAAGCCCGCACACGCGATCCGGATCGACTTCATCACGTGGGCGAAGATCGACGGCGCCATGCGCATCCGGTAGAGCTCGTTGCCGACGACGGAGTTGTAGATGATCAGCGCCGAACTGCGGTGCTCGACCTCCTCGACGAAGTGCCAGAGGAACAGGGACGCGACCCGGTCGTCGCCGGGCCGGAACAGCGTGGCCTCGTTGTCGAGCATCAGCTTGAACACCGGGGTGAAGGTGGCCTCCAGGTCGGCGGTGTACGCGAGCCGGTAGTTGATCGAGGTCCGCTCGGTGAGGAGGTCGAACTCGCCGATGACCGCGTCGAGTGTGTTCTGCAGGCCCGGGTACCGCCGGATCAGCGCGTTCACGTGCTGGCGGTGGGCGGTCGAGTGGTGGCCCTCCTGACGCATGAACGCGGTGGCCTCCGCCGCGACCTCGGGATCGGTGATCTGCGATTTCATCTGGAGGATCAGCTTCACGATCATCTTCTCGAAGCCGATCGCCAGGAACGAGACCGCGTTGGACATGCTCGACCAGGCGGGATTCTCGGGGTTCCACAGGAAGGGGACGTCGTGGTCCTCGAATCCGAAGTCCATCTTTCGGGGTTGAAGGTCGGTCACTGTTCGGTACCTCGGATCTCGGAAGTGGGCTGCGGTGCGACACCGGGACGGGGAGAGACCATACAGACATCCACCACTGTGTATGGTCGTATTGTCCGACACGGCATCGACCACGGTGCGGCCGGACCCTGCCGTGATAGCGTCGGGCCGCCTTATCCGGATCGTCCGCGGGTTCGCCGCGTGCCAGGTATGGCTCGAGCCGAGGAAGCGGGTAGTGGCGCGAAGACGCGGTTGGGGCGGCAGCCCACCGGACAGCGACGAGGAGGCGTCCCGTCGAATCGTGTCGGCGGCAGTCGAACTCATCAACCGGAATGGTGCGGCGATCAGCATCGCCGACGTCGCGGAATCGCTCGGCGTCATCCGGCAGACGGTGTACCGGTACTTCCCCAACACCGACGCCCTCCTGCGGGCGGCGGCCATCGCCGCCGTCGGCGGATTCCTCGACCGCCTGACGCACCACCTGACCGGAATCTCGGACCCCCGGGAAGCGGTCGTCGAGGCCGTGATCTACACGCTCAACGAAGCGCCCCGCACCCCGCACCTGGGAATCATGCTGTCCGGTTCGCATTCGCACACCGAGGGCATCACGTCCGGTGAAGCCCTCGACTTCGGAATGACGATGATCCGACGATTCGACGTCGACTGGGACCGGCACGGATACGACGAGCCGGCGCTGCGCGAACTTGTCGAATACCAACTGCGGACGATGCAGTCGTTCTTCATCTCGCCCGGCGACCCGCCACGGAGCGACGACGAACTCCGGCACTACCTGCACCGCTGGATGGGCACTGCGATCGGCGCCCAACCGCGTCACCCCGCCCGCTGATCCCGGCACTCCGGTTCACGGGGCCGCGGGTGTCGCCGGCGCGCACCGCGCCGTCGACGTCCCGACGGTCACCGGCCCTCGACGCACCCGCCGTCTCATGCCACGAAGGCCACCCAGTAGAAGATCCAGCTGGTCACCGCGGTCAACGTCATTCCGATCGCCGCGACCGGCGCCCACCGCCGATGCCACGCGCTGTGGGCACCCGGATGCGGTGGCGCACCGAAATTACGTGCCGCGCGGACGATCACCACCGGCCAGAGCACCACCGAGAACACGGCGAACACCAGGTGGACGGTGAGCGCCGTCCACACCGCGGTCGAGGCGGCGCCGCCCACGACACCCGCGGCGCGATCCTCCCACCCGTTGAAGCGCACGTCCGTTTCGAACAGCACGACGGCCGCGAGCAACCCGACCGCGAGCAGGATCTGGGCCCACTTGTGCCGACCGAACTTTCGCTTCGACCTGACCTGATGGACACTCCATCCGAGTACGACCACGACCAGCGCCATCACGAGCACCATCGCGTCCATCGCCCACGACGCCCTCGTACCGAGGAAGCCGTCGACTCCAGGGAAGTCGTTCATCTCCGCGCCTGCCACCCTCTGCGGAGCCATTTTCCCGACACCATGTCGGGAACATCCGCCGGACGGAGACAGTAGCAGCGGCACCGACGGCGCCCCCGGGGCGGTGTGCTGATCTCCGCGGTGTTCGCAGCGCCCGTGCCCGCTCGGCGGCTCACCGGACCGGTGACAGGCGGGCGCCGCGGAGCCGCCCGTGTCGGGCAGCGGACTCGGCGACGTCGACCGGGGCATCGGCCTCCACCCGAGGGGCCGACGGACATCGACCGAACCGGGATCCGCCCCTGCGGACGGAGCCGGCCCGGTCGAACAACCTGCGACCCGGGTGGCAATCCCCGATGACGCGACGCGCGGCCGTGTGCGGGTCGGTTCTCGGACACGAGACCCGTCGACTCCCCGGCGCGGCGGCGTGCCACGTCAGCGGTCGGGCCCACCCCCGGGGCCTCGTCGTCCGTTCGCGACCGGGCCGCGACGAGGGAGCTCCGGCGACGTCCTGTCGGCTACGAACTCGATCGCTTGCGCCGCCCGGCCGCGGACAGGTTCAGCGCGACCGCCTCGTGGACGAGCGCCGTCAATGCCGCTTCGTCGATCTCGTCACCCTCGTGAAAGTCGATGGCACGCCGGATGTTTCCCTCGAGGCTGGAGTTGAACAACGCGGACGGGTCGGACAGCGAGGCACCCTTCGCGAAGGTCACCTTCACGATCTTCTTGTAGGTCTCCCCGGTGCAGATCATTCCGGCGTGCGACCACACCGGAACTCCCCGCCACTTCCACTCCTCGACCACGTCGGGGTCGGCCTGTGTGATCAGCGCTCGGACCCGCGCGAGCATCTCACCCCGCCAGTCACCGAGCTCCTCGATCCTCTCGTCGATCAGCCGGGACGGAGAGTCCACGTCCTTCGGGCCGCTGTTCGTCATGACTGTCGATCGCTCCCTTCGACTTCCGGGCCACTCGCGCGTCACCCGAGTATCCCCGCCGACCGGCTCGATCGCAGCGCGACGCGCCCTCGCCGGTCCCGCTACAGCACCGACTCCCGCAGGACGTGCTTGGTGAGCTTTCCGGACGGGTTGCGCGGCAGCTCGTCGACGAGCACCAGCTCGCGCGGGATCTTGTAGCGGGCGAGCTTGTCCGACAGGTACGACCGGAGTTCGTCCAGCTCGATGTGCGCGCCGGGGGCGGCGGCGATCACCGCGACGACCGTCTCGCCCCACTCGGGATGCGGGCGGCCGATGACCGCGACGTCGACGACGTCCTGCCGGGGCCGGATCGCCTCCTCGACCTCCTGCGAGTAGACGTTCTCGCCGCCGGTGATGATGACGTCCTTGGTGCGATCGACGATGTAGATGTAGCCGTCGTCGTCGAGCCGGGCCACGTCGCCGCTGCGGTACCACCGTCCCTCGAACACCTCGTTCGTGGCCTGCTCGTTGTCGAGGTAGCCGACCATCCGGGTGTCGCCGGCGAGCCAGATCTCGCCGGTCTCCCCCGGTCCGGCGTCGGCGCCGTCGGCACGCACCACGCGCAGGTCGACGCCGGGCATGCCGCAGCGGCCGATCGACCCGGCCTTGGCGATCTGCTCGTGCGGGTAGAGGGCGGTGCCGGTCGGCCCCATCTCGCTCATCCCGTACACCTGGTAGAAGCTCTGGGACCGGTAGGCCTGTTGCAACTGCCGCGCCACCTCGGCGCCGATCGGGGCGCCGCCGTACGTCCAGCGCCGCACGCTCGACAAGTCGAAGCTCGCGAGGTCGACGCCGGCCGCCTTCGCCGCCTGCAGCGGCGCCAGGTACGCGATCGGAGCCCCGAAGAACGCCGTGATCCGCTGCGCCGGAATGATTTTCAGGAACTCGAGCGGATGGTACTCACGCATCAGCACGACGGTGCCGCCGAGGAACATCGTAGTGACGAACCAGACGTTGAGCGGAGCCGCGTGCCAGATCGGCATCGCGATCAGCACCCGTTCGTCGCGGTCGAGACCGAGGGTGGTCGCGATGTACGGCGCGACCGTGGTGATCGAGCGGTGCGTGTGCAGGCATCCCTTCGGCGCGCTGGTGGTGCCCGACGTGTAGAGCACCTGCGCGATCTCCGTCTCGTCGACCTCGACTCCGACCCACTCGTCGGCGCGGTCGACGAGGCCGTCGAAGTCACGGTCGGCGAGGCCCGCCGCGCCGCCGAGTTCGGTCAGCAGCCAGTCGACCTGCGGCGCACCGGCTTCCGCGTTCGCCCGCAGGTCCGCGGACACGACGCCCACCTTCGCTCCGCAGTGTCCGAGGGTGTACTCGATCTCCGGAGGGGCGAGCTTGTGGTTGACCGGAACCAGCGTGGCACCGGCCCGCCAGGCACCGAACGCGGCGATCGCGAATCCCGGGGTGTTGTACGTCATCACCGCCACCCGATCGCCGCGCCGGACACCGCGGGCCCGCAGCACCTCGGCGGCCCGCTTCGACGCCGCGAGCAGCTCCGTGTAGGTGATCCGATCGTCCCCGTGGACCAGCGCGTCCTTGTCCGGGTTCTTGCGCGCCGTGCTCTCCAGCATCGTGGTCAGGTTCATGAGGTCTCCTCGGGGTGGTGCGCGTCCGATGGCCGAGACGGCGCCGGGCGTTGCCGTCGGCGGGGATTCGTTCTACAGTCGGCTCGCAAGGATTGAATCATGATTCATAACTTTGGGGAAGGGTCCCACCCGATGGCGTACCGACCGACCGACAAGACACGCGCCGCCCAGGCGCAGCGTCGGGCCGCGCTTCTCACCGAGGCCACCGCCCTGGTCGCGGACGGCGGGTTCGCCGCGGCAACCGTCAAGGCGATCGCCGAGAAATGCCAGGTCAGCGTCGGTTCGGTGTACTCGTACTTCGACGGCAGCGCCGAACTGTTGGCCGCGGTGTTCCGGGCCGGCGCGGACCAGGAGCTGGCCGCGGTACGCGCGGCCGTCGAGGCCGCCCAGACCCCGACGGAACGGTTGCGCGCACTGGTCGAGACGTTCGCGCTGCGCGCCGTCCGCGGGCGTCGGATGGCCTGGGCGCTGCTGTTCGAACCGGTCGATCCGCGCATCGACGCCGAACGGCTGACGTACCGCGCGGCCTACCACGACCTGACGACCGAGATCCTGCGCGAGGGCATCGCGTCCGGAGACTTTCCGCCACAGCACCTCGAGGTAGCCGCGACGGCCCTGATCGGTGCGATCAGCGAATCCCTGACCGGCAGCCTGTCCCCCACCCGTGCCGGCGCGGGCAGCGCCGACGACACCGAGCTCGTCGACGCGATCCTGCGGTTCTGCTTCCACGGCATCGGCTGCACCGACCGATCCGGCGTCACCGCCACACCGACCGAAGGAACACCCTCATGACGACCGTCGCACCCACCGGATTCCGCACCCACGAGGTGTTCAACCAGGCGCCGCCCCGCATCGACGTCAACGAGTACACCGCGAACGCCCCGCTCGTCGAGGGTGTCGCGCACTACGACGCCGGGTGGGCGCAACCGGAACTGACCGCGGTCGGCGAGCTCGTCGGCACCGAGTCGTTCCAGCACGACGCCGAACTCGCCAACACGATCACGCCGGAGTTCCACTCGCACGACAAGTACGGCAACCGGATCGACGAGGTCGAGTTCCATCCCGCCTACCACCGGATCATCGGCGCGGCGGTGCAGCACGGCGCGCACACGTCGGCGTGGGCGGATCCGAAGCCGGGCGCGAACGTCGCCCGCGCGGCCTCGTTCATGATGTTCGCCCAGATCGAGCCCGGCCACTCGTGCCCGATCTCGATGACGCACTCCGTGGTTCCGGCCCTGGAGTTCGCTCCCGAGCTCGCCGACCTGTGGCTGCCGCGCCTCTACGCCCGCGGCTACGACGGCCGCCTGATCGCACCCGCGCAGAAGCCGGGCGTGCTGTTCGGCATGGCGATGACCGAGAAGCAGGGCGGCTCGGACGTGCGGGCCAACACCACACGCGCCGTGGCGAACTCGGACGGCACGTGGTCCCTGACCGGACACAAGTGGTTCTGCTCGGCGCCGATGTCGGACGGCTTCCTGATCCTCGCGCAGACCCAGGAGCGGAGCCTGCGGAGCGACCCGAATGCGCAGCCCGGCCTGTCCTGCTTTTTGGTGCCGCGGGTTCTCGAGGACGGCACGCGCAACGTCTTCCGGATCCAGCGGTTGAAGGACAAGCTCGGCAACAAGTCCAACGCGTCCTCGGAGATCGAACTCGACGGCACGATCGGCCATCTCGTCGGCGAGCCGGGCCGCGGCGTCCGCACGATCATCGAGATGGTCTCGCGAACGCGCCTCGACTGCGTGTACGGCTCGACCGCCGGCATGCGGCAGGCCGTCGCGGAGGCGCTGTGGCACGTGCGGCACCGGGCCGCGTTCGGGGCGACGCTGATCGACCAGCCGGCGATGACGGCGGTCGCCGCGGACCTCGCGCTCGAGTCGGAGGCCGCGACCGCGACGGCGCTGCGGCTGGCCCGCGCCCACGACGCGGATGCCGACGACACCGAGAAGGCGTTCCGGCGGCTGGCGACCGCGGTCGCGAAGTACTGGATCTGCAAGCGCGGACCGCACCACGCGTACGAGGCGCTCGAGTGCCTCGGCGGCAACGGCTACACCGAGGCGTTCCCGCTCGCCCGCCGCTACCGGGAGCAGCCGGTGATGGCCGTGTGGGAGGGCTCGGGCAACGTCATCGCACTCGACGTGCTGCGCGCGATGACCCGGGAACCGGAATCCGTGCAGGCGTTCGACGCCGAACTCGCCAAGGCTCGCGGCGCGTCCGCCCTGTTCGACGCGCACCAGGACCGCATGCGGGTCGTGCTGGCCGAACTCGCGACGCTCGACCAGCAGCAGGCCCAACTTCGGGCGCGCTCGGTGGCTTCGTCGATGGCCCTCGGCCTGCAGGCGTCGCTGCTGCTGCGCACCGCCCCGACCGCCGTCGCCGAAGCGTTCCTGACCGCCCGACTCGGTGCGGACCGGGACCTCGAGTACGGCTCACTGCCCGCCGGCACCGACTTCGCCGCGATCCTCGGGCGGCACTGATCCTCGGGCGGCACCGACCCTCGACCGTTCCTGACGGTCCATTCGGTCGTTCCGACCGACCGAATGGGCCGGTCCGGAAACGGGACGGCGCAGTCAGGCCGTGTGATCGCGGCGAACCGCGGGCTTCGACGAGGGGTACCCCGTGGGCTTGCGCTGCAGGAAGTCCTGCTTGATCGAGACGGCGAACAACATCGACACACCGATCACCACGACCGCGATCGCGGCGATCACGACGACGTACCCGAACACGACCCCGATGTCCTCCATGGCCACACCTCCCGTGTAGGTCCGTCCACGGTACGACGCGACCACCGCGCACGCAGCGCGACACGGCGTGGCGCGACGACGATCAGTCGTGACGGAGGGAGCGCCGGATCTCCGCGAGCCGGTCCTGCGCCGCCTTCTCCCGCGCGGCGTACTGCTCCTGCAGGGTGCGACCGGACTCGGAGGCGTCGTCCAGTTCGGTGGCGCCGTCCGCGGTCCCCGCACGGATCTCGATCTTCTCCCGCACCGCATCGAAGGTCGGCACCCCGGTGCCGGTGTAGCCGGTCGCACCCGACACGCTGCCGGGATCCGGCACGGCCGCGGCGTCGGCGGCCGGCACCGCAACGGCTCCCGGGGCGCCGGCGGGCGGCGCGACCGGAGCCGGGAACACCTGGATGTCGAGGGCAGCGGCCCGCACCGCCGCCAACGCGGGCCGCGCCGTGGTCACCGCGGCGACGACCGCTCGCACCTCGTCGTCGGTGAGGGCGGTCATGCTGTCGACGATCGACTGGGTATCGGTCATGACACCTCGCTCGGGTCGCTCCCGTTCCAGGCTAGCCCGGGCGCACGACGGCCGTCCCCCGAACAGGGCGGACGGCCGTCGACGGAGGGTCAGGCGCGCAGCTGGGCCCCGACCGCCGCGCCCGCCGCCGCCACCGCGGCGTCCCGAGCGGCGCTGGCCTCGTCCTCGGTGAGAGTCCGATCCGCGGCCCGGAAACGCAGCGCGAACGCGAGGGACTTGCGGCCGGTACCGACCTGCTCGCCGGTGAACACGTCGAACAGCCGGATGTCCTCGAGCAGCTCGCCGCCGCCGGCACGCAGCGCCGACTCGACCGCGGCCGCGGGTACGGACTCCTCCACCACGACCGCGACGTCCTGCAGCACCGCCGGGAACGGCGAAACTCGGGGCGCCGGAAGCGATTCCACGATCGGCAGCGCATCGAGGTCCAGCTCTACCGCACAGGTCCGGGCGGGCAGCCCGGCGCGCTCGAGGACCGCGGGGTGCAGCTCACCGGCATGGCCGACGACGACGCCGTCGACGAGCAGCTCGGCGCACCGCCCCGGATGCCAGGGCAGGTACTGCACGGCGCGGCGCTCCAGCACGACCCCCGCGGCGGCGGCGATGGTCTCGGCGGCCGCGAACGCGTCGGCGGCGTCGACGGCCCGGCCCGGCCCCCACGGTCCACTCGGTTCCCGCAGCCCGGTCAGCACCGCGCCGACGTGCAGCGGCTGCGCCGGCAGCGACCGCAGCAGGTCAGCGACCTGCTCGTCGGTGGGCCGCCGATCCACCGGCAGCGCCTCGACCGGCTTGGTGTCCGGACCCGGCCGGACGACCTGCGCGACGCCGAACAGCGCGAGGTCACGCTGACCGCGGGAGGTGTTGCGGGACAAGATCTCCAGCAGGCCGGGCAGCAGCGTGGTCGCCAGTTCGGGGCGGTCGGATTCGAGCGGGTTGAGCACCTTCGTCGTGACGCGCCGCGGATCGTCGGCGGCCAGGCCCCAGGTGTCGAACACCGCGGCAGGCAGGAACACCGTCGGCAGCACCTCGACGTAGCCGTCGAACGCGAGGGCCTTGCCGACCGCGCGGCGGCGCCGCTGCGGTGCGGTCAGGCCGCGACCGGCGGGAGCGGCGGGCAGCACCGACGGAATCTGCTCGAGGCCCTCCAGCCGCAACACCTCCTCGACCAGGTCGGCGGGCTGCTCGAGGTCGGGACGCCACGTCGGCGGGGTGACGACCAGGTGGCCGGCGCCGTCCCCGTCGGGTGCCACGTCGACGGTGCAGCCGATCTGGGTGAGCCGGCGTGCCGCGGTGCCGTCCGGGTAGGTGACGCCCGCAACCCGACTCGGCAGGTCGAGGTCCATGCTGATCGCGGTGGGCGCGGCGACGGCGCCGACGTCGGTGAGCACGGGCTCGACGTGGCCGCCGGTGATCTCCGCGAGCAGTCCGGCCGCGCGGTCGAGCACCGCGGCCGACAGGGCCGGGTCGACGATCCGCTCGTACCGCTTGGACGCCTCGGAGATCAGCTTGTGCCGCCGCGAGGTGCGGAAGACCGAGAGCGGGTTCCAGATCGCGGCCTCGAGCAGGACCTCGGTGGTGTCCTGGCCGACCTCGGTGCTGGCGCCGCCCATCACACCGGCGAGGGAGATGACGCCGCTGTCGTCGCAGATCACGACGTCCTCGGCGTCGAGGGTCCGCTCCACCCCGTCGAGCGTGGTCAGCTTCTCGTCGGCGACGGCGCGGCGGACCACGAGACCGCCGGCGAGCTTGGCGGCGTCGAACGCGTGCAGCGGGTGCCCGAGCTCGAGCATCACGTAGTTGGTGACGTCGACGGCCGGGGAGATCGGCCGCACACCCGAGAGCAGCAGGCGACGCTGCATCCACCACGGCGTCACCGCGGCCGGGTTGACGCCGGTGACCTTCCGCAGCGCGAAGCGGGTGCACCCGGACTCCGGCCGGACGTCCAGCGGCCAGGCGTCCCCGGACGCCTCGTACGGCACGGTGACGGCGGGGTCGACGAACTCGAGGTCGAAACCGTTGGCCAGCTCGCGGGTCAGGCCACGCACCGAGAAGCAGTAGCCACGGTCCGGGGTGATGTTCAGTTCGATGATCGTGTCGCCGAGGCCGAGCAGTTCGTTCGCGTCGGTGCCCGGTTCGGCGGTGCCCGGCTCGAGCACCAGGATGCCGGAGTGGTCCTTGCCGACCCCGAGTTCGGCGACCGAACAGATCATGCCGTCCGACACCTGGCCGTAGGTTTTGCGGGCGGCGATGCGGAAGTCGCCGGGCAGGACCGCGCCGGGGAGCGCCGCAACCACCAGGTCACCCTCGGCGAAGTTGCGTGCGCCGCAGACGATTCCGCGAGGCTGCTCCTCTCCGACGTCGACCTGGCAGAACCGGATCGGCTTCTTGAACTCGGTCAGTTCGGTGATCTGCAGCACCCGGCCGACGACCAGCGGGCCGGGCACGGTGTGCAGCGGATCGACCTCCTCGACCTCCAGGCCCACCCGCACGAAGCCGGCGTCCAGTTCCTCGGGGGTCACCTGCCAGCCGGGGGTTGCCCGCTGCAGGATCTCGGTCAGCCACGATTGCGCTACTCGCACGTCTACTCAGCTCTCTCGTTCTCGGCTCAGTCGTTGAAGTTCGTCAGGCCTGGACACCGAAGGGCAGCGTGAATCGCACGTCGCCCTCGACGATGTCGCGCATGTCGGGGATGCCGTTGCGGAACTGCAGGGTCCGCTCGAGACCCATGCCGAACGCGAAGCCGGTGTACTCGTCCGGGTCGATGCCGCTGGCCCGCAGCACCTTCGGGTTCACCATGCCGCAGCCGCCCCACTCGACCCAGCCGGCTCCGCCCTTCTTGCCCGGGAACCAGACGTCCACCTCGGCGGACGGCTCGGTGAACGGGAAGTAGTTGGGGCGCATGCGGGTTCGCGTGTCCGGCCCGAACAGGGCCCGCGCGAACGCATCGAGGGTGCCGCGCAGGTGCGCCATCGTCAGACCCTTGTCCACCGCGAGTCCCTCGATCTGCGAGAAGACCGGGGTGTGGGTGGCGTCGAGCTCGTCGGTGCGGAACGTGCGGCCCGGGCAGACGACGTACAGCGGCAGCTCGCGCGAGAGCATCGACCGCACCTGCACCGGCGAGGTGTGGGTGCGCAGGACCTGGCGCGAACCCTCGGGCGCGACGTGGAAGGTGTCCTGCATCGTGCGCGCCGGGTGGTCGGGCAGGAAGTTCAACGCGTCGAAGTTGAAGTGCTCGGTCTCGACCTCGGGTCCCTCGGCCACCTCCCAGCCCATCGCCACGAAGACGTCGGTGACCTGTTCGGAGATGATGGTGATCGGGTGCCGGGCCCCGGCGGGGCGACGGCCGACGGGCAGGGTGACGTCGATCGACTCGGCGACCAGCACGGCGGCGTCCCGTTCCGCGAGGAGCACCTCCCGGCGGGCGTCGTAGGCGGAACTCGCCCGGGTGCGGGCGGCGTTGACGCGCTTGCCCGCGTCGGCCTTCTCCTTGCCGGGCAGCGTGCCGAGGGCACGACGCACCAGTGACAGCGTCGCCTTGTCCCCGAGGTGGTCGATCTTCGCCTTGGCGAGCGCGTCGAGGTCCGACGCCGCGGTGAACGCCTGCTCCGCCGCATCCGCGGCCGCGGCGAGCGACTCCTCGGTCAGCGCCTGCGCGTCGATGGTCGGTGCACTGTCGCCCTCGTACTTGGCCACGGCTCGTGAAACTCCTCGTGTTCGGTTCTGCTCGCGCGTTCTGGCAAATTCTATGGTGTCGGCCCGGTCGTCCTGTGCTGCACCCGCGCGCTCGCGTACAGGCAGATCGCGGCGGCGGTCGCGAGGTTCAGGGACTCCGCCCGCCCGTGGATCGGGATCCGCACCCGGTGGTCGGCCCGCGCCGCCAGTGCCGGGTCCAGACCGTGCGCCTCGTTGCCGAACAACCAGGCCGTCGGCCGCGCCAGCAGCTCGTCGGCGTCGTCGAGATCGACCTCGCCGTCCGCGGCGGTGGCCAGCACCTGCACCCCGGCCGCGGTGATCGCGGCGAGCACCGCGTCGACGTCACGCTCGCGGGCGATCGGCAGGTGGAACACACTGCCCGCCGACGACCGAACGCACTTTCCGTTGTGCGGGTCGACGCTGTCACCGGCCAGGATCGCCGCGTCGGCGCCGACGGCGTCCGCGACCCGGATCACCGTGCCTGCGTTCCCCGGGTCGTTGATCTCGACCGGCACCGCGAGCAGGCGTGGCCGCGACCCCAACGCGTCGGACACCGGGACGTCCACGGTCCGGCACACCGCGACCAGGCCAGGCGGGGTGACGGTGTCCCCGAGCGCCTTCGCGGCCCGGTCGGTGACCGGAGAGACACGTACCCGCTGCGCGAGCGCCCGTTCGACGAGGTCGGCGTGCCGGACGGCGGCGTCGGTCGTGACGAACAACTCGTCGATGCGCCCGGTGTCGAGGGCGGCGGTCACCGAATTCGCGCCCTCGGCGAGGAACCGTCCCGTCTTGCGTCGCTCGGCGGCGCGCAGCAGCTTGACAGCAGAAACGACCCGTGGCGTCCGCTCGGTGAACGGGTCCACGGGTCGTTCCTGGATCGGCTTGCTCAGGCCGCTTCCCCGGCGGGAGCGTTCACGTCGGCCGGCAGCGCGGCCTTCGCGACGGCGACCAGGCCGGCGAACGCCTCGGCGTCGGAGACGGCCAGCTCGGCCAGGATCTTGCGGTCGACCTCGACACCAGCGGCCTTCAGGCCCTGGATGAAGCGGTTGTAGGTGATGTCGTTCGCGCGGGCGGCGGCGTTGATGCGCGAGATCCACAGCTTGCGGAAGTCACCCTTGCGCGCGCGGCGGTCCCGGTACGCGTAGGTCAACGAGTGGAGCTGCTGCTCCTTGGCCTTGCGGTAGAGGCGCGAACGCTGGCCGCGGTAGCCGGCGGACGCCTCGAGAACGGAACGGCGCTTCTTCTGGGCGTTGACTGCCCTCTTTACGCGTGCCACTGAAAAAATCCTGTCAATCGGTCGAACGCGCGGCGAGCGCGCCCGAAGGGTGGGGAGAAGGTCGAATCAGATGCCGAGCAGGCGCTTGACGCGGGGAACGTCGGCCTTGTCGACCACGGCGACGCCGTCGAGACGACGGGTGACCTTGGTGGCCTTGTGCTCGAGCAGGTGGCGGCGGCCGGCCTTCTGGCGCAGGATCTTTCCGCTGCCGGACACCTTGAATCGCTTCGCGGTGCCGCTGTGGCTCTTGTTCTTGGGCATGGAGTCCTCAGTTTCCGTTTCTTCTACTGCTGCGTACTTCGTGCTGGTCTGGTCAGCTCGCCGGCGTCTCGGGCGTCTCCGGCTGCGCGGCCGGGGCGGGGGCCGGCGCCGCGGGCGCCGGGGCGGCGGGCGGACGGCCGCCGCTCTGAGCCTGCTCCTGTGCCTTGACCCGGGTCTTGGCACCCTTGTGCGGGGCCAGCACCATCGTCATGTTCCGGCCGTCCTGCTTCGCGGACGTCTCGATGAATCCGAGGTCGGCGACATCGGCGCCGAGGCGCTGCAGGAGCCGGAAGCCCAGTTCGGGGCGGGACTGCTCGCGGCCGCGGAACATGATCGTGACCTTGACCTTGGATCCGGCCTCGAGGAAGCGAACGACGTTGCGCTTCTTGGTCTCGTAGTCGTGATCGTCGATCTTCGGGCGGAGCTTCTGCTCCTTGATCACGGTCTGCTGCTGGTTCTTGCGCGATTCGCGCGCCTTCTGCGCGGCCTCGTACTTGAACTTGCCGTAGTCCATGATCTTGCACACCGGCGGACGCGCGTCGGGCGCAACCTCGACGAGGTCGAGGTCGGCATCCTGTGCCAAGCGGAGTGCATCTTCAACACGCACGATGCCAACCTGCTCACCACCAGGTCCGACGAGCCGGACCTCGGGTACGCGGATGCGCTCGTTGATGCGAGTCTCAGTGCTGATGGGGCCTCCTAGGTAGAGCGGCGTGGTCGTCCTGACCGCCCGCAGCCCGCCTGCCCACGTCCCCAACAAAAGAACCCCGCTGGAGAGATCCAGGCGGGGTCCGATGTCGACCGATCACGCGACGCGGCGCTTGCGCACCTGCCCACGCCCCCTCGGGGGACCCGGGTCCAGAGCTTCCGAGGAAGCCTCGAACCCGAGCGACCGGAACCGTTGACCTGCGAATACACTTCGCGGAACAGCGGTGGGAGTCGGACTCCACTTGCTGCCCCCGACGTCGTCAGGGGCGGTCGTGTGTGAAAGTCTAGCAGCCATGACAGATGCATCGCACGCAGGGGAACAGCACACCGCCGAGTTCGACGAGGACACGGCGGTTCGCGAGCTGGCGGACGTCCCCGCGGTCGAGGTCATCAGCCGCGCGGCGGTCATGCTGATGAGTTCCGCCGCCGAGAAGCTCGGACTGTCCGCCGCCGACCCGGAGGACAGCCCGCACCTCGACCTCGACGAGGCCCGGCGCGTGATCACCGCACTCGCCGGCCTGGTCGCCGCCTCGGTCGAGTACCTGGGCCCGCACGCGGGTCCGATCCGCGAGGGCCTGCAGGCGCTCCAACGCGCGTTCCGCGAGGCGTCGGCGTACCCCGACGAGCCCGGCAAGGGCCCGGGCGAGAAGTACACCGGCCCCGTGTACTGATCCACCCCCGGAGACTCGCACGACGCCGCGAACACTCCCAACAGCTGTGTCGTACGTCACATCGAGGTCACGAATCTGTTTCGCCGAATCCTGGACGGACGCCCGGAACCCTCGTGTACAAAGGTCGGCGAATGCAGTGGAGGGCACCACATCGCGGACCCGATCCCCGAAATGCAGCGACGGGATTGCGCCCGCGAGGCGGTCACTGCGATCGGGGGATCATCACTGAAGCCGTCGTCGGGATACCCGCATGCCAAGCGGGGACGGCACCTGATCGATTCCGGCAACCAGCCGGCCGGCACCTGCATGTGCCACGGGTCGGATCAGTACATCACCATCAAGGAGACACCATGCCTGCTCCCGGCGACGTCGACGGCCTCTTCGGGTCGCTCGCCAACATCGTCAACTCGATCATCGCCGGCTCGTCCGGCGGCGGACTCCCCGGCACCGGTACTGGCACCGGCACCGGCACCGGCACCGGCACCGGCACCGGCACCGGCGTCTGACCTGCCGCAGCTGTACACGGGAGGCCCGGGGACCGATTCGGTCCCCGGGCCTCCCGTTCTTCGTTCACACTGCCCGGCTCACACCTTCGCCGCGGCCTTGCGCGGTGCCCGTCGGCGCTTCGGCGGTGCGGCGGCCGCGACCGGCGACCCGTCGAGCACCTCACGCAGGAACCGGCCCGTGTAGCTCTCCGGGACCGCGGCAACCTCCTCGGGGGTCCCCTGCGAGACCACCGTGCCGCCCCCCGAACCGCCTTCGGGGCCCATGTCGACGATCCAGTCGGACGTCTTGATCACGTCGAGGTTGTGCTCGATTACGATGACCGTGTTGCCCTTGTCGACGAGCCCGTTCACCACCCCGAGCAGTTTGCGGATGTCCTCGAAGTGCAGACCGGTGGTCGGCTCGTCGAGGATGTAGACCGTACGACCCGTGGACCGCTTCTGCAGCTCGGCGGCGAGCTTGACGCGCTGCGCCTCGCCGCCGGACAGCGTCGGGGCAGGCTGCCCGAGCCGCACGTAGCCGAGCCCGACTCTGACGAGGGTCTCGAGGTAGCGGTGAATCGAGGTGATGGGCTCGAAGAACTCGGCGGCCTCCTCGATCGACATGTCGAGGACCTCGGCGATCGTCTTGCCCTTGTAGTGCACCTCGAGTGTCTCCCGGTTGTACCGGGCCCCGTGACACACCTCGCACGGCACGTACACGTCCGGCAGGAAGTTCATCTCGATCTTCAGGGTGCCGTCACCGGAGCACGCCTCGCACCGGCCGCCCTTGACGTTGAACGAGAACCGGCCCGGCTGGTAGCCGCGGACCTTCGCCTCGGTCGTCTGCGCGAACAGGGTCCGGATCTTGTCGAACACGCCGGTGTAGGTGGCCGCGTTCGACCGCGGGGTCCGACCGATCGGCGACTGGTCCACCTGCACCAGCTTGTCGAGCTGGTCGAGGCCGTTGACTCGGGTGTGCCGGCCCGGCACCCGACGGGCGCCGTTCAGCTTGTTCGCCATCACGGTCGCGAGGATGTCGTTGACCAGCGTCGACTTGCCGGAGCCGGACACTCCGGTCACCGAGGTCAGCACCCCGAGCGGGAAGCTGACGTCGATGTCCTTCAGGTTGTGTTCCTTCGCGCCGACGACGGTGACCTGCCGCTTGCGGTCCACGGCCCGGCGCACCAACGGCACCTCGATCGCGGCCCGACCGGACAGGTAGGCGCCGGTCAGGGACTCCTCGCACTCGAGCAGCTGCCGGTAGGGCCCGCTGTACACGACCCGGCCACCGTGCTCGCCGGCGAGCGGGCCGATGTCCACGACCCAGTCGGAGGTGCGGATGGTGTCCTCGTCGTGCTCGACGACGATCAGGGTGTTCCCGAGGTCCCGCAACCGGGTCAGGGTCTCGATCAGCCGCCGGTTGTCGCGCTGGTGCAGACCGATCGACGGCTCGTCGAGCACGTAGAGCACGCCGACCAGACCCGACCCGATCTGAGTGGCCAGGCGGATCCGCTGCGCCTCACCACCGGACAGGGTGCCCGCGGCCCGGGACAGCGACAGGTACTCGAGGCCGACGTCGAGCAGGAAGCCCAGCCGCGCCTGCACCTCCTTGAGCACCTGCCCGGCGATCGCCTCCTCCCTCGCGCCGAGGGTCAGCGAGTCGAGGAAGCGCGCGCAGTCGGCGATCGACAGCTCGGAGACCTCGGCGATCGACATGCGTCCGTGTTCGCCCGCCTCGATCGTCACCGACAGGATCTCCGGTCGCAGCCGGGTGCCGTCGCAGGCCGGGCACGGCACGTCCCGCATGTAGCCGTCGTAGCGTTCCTTCATCTGCTCGGACTCGGTCTGCTCGAGCCGGCGATGCAGGAACGGCATGACGCCCTCGAACTCGGCGTAGTAGGAGCGGGTGCGGCCGTACCGGTTCTTGTACTTGACGTGAACCTGGTGTTCGCTGCCCTCGAGAACCGCCCGGCGCGCCTTCGCAGGCAGCTCGTTCCACGGCGCGTTCACGTCGAAGCCCATCACGTCGGCCAGACCCGTCAGCAGCCGGCCGAAGTACTCGGACGTCTGCCCCATCGACCACGGCGCGATCGCTCCGTCGGCCAGGCTCAACTCCGGGTCGGGTACGACCAGGTCCGGGTCCACCTCCTTGCGGATGCCCAGACCCGTGCACTCCGGGCAGGCCCCGTACGGGGAGTTGAACGAGAACGACCGGGGCTCGAGGTCGTCGATCGCGAGCGGGTGGCCGTTCGGGCAGGCCAGGTTCTCCGAGAACCGGCGCTCCCGGTCCGGAGCGTCCTCGTCGCGGTCGACGAAGTCGAGGACCACGATGCCGTCGGCGAGACGCAGGGCCGTCTCGACCGAATCCGTGAGCCGCTGCTTCGCACTCCCCTTGACCGCGAGGCGGTCCACCACGACCTCGATGTCGTGCTTCTCCTGCTTCTTCAGCTTCGGCGGGTCGGTCAGCTGGTGGACCACACCGTCGATCCGCACGCGCGCGTACCCCTGCGTGTTCAGCTGCTCGAACAGGTCGACGAACTCGCCCTTGCGGGTACGGACCACCGGCGCGAGAACCTGGAAGCGGGTGCCCTCCTCCAACGCGAGGACCTGGTCGACGATCTGCTGCGGCGTCTGCTTCGCGATCCGTTCGCCGCACACCGGGCAGTGCGGAGTGCCGGCCCGCGCGTACAGCAGCCGGAGGTAGTCGTAGACCTCGGTGATGGTCCCGACGGTCGACCGAGGGTTGCGATTGGTCGACTTCTGGTCGATCGACACCGCCGGGGACAGTCCCTCGATGAAGTCGACATCCGGCTTGTCCATCTGGCCGAGGAACTGCCGGGCGTACGCGGACAACGACTCGACGTAGCGACGCTGCCCCTCCGCGAAGATGGTGTCGAACGCGAGCGACGACTTGCCCGAACCGGACAAGCCGGTGAAGACGATCAAGCTGTCGCGGGGCAGGTCGATGTCGATTCCCCGCAGGTTGTGCTCACGCGCCCCTTGCACGATCAGGCGGTCCGCCACACTGAATCCCTTCTGGATGTTCTCGGCCGACCACATGGTAGGCCGATGGTCCGACACGGTTTCGCGCCGATGCGGACGCGGGTTCGACACGAGCGGTCCGACTGACCCACCACGGACCCCGATCCGACGGTAACCTCACCTCATGGAGCCGCAGCAGATGCGAATCGACGACCACTACACCGGGGTGTTGACGCCGGGCGCCGACCCCCAGCGCCGCACCCTCGCGGACGCCACCATCACGAAGATCTCGGTCGGCCCGATGGACAACAACGCCTACCTGGTCGTCGACGCCGGCACCGGTGAGGCCCTGCTGATCGACGCGGCGAACGAGGCGGACCGGCTGACCAGCCTGCTCGCGACCGCGGCCCCGCACCTGGGGTCGATCGTCACCACGCACCAGCACCCCGACCACTGGCTGGCGCTCGCGGAGGTTGCCGCGGCGACGGCCGCACCCACGATCGCGCATCCGCTCGACGCCCCCGCCCTGCCCGTCGTCCCGGCGCGCACCGTCACCGACGGCGACCTGGTGGAGGTGGGCCGGCTCGCGCTCGAGGTGATCCACCTGTCCGGTCACACCGAGGGGTCGATCGCGTTGGCACTCACCGACCCCGCCTCCGGCCAGGTCCATCTGTTCACCGGCGACTCGCTGTTCCCGGGCGGGGTGGGAAAGACCGCCGACGCGCAGAAGTTCGACTCGCTGTACCGCGACGTCATCACGAAGTTGTTCGAGCGGTTCCCCGACGACACCGTCGTCTACCCCGGACACGGTCGCGACACCACGCTCGGCGCCGAACGTCCGTTCCTGGCCGAGTGGCAGGAGCGCGGCTGGTGAGGTGACCGCCCCGCCACCACCCGGCGAGAGGAGCACGGCCATGACCGATCCGATCACCGACCTGGACCGACGCTACAGCGAGTCCGGGGCCGCCCCGGTGGACTGGTGGTGGGCGCGACAGGTGGTGAGCGACGCCGAGCTGTACTGGCTCACCACGGTGCGGCCGGACCGGCGGCCACACGTCACGCCGCTGATCGGGGTGTGGCTGGACGAGGCCCTGCACTTCTGCACCGGCCCCGACGAGCGCAAGGCACGCAACCTCGACGTCAATCCGGCGGTCGCGGTGACCACGGGCACCAACGCGTACGCCGAGGGCTATGACATCGTGCTCGAGGGCGAGGCGGTCCCGGTGCTGGACGTCTCCACCCTGGTCCGACTCGCCGACGGGTACGTCGCGAAGTACGGGCCGCAGTGGCGGTTCGAGGTGATCGAGGGGGGATTCCGCGGCGGCGGCGGACCGGCCCGGGTGTACCGGGTCGCGCCGGTGACCGCGTTCGGGTTCGGGAAGGGTCCGTTCACGCAGACCCGGTGGCGGTTCACGGCATCGCGATCAGGCCTTTCTGCGGAGCACCTCGCGGGCAATTAGACTCGCTGGGCCCTTTTCCCGAGTCCGCCCGAGGAGACCTCTTGCCCGACGAGGCCCAGATCCGTGACGACCGCGACGCCGGCGCGCAGGACGAGCAGGAGCGCGAACAGCGGTACGTCACGATGTTGTACGAGCGGCTCGACGGATTGCGCGAGTACACGAAGGCGCGCCTGAGCGCGGTGCTCCTGCAGACGGGCGGCACGCCGCAGGCGCGCAGCGAACGCGAGTCGTTCACCCAGATGTACACCGAGGACATCGCCAAGTACGACGCGGCGGAGAACGGCCTGTGCTTCGGGCGGATCGACCTCGACCCCGACGCACCCGACGGCGACGCGCTCCGGTACATCGGCCGGGTCGGGATCCTCGACGAGGACCACGACTTCGAGACCCTGCTGCTGGACTGGCGGGCGCCGCTCGCCCGGCCGTTCTACCTCGCCACCACCGCCTCCCCGGAGGGGGTGACGCGGCGGCGGCACATCCGCACCCGCAGTCGCAGGGTCACCGGTCTCGGCGACGAGTACCTCGACCTCGCGGCGGCCGAACGGGCCGGGGTGGTCGACGGGGACGGCGGTGTCGCGGGTGAGAGCGCGCTGCTCACGGCGCTCAACGCGGCGCGCACCGGGCAGATGACCGACATCGTCGAGACGATCCAGTCCGAGCAGGACGCGATCATCCGGTCGACGCACAAGTCGGTGCTGGTGGTCCAGGGCGGTCCCGGCACCGGCAAGACCGCGGTCGCGCTGCACCGCGCGGCGTACCTGCTGTACACGTACCGCCAGCAGCTGGCGAAGTCCGGCGTGCTGATCGTCGGTCCGAACGCGACGTTCCTCGACTACATCGGCCAGGTGCTGCCGTCCCTCGGCGAGACCGGTGTCCTCCTGTCGACGATCGGCGACATGTACCCGGGTGTGACTGCGACACAGCATGATTCGCTCGACACCGGGGAGGTCAAGGGATCCCTCGACATGGTCGCGGTGCTCAAGCAGGCGGTCCGGGACCGGCAGCTGGCGCCGGTGCGCCCGATCACGTTGCCGTTCGACACGTACACCGTCACCCTCGACCGCAAGATCGTCACGCGGGCCCGCGGGCGCGCCCGTTCCTCGCGGCGCCCGCACAACCTGGCCCGGCCGATCTTCGTCGCGACGGTGATCGAGGCGCTCGCCGACCAGTTCGCGGCGACCGTCGGCGCGAACGTGCTCGGCGGGGCGAACCTGCTCAGCCGCGACGACGTCGCCGACATCCGCGACGAGATGCGCCAGGACGCCGAACTGATGGCGGCGATCGACGACCTGTGGCCGATGCTGTCGCCCCAGCAGGTGCTGACCGACCTGTTCCAGTCCCGCGATCGGCTCGCGTCCGCCGCCCCGGACCTGGACGACGGGCAGCGCGAGCTGCTCTACCGGCACCGGCACGAGGGGTTCAGCGCGGCGGACGCCCCCCTGCTCGACGAGCTGGCCGAACTGCTGGGCGTCGACGACGCCGCCGAACGCGACCGCGCCGCCCGGCAGTGGCGGGCGCAGATCGCGGACGCGCAGGACGCGCTCGACATCCTGACCGGGTCGGCGCCCCAGGACCTCGAGGACGAGCTCGATCCGGAAATCCTGATGGCCTACGACCTGATCGACGCGAGCACGCTGGCGCAGCGTCAGGAGATGCGGCAGCGGCTGACCGCCGCGGAACGCGCGGCGGCCGACCGGACCTGGACGTTCGGGCACGTCATCGTCGACGAGGCTCAGGAGCTCTCGGCGATGGCGTGGCGAATGCTGATGCGGCGCATCCCGAATCGCTGGATGACCCTCGTCGGCGACACCGCCCAGACCGGCGACCTCGCGGGCAGCTCGTCGTGGCAGTCGGCGCTCGAACCGTACGTGGCGAACCGATGGAAGCTCACCGAGCTCACCGTGAACTACCGCACGCCGTCGGAGATCATGGCCGTCGCACAGGACGTCCTGGTGGAGATCGACCCCGCGCAGTCGGTGCCACGTTCGGTGCGCGATGCCGGGAATCAGCCCTGGGCGCACCGGGTTCCGGACGACGGTGTCGTCGACGAGGTGCGGCGCCGCGTGGCCGACGAGACCGGGCCGGGCCTGGTGGCGGTCCTCACCAGCGAGGACGGCGTCGACGAGTTGCGTGACCTGCACGGCGGTGCGGTGAGCGTGCTGTCGGTCCGCGAGGCGAAGGGACTGGAGTTCGACGTGGTGATCATCGTCGAACCGCAACGGATCGTGGAGGCGTCACCGCGCGGCATGAACGACCTGTACGTGGCGCTCACGCGGGCCACGCAGCGTCTCGGCGTCGTGCACGCTCGCCCGCTTCCCGACGCGTTGTCCAAACTGGTTGCGGTGCACTAGAACCCGCGTGCGCCGGTGGAATGCCGGCGCACGCGGATCCGGTCAGCGGACGGTGTGGACGATCAGCACGTCGCAGGTGGACTTGCGGGCCGCGTCGGACGGCACCGAGCCGAGCAGGCGTCCGGTCAGGGTGTTCAGACCCCGGTTGCCGACGACGAGCAGGTCGGCCTCGACCTCGTCGACGAGCTCGAGCAGCGAGTCGACGGGCGCGCCGACGACCGCGCGCTCGACCACGTCGGCGGAACCGGCCGCGTGGGCGCGCTCACGGGCGGTGCGCAGGATCTCGTAGGTGGGGGCCGAACCGGTGATCTGGTAGGCGTCCTCACGCAGGGAGTCCTGTGCCGCCTCGATGTCCTTGGGATCCGCCGGGTAGTACGCGCAGGCGATGACGAGCTTCGCGCCGGCGTCGGCGGCGAGCGTCGCGGCCTTGTCCACCGCTTTCAGTGACGAATCCGAGCCATCGGTCCCCACGACGATGGTGCGGTAGGCACTCATTCATTCCTCCGGTATCTCGTTCGCGCCACCAGCGGTGGCGCGGGTGTCCTGGCCGGTTGCCGACCGACATCGCGTCGGGCCCCGGACCGCTGCGGCAAACCCTAGTCGGATCGCCGTCTCCGGCGTGGGAATTGCGTTCCAACCCACAGCGGCCGTGTCCGGATAGATTGGCTCTCATGTCCGTTTCCCGGCCGCGCAGACCACGGACGGTGGCCGCCGCGGCCGCGGTCGTGCTGGTGCTCCTGGTGACGGCCGCGCTCGCCGTCGTCCCGGGCCGCGGCGGCCCCGGGACGACGCTCTCGGACGTCACCGTCCCGACGGCGGAATCCCCGGGCAGCGGGAACTCGATCTCGATCGACGCCCGGCTGTACGTTCCCCGGCACACTCCGGCGCCGGCCGTGCTGCTCGCCCACGGATTCGGGGGGTCGAAGGAGACGCTGGCCGACCAGGCATCCGATCTGGCCGCCGACGGCTTCGTCGTGCTCGCGTACAGCGCCCGCGGATTCGGGGCGAGCACGGGATCCATCACCCTCGACGACCCGGACCGGGAGGTCGCCGACGCCCGCACCCTGGTCGACTGGCTCGCCGCACGGCCGGAGGTCGAGCGGGACGGTCCGGGCGATCCGCGGATCGGGGTGACGGGCGCGTCCTACGGCGGTGCGCTGGCCCTGATGCTCGCCGGCACCGATCCCCGGATCGACGCGGTCGCCGCGTCGATCACCTGGAACGACCTGGGGCAGGCCCTGTTCCCGAACCGCGGCGTGGTCCCCGACAGCGCCGCGGCACCGCCCGCACCGACGCCGGCCGCGTCGCCGTACGGCGGTCCCGGTGTCCTGGCGCGCGGCTGGGCGGGAATCTTCTTCGGCGCCGGAGCGTCCGGCGCCGGACAGCCGGGCATCCCTCCGGACGGGCCGTGTGGGCGGTTCGACCCGGCGATCTGCCTGGCGTACGCCCCCGCGGCCGAGTCCGGCCGGCCGACACCGGAACTGCTGGCGATGCTGCGGGAGCACTCCCCCGCCTCGGTCGCCGACCGGATCACCGCACCCACGCTGTTGCTGCAGGGCCAACAGGACACGCTGTTCGGGCTCGATCAGGCCGACGGGACGGCCCGGCAGATCGCCGCCACCGGCACCCCCGTGCAGGTGCGCTGGTTTCCCGGCGGCCACGACACCGGCGGGGACTCGGCGAGCAGCCGGGCGGCCGCCGCGGCCTTCCTCGCGGACCGACTGCGTGACGAGCAACCGTCCACCCCCGGTGCCCCGCTGCCGTTCTCGTTCACCCTGCCGGGGGCCACCGGCGACCAGGGCCGGCAGTCGTACCGGCGGATGTCGGCCCCGGACTATCCCGGGCTGACGCCGGCCACGGCGGCGACGCCGCGGGAGCCGTTGCCCCTGTCGGGTCCGCCCCAGACGGTCGACCGTCCGCCGGGCGCGACCCCGGCGGCACTGTCGTCGGTCCCCGGGCTCGGCGGCGCCGCGGACCTGCTGACGAACCTGCCGGAGGCCACGGATCCGCCCGGCCAGACCGCGCGGTTCGCGACCGCACCCCTGGAGCGCCCGCTCGCCGTCACCGGCACCTCGACCGCGCAGCTGACGGTCACCGCGACCGCGGCGCCGGGGACCGCGGTGCTGTTCGCGAAGCTGTACGACGTGAGCCCGCAGGGCCGTCACGTCCTGCCCGGCGGCGCAGTGTCCGCCGTCCGGCTACCCGATTCACCTGCCGGGCAACCGGTTCCGGTGACGGTGACACTGCCCGCGATCGCCTACCAGGTGCCGCAAGGCCATCATCTCGAACTCGCCGTGACGACCACCGATCAGGCGTACGCGACCCCGCTGTCCCCGGCCCGGTTCACGATCGCCCTCGCCGGCCCGGCCCTGGTCGCGCCGAGTGTGACCGCGACGTCGGCCAGTCGGGCACTGCCGGTGGCGCCGCTCGCCGGAATCGGCGCGCTCGGGCTCGCGGTCGCCGTGCTCGTCGCGGCCACCACCCTGCGGTCGCGGCGCCGAACGATCGCGCAGGTCGACCCCGGTCTGGTCGACACCCCGCTGGTCGTGACCGGGTTGCGCAAGACCTACGGCAACCGATTCCGCGCGGTCGACGGCGTCGACTTCACCGTCCACCGCGGGCAGGTGCTCGGCCTCCTCGGACCCAACGGCGCCGGCAAGACCACCACCCTGCGGATGCTGATGGGCCTGATCTCCCCCACCGCGGGCGAGATCCGGGTGTTCGGGCATCTGGTGACACCCGGCGCACCGGTGCTGTCACGGCTCGGATCGTTCGTGGAGGGATCGGGGCTGTTGCCGCACCTGAGCGGGATCGACAACCTCCGCCTGTACTGGCAGTCGACGGGGCGACCGGAGTCCGAGTCGCGGATCGACGAGGCCCTGGCGATCGCCGACCTGGGCGACGCGGCGGCCCGGAAGGTCCGCTCGTACAGCCAGGGCATGCGGCAGCGGCTCGCGCTCGCCCAGGCGATGCTGGGCCTGCCGGACCTGCTCGTGCTGGACGAACCGACGAACGGCCTCGACCCGCCGCAGATCCGCACGATGCGGGAGGTCCTCGTGTCCTACGCCCGGGCCGGCCGCACGGTGCTGGTGTCGAGCCATCTGCTCGCCGAGGTCGAGCAGACGTGCACGGACGTGGTCGTGATGAACCACGGCCGGGTGATCGCGACGGGCACCGTGGAGGAGTTCACGTCCGCACAGGGAGCCACCGAGTTCCTCGTCGACGACGCCGACTCGGCCGCGGCGGTGCTCGCCCCGATCGCCGGCACGGTGGCGCGGGTCGATGCGGGACGGTTGCGGGTGGACCTCGGCGACGCCGACCCCGCCGACGCGGTGCGCGTGCTGGTCGGTGCCGGGGTCGCGGTCCGGCGGGTCACGCGACCCACCCGCCTCGAGGACGTGTTCCTGCAGTTGGTGCACACCGCGGACCATCGTGAGGAGTTGCCATGAGGGCCGACGACCGCGCCGTTCCCGCCGACGGCCGTGCGCCCGGATACCGGGCCCGCCGCACTCTCCCGCTGCGCACCGAACTGGTCCGGCAGTGCAAGCGGCGCCGCACGCACGTCGCGCTGGGTTTCCTGGCGGCGCTGCCGCTGGTCCTGATGCTCGCGTTCGCGATCGGCGGCGGCGGATCGTCCACCGGCACCACCGATCTGATCGAGCTCGCGACCCGCGGCGGAGTGAACTTCACCGTCTTCACCCTGCTGATGTCCGTCGGCTTCCTGCTGATCGTCGTGGTCGCGCTGTTCTTCGGCGACGCGGTCGCCAGTGAGGCGTCGTGGTCGTCGCTGCGGTACCTGCTGGCCATCCCGGTGCCGCGCAGTCGACTGCTGCAGCAGAAGGCGATCGTCTCGGCGGTGCTCTCGGTTGCGGCGCTCCTGCTCCTCGTCGGCGTGGCGTTGGCGGCGGGCACCGCCGCCTACGGCACCGGTCCACTCGTCACGCCGTTCGGCGACTCCCTGGGCTACGCGGAGGCCGTCGGCAGGCTCGCGGCCGGCCTCGGGTACGTCGCGGTGAACCTGACGTGGGTGGCGGGCCTGGCGCTGCTGCTGTCGGTGCTCACCGACGCGCCGCTCGGTGCGGTGGGCGGCACGGTGATGGTCTCGATCCTGGTGCAGATCCTCGACCAGATCACCGCGCTCGGCCACTGGCGGGACTACCTGCCCGGCCACTTCTCGTTCGCGTGGACCCGATTCCTGGCACCGACCGTCGACTGGCACGACGTCGTCGTCGGGTCGTTCTCGGCGCTCGCCTATGCCACGGTGTTCGCGGCCGCGGCGTGGCTCCGGTTCGCGCGCAAGGACATCACCAGCTGAGCGGCCCTCGGCCGTCTACTGCAGCCCGGCCGCGTCCATACCCCGAAGTTCCTTCTTCAGGTCCGCGATCTCGTCACGCAGCCGGCCGGCGAGCTCGAACTGCAGGTCGCGGGCCGCGTTCATCATCTGGTCGGTCAACTCCTTGACCAGGTCGGCGAGTTCGGCGCGCGGCATCGACTTCACGTCCCGGCCCTCGTACACGCCGGCGCTGACCGCGCGCCCGGCCTCGCCCTGCGCGCGCCGACCGCGGCTGACGTTGCGCCCGGAGCCGCCGATCTCGACATCGGTGTCGTCGGCCTCCTCGTACACCTGGTCCAGGATGTCGGCGATCTTCTTCCGCAGCGGCTGCGGGTCGACACCCATCTCGGCGTTGTAGGCGACCTGCTTCTCGCGGCGCCGCTCGGTCTCCTCGATCGCCCGGGCCATCGAGTCGGTGACCTTGTCCGCGTACATGTGCACCTGCCCGGACACGTTGCGGGCGGCGCGGCCGATCGTCTGGATCAGGCTCGTCGTGCTGCGCAGGAACCCCTCCTTGTCGGCGTCGAGGATCGCGACCAGGGACACCTCCGGCAGGTCGAGGCCCTCGCGAAGCAGGTTGATGCCGACCAGCACGTCGTATTCGCCGAGACGCAACTGCCGGAGCAGTTCGACGCGGCGCAGCGTGTCGATGTCCGAGTGCAGGTAGCGCACCCTGATCCCGAGTTCGAGCAGGTAGTCGGTGAGGTCCTCGGCCATCTTCTTGGTCAGTGTCGTCACCAGCACTCGTTCGTCGCGCTCGGTGCGCTGCCGGATCTCGTGCACCAGGTCGTCGATCTGGCCCTTCGTCGGCTTGACGACCACCTCGGGATCGACCAGGCCGGTCGGGCGGATGACCTGCTCGACGAACTCGCCACCGGCCTGCCCCAGCTCGTACGCTCCCGGCGTCGCGGACAGGTACACCGTCTGGCCGATGCGCTGGGTGAACTCCTCCCAGGTGAGGGGGCGGTTGTCGGTGGCCGACGGCAACCGGAAGCCGTACTCGACGAGGTTGCGCTTGCGGGACATGTCGCCCTCGTACATCGCGCCGATCTGCGGGACGGTGACGTGCGACTCGTCGATGACGAGCAGAAAGTCCTCCGGGAAGTAGTCGATCAACGTCGCCGGCGCGGACCCGGCCGGCCGGCCGTCGATGTGCCGCGAGTAGTTCTCGATGCCCGAGCAGAAGCCGACCTGCTTGATCATCTCGATGTCGTAGTTCGTGCGCATCCGCAGCCGCTGCGCCTCGAGCAGCTTGCCCCGGTTCTCGAGATCGGCGAGCCGCTCCTCGAGTTCGGCCTCGATGTCCCGGACCGCGCGTTCCATCCTCTCCGGGCCGGCGACGTAGTGGGTGGCCGGGAAGATCCGCACGGTGTCGACCTGCCGGACGACGTCGCCGGTCAGGGGGTGCAGGTAGTACAGCGCCTCGACCTCGTCGCCGAAGAACTCGATGCGCACCGCGAGCTCCTCGTAGGACGGGATGATCTCGACGGTGTCGCCGCGGACCCGGAACGAGCCGCGGGTGAACGCCACGTCGTTGCGGGTGTACTGCACGTCCACCAGCAGCCGCAGCAGGGCGTCGCGCTCCACCTCGACGCCGACCTCGAGCTGGACCGACCGATCGAGGTACGACTGCGGCGTGCCGAGGCCGTAGATGCACGACACCGACGCGACCACGACCACGTCGCGGCGGGACAGCAGGCTCGACGTCGCCGAGTGCCGCAGCCGCTCCACGTCGTCGTTGATCGACGAGTCCTTCTCGATGTAGGTGTCCGTCTGCGCGATGTACGCCTCGGGCTGGTAGTAGTCGTAGTACGAGACGAAGTACTCGACGGCGTTGTGCGGCAGCATCTCCCGCAGCTCGTTCGCGAGCTGGGCGGCGAGGGTCTTGTTGGGCGCCATCACCAGCGTCGGCCGCTGCACCTGCTCGATCAGCCACGCCGTCGTCGCGGACTTGCCGGTGCCCGTCGCGCCCATCAGCACGACGTCCTTCTCCCCCGCGTTCAGCCGGTGGGTCAGCTCCGCGATCGCCTGGGGCTGGTCACCCGCCGGCCGGTGTTCACTGACCACCTGGAACCGGCTGTCGGAGCGTTCGACCTCGCCGACCGGCCGGAACTCGGAGTGCGCGACGACGGGATGCTCGGATGCGAACGCCATTGCACCAGACTAGGCGCACCCACCGACACCGCCCGCGACGCCGCGACCTGAGACGCGGACGCCGACACGCTAGGTTCCCAGGCATGCACGTGCACCCTCCGAAGGTGGAGGCCTTCAACCTCACGGACCGAACCAACACCGACCCGAAGGGCTTCATCCGGGAGGTGGAGCACTACCGCGTGCACCCCTGGGGTCTGTACATGGCCCGCCACGCAGACCACCCGCACTTCCACTACCTCGAGTCCTGGCTGCTGCCCGACCTCGGACTCCGGGCGTCGATCTTCCACTACCACCCCTATCACGCCCGCGACCAGGACCGGTACGTCGACATCGGCGACTTCACCCGCGGCACCGACGTCTGGCGGTCGGAGGACCACTACCTGGACCTGGTGGTCCGCACGGGCCGTGACACCGAACTGCTCGACGTCGACGAACTGCTCGCCGCCTATGCCACCGGCCTCCTCGACGCCGCCGCGACCGAACGCGCCATCGCGACCGCGACCCGCGCCGTGGACGGCATCGCCGCCCACGGCCACGACCTCGACGCCTGGCTCGCCGCGGAAGGGATGCCGGTCAGCTGGCGTTGACCGCGCCCGTCACCGGTCCGCGGCCGTCCAGCCGGTCTTCTCGGCCCACCCCATCGCGCGGTGGTACGCGTCGTCGAACCACGGCGTCTTGACGTCGAGGTACCGCGCGGTCGCGGCCTCGACGTCGGACCCGTCAGCCGCGGCGGCGGCCGCACGGCGCTTGAGGTCGAGGTACTCGTCGCGGGCAGCCGGGTCGGCGCGCAGCCAGTCCCGGAACACCAACGCGAACCGCTGCCCCGGCCAGCCGTCCACCCGGACGTGCACGTGAGCCGGCCGTCCCGGATCGGCGGATGCATGGAATCGCTTGTCCCACAACGACGGATCGGCCTCCCCGCCGATCCCGTAGATCGGTTTCGGGTCGTCGCGCGTGACGTCGGCGACCCGGGGGAAGCCGGCGCCGGCGAGCCGCTCGGCGAGGGCGTCGGCCGCGTCGAGGTTCCGGACCGTCACCTGCAGATCGATCACGTCCTTCGCGTCCAGGCCCGGGACCGCGGTGGATCCGACGTGGTCGACCCGCACCGCGTCCTCGCCGCACACGAACCGGAGACGCTCGACCAGCCGCCGCCCCTGCTCCGCCCACACCGGATTCGCGGCGGCCAGGACCGGAGGGACCCGCACCGCAACGGAATTCGCGATGTTCTCGGCGTACCCCTGCAACCGTTCCCACAACGCCTTCACGACCGGATCCAGTGCCCCCTGCGGACCGCTGTTGTCCAGCCAGACGTCGGCCGCGGCCCGGCGCTGATCGTCGGTGGCCTGTGACGAGATCCGGGCTCGCGCATCACCCTCCGGCATGCCCCGCAGTTCGACCAGGCGGCGAACCCGTTCCGCGGCGTCGACGTACACGACGACCACCAGGTTGAACGCCGCGCCCATGCCTCCCTCGACCAGGAGCGGGATGTCCTGCAACACCACCGAATCCGCCGGGGCCGCGTCGACCAACTCCGCGGTTCGCGCCCCGATCAGGGGATGTAGGATGCCGTTGAGTCGACCGCGGGCGGCCTCGTCTCCGAACGCCTTGGCAGCCAGGGCCGGCCGGTCGAGCTGCCCGTCGGGCTGCAGTATCTCCGGACCGAACTCCGCCACCAGTGCGGCCAGGCCGGGGGTGCCCGGTTCCACGACCTCGCGCGCGATCAGGTCCGCGTCCACGACGACGGCCCCGAGATCGCCGAGGATCCGTGACACGGTGGACTTTCCAGCTCCAATGCCTCCAGTGAGGCCGATACGTAACACGCACCCCAGTCTGTCACCAAACACGCCCGACGCACATCCGACCCAAATACCCCAGGCACACGCACTTCTCGGCTATCTTCGAGCACGACGTGCCAGGCCACCCACTTCGAGACGAAGGAACCCCATGAGCACCACTCCCATCCAGCCTGGTCGGCACCGTCTTGGCATGGTCGACGGGGTGCACTGCATCCTGATCCCCGAGGTGGCTGCCGCCCTGCAGGAACACCGCCGCAACTGGTTCACCCAGATGCTCAGCCCCGCCCGACACAGCTTCACGGCCATCCGCAAACGCACCGCGGAGATGCAGGGTGCCTGGGCGGCCGGCGCCGCCGCGGTGAACTGACCGCGACCGCCCCGAACCCGCACACGACGACAGCGACCCCACCCGCATCCGGGTGGGGTCGCTGTCGTGTGGAAGAGGGTGCGCGCGCACCGCGACGGTTCTACCGTGAACACATGACTGTCACAGCCGACGACCTGCGCACACTGTTGTCCAGCACCGAACCGGGTGCCACGTTGGTGCTGGAGGAGGGCAGAACGAGGGTGTACTCCGGGGACGAGGTGCGCGAGCGCTCGTCGTGGGTGGTCACGACCCTCGACGACCTGCGGCGCGAACTCCCGGATGCAGGGAACCCGACCGCCCACGACCTCGACGAACGCGCCGCGATGCTCGACGACATGATCGCCGGCCAGGGTGGGTGAGCGCCCGCCCTGCCGGCACCCGGCCCGCATCACCGACCACCACGACGAACGCCGAAGGCCCCGGTCCTGCGAACAGGACCGGGGCCTTCGTCACGTCACCGCCCGTACGGGCGCGACCTGAGACTTACGCGTTGCCGGACAGCTTCTCGCGCAGAGCGGCGAGCTGGGCATCGCTGGCCAGCGAGCCACCGGCCTGCGAGGCGCCGGCCGACTCGCCCTCGCCCGCACCGGACTCGGAGGAGTAGTTCGCTCCGGACGCACCGGCAGCAGCCTCGGCGGCCTCGTCGGCGGCCATCTTCTCCATCTGAGCGGTGTGCATCTTGTGGCGACGCTCGGCCTCCGCGTAGCGGGACTCCCACTCCTCACGCTGCTTGTCGAAGCCCTCGAGCCACTCGTTGGTCTCGGGGTCGAAGCCCTCGGGGAAGATGTAGTTGCCCTGCTCGTCGTAGCTGTCGGCCATGCCGTACTTCGACGGGTCGAACTCGGCGTTGTAGTCCTCGTTCGCCTGCTTCAGCGACAGCGAGATGCGGCGACGCTCGAGGTCGATGTCGATGACCTTGACGAGCGCATCGTCGCCGACGCCGACGACCTGGTCCGGAACCTCCACGTGGCGCTCGGCCAGCTCGGAGATGTGCACCAGGCCCTCGATGCCCTCCTCGACGCGGACGAACGCGCCGAACGGAACCAGCTTGGTGACCTTGCCCGGCACGATCTGGCCGATCGCGTGGGTGCGGGCGAACTGACGCCACGGGTCCTCCTGCGTCGCCTTCAGCGACAGGGAGACACGCTCGCGGTCCAGGTCGACGTCGAGAACCTCGACGGTGACCTCGTTGCCGACCTCGACGACCTCGGACGGGTGGTCGATGTGCTTCCAGGACAGCTCGGAGACGTGCACCAGACCGTCGACGCCGCCGAGATCGACGAACGCACCGAAGTTGACGATCGAGGACACGACGCCCTTGCGGACCTGGCCCTTCTGCAGCTGGTGCAGGAACTCGCTGCGGACCTCGGACTGGGTCTGCTCGAGCCATGCGCGACGCGACAGGACCACGTTGTTGCGGTTCTTGTCGAGCTCGATGATCTTGGCCTCGATCTCCTTGCCGACGTACGGCTGGAGGTCGCGGACGCGACGCATCTCGACGAGCGAGGCGGGGAGGAAGCCGCGCAGACCGATGTCGAGGATCAGGCCGCCCTTGACGACCTCGATGACGGTGCCCTTGACGGCCTCGTCCTTCTCCTTGAGCTCCTCGATGGTGCCCCAGGCGCGCTCGTACTGGGCGCGCTTCTTCGACAGGATCAGTCGACCTTCCTTGTCCTCCTTGGTGAGGACCAGGGCTTCGACCTCGTCGCCGACGGAGACGACCTCGTTGGGGTCGACGTCGTGCTTGATCGAGAGCTCACGGGAAGGGATGACGCCTTCGGTCTTGTAACCGATGTCGAGCAGCACCTCGTCGCGATCGACCTTGACGATGGTGCCTTCGACGATGTCGCCATCGTTGAAGTACTTGATCGTGGCATCGATGGCGGCGAGGAAATCCTCGGCGGAGCCGATGTCGTTGACGGCTACCTGCGGCGAGGTGACGGTGGTGGAGGGCATTTGGTGAAGTGCTCCGGAGGGATAGGAAGTCGGTTGGTGGATGTTCGGTCGGACCACGAACGACCGCCGACGACCCTCTAGAGGTGCCGCACGGCAGACACTCGCGTGCATCAGGGTACGCGACCCGGAGCACGCTGGGCAAACCCGGGTGGCACCGAAATCGGTGCGCGCGTTAGCGTGCGTGTCGCCATGACAGAGCATTCCGAGCAGTCCGCACACTCCGATCAGTCCGTGCAGTCCGGGTCCGCGGCGAACGACGACCGGCACGCCGCGGCCAACGCCGCACTCGGCACCACCGGCTTCAGTCGGGCCCGGCTCGGCTCGGCCGAGAGCGAGCGCGCGAGCCGCGCGTGGTGGGACGCCGATGCCTCCGACTATCACCGCACCCACGGCGAGTTCCTGGGCGTCGACTCGGCCGGCGGCGAGTTCGTGTGGTGTCCCGAGGGTCTGCACGAGGGCGACGTGCACCTGCTCGGCGACGTCGCCGGCCGGGACGTCCTCGAGATCGGATGCGGTTCCGCGCCGTGCGCCCGGTGGCTGGCCGGGCAGGGTGCGCGCGCGGTCGGGCTCGACCTGTCCCGCGGGATGCTCGAACGCGGCCTGGCCGCGATGGCGAGCGGCGGGCCGTCGGTGCCGCTGGTGCAGGCCGGGGCCGAAGCGCTGCCGTTCGCGGATGCCAGCTTCGACATCGCCTGCTCGGCGTTCGGCGCGGTGCCGTTCGTCGCCGACTCGGCTCTGGTGATGCGCGAGGTGGCGCGGGTGCTGCGACCGGGCGGCCGGTGGGTGTTCTCGGTGAACCATCCGATCCGGTGGATCTTCCCCGACGATCCAGGCCCGAAGGGTCTGACGGCGACGATGCCCTACTTCGACCGGACGCCGTACGTCGAGGTCGACGAGCACGGCGTCGCGACGTACGTCGAGCACCACCGCACGATCGGCGACCGGGTGCGGGAGATCGTCGCCGCGGGGCTCGAGCTGCGCGACATCGTCGAACCCGACTGGCCGGAGTGGCTGGACCGCGAGTGGGGCCAGTGGAGCCCGCTTCGCGGCCAGCTCTTCCCCGGCACCGCGATCTTCGTCTGCCGCAAGCCGCTCTCCTGACCTGCCCCGCCCCCCCAGTCGGCGCTCAGTCCGTCGACCGGGGCGGGCGACCGGCCGCCTCCAGCGCACGACGCAGCGCGTACTCGAGCTGTGCGTTCACGCTGCGCAGGTCGTCGGCCGCCCACTTCGCGATCGCGTCGTAGACGGCCGGGTCGAGCCGCAGCAGTACCTTCTTCCGCTCCGCCATGTGCTCTACGAGTACAGCGTTCCCGTGTTGACGATCGGCTGTGTGGCCTTGTCCCCGCACAGCACCACGAGAAGGTTCGACACCATGTTGGCCTTGCGCTCCTCGTCGAGTTCGACGAGGCCCTGCTCCCGGAGCCGGTCGAGCGCGAGACCGACCATCCCGACGGCGCCCTCGACGATCTTCGTGCGCGCCGCGACCACCTGCGCGGCCTGCTGCCGCACGAGCATCGCCTGCGCGATCTCGGGGGCATAGGCGAGGTGGGTGATCCGGGCCTCGATGATGTCGATGCCGGCCAGCTCGGTGCGATCCCGCAGTTCGGCGGTCAACTCGGCCGCCACCTCGGTGCCGTCGCGCAGGCTCGTGCCCGCGGACTGGTCCGAATCGTAGGGATGCGTGGTGGCCAGGTGCCGCACGGCGGTCTCGGACTGGATCGCGACGTACTCCTCGTAGTCGTCGACGGCGAAGGTGGCCTTACCGCTGTCGACCACCTTGTAGACGACCACCGCGGCGATCTCGACCGGGTTGCCGGCCGCGTCGTTGACCTTCAGCTTCGAGGTCTCGAAGTTGCGCACCCGCAACGTGACCCGACGCTTCGTGGTCAGCGGGATCACCCACTGGAAGCCGGCGTCGGACACCGAGCCGACGTAGCGGCCGAAGAACTGGACGACCCGCGCCTCGTTCGGGTTGATCACCGTGAACCCGGTCAGGGCGAGCACGAGCACGACCGCGAGCACGACGGCGACCGCGACCCCGGCAGCGCCCCGCGCCGCGACCGCCCCGGCGATCACGCCGAGGACCACCAACGCCGCCAGCACCACGAACCCGTTCAGCCGAAAGGCCCGATGTTCCATCTCCCCCACCTTTGCTATCGAAGTGATATCACCAAGATATCACTGGGCAAGGCGCGAACGGAACATCCGGCCGATCCGATCGGCCGCACGCGTCCCGTTCGTGCGGCCGGGGACGCGGTCAGAGGAGCTTGGACAGGAACAGCTGGGTGCGCTCGTGTTTCGGGTGCGCGAGCAACTCCCGCGGTTCGCCCGCCTCGACGACGACGCCGCCGTCCATGAACGCGAGCTGATCGGCGACCTCCCGGGCGAACCCCATCTCGTGGGTCACGACGACCATCGTCATGCCCTCCTTCGCGAGGTTCTTCATCACGCCGAGCACCTCGCCCACCAGCTCCGGGTCGAGCGCCGAGGTCGGTTCGTCGAAGAGCATCAGCTTCGGGTCCATCGCGAGCGCGCGGGCGATCGCGACCCGCTGCTGCTGCCCGCCCGAGAGCTGCGCCGGGTAGGCATCCGCCTTCTCGGCCAGGCCGACCTGGTCGAGCAGGTCGCGGGCCCGCACGAGGGCGTCCTGCTTGCGGACCTTCTTGACCTGGGTGGGCGCCTCGATGATGTTCTCGAGGGCTGTGCGGTGCGGGAACAGGTTGAAGTGCTGGAACACCATGCCGATGTCGCGGCGCTGCCGGGCGGCCTGGCGCGGGTGCAGTTCGTACAGCCTCCCGCCCCGTTCGGAGTAGCCGACCAGCTCCCCGTCCACGTACAGCCGGCCGGCACTGACCTGCTCGAGGTGATTGATGCAGCGCAGGAACGTCGACTTGCCGGACCCGGACGGCCCGACCAGACACAGCACCTGGCCCCGCTCGATCTCGAGCGTCACCCCGCGCAGCACCTTCAACGCACCGAAGCTCTTGCACACCCGGTCTGCCTTGACCATCGGCGTCGACGTGGTCACAACGGACCTCCTTCCTCGTTGGCGGCCCGCGGCGGCACCGGCGGATGCTGGGCGTCCGCGAGGGCCTGCAGCTGTCGGGCTGTCAGGACCCGGGTCAGGCCCTTCGAGTAGTGCCGTTCCAGGTAGTACTGCCCGATCATCAGGATGCTGGTGATGGCCAGGTACCAGGTGGCGGCGACGAGCAGCAGCGGGATCGGCTGGAAGTTGGCGCCCGAGATGTCGCGCGCCCGGCCGTAGAGCTCCCCGGTGTACGGCACCGCGAGGACGAGCGAGGTGGTCTTGAGCATGCTGATCACCTCGTTGCCGGTCGGCGGGATGATCACCCGCATCGCCTGCGGCAGCACGGTCCGGCGCATCGTCTGGGCCCACGACATGCCGAGCGCGGTGGACGCCTCGACCTGTCCCTCGCTGACGGAACCGACGCCGGCGCGGACGATCTCCGCCATGTACGCGGCCTCGTTCAGCCCCAGCCCGATCACCGCGAACAGGAACGCCGCGTTCAGGTCCTGCAGGTCGAAGTGCACGAACTGCGGGCCGAACGGGATCCCCAACGCGACCGACTTGTAGATGGACGGAAACAGGCCCCAGAACACCAGCTGCACGTACACCGGGGTGCCGCGGAAGATCCACAGGTACACCCACGCCGCGGTCCGCAGCACCGGGTTCGGAGACAGCCGCATCACCGCGAGGAGCACGCCGAGGACCACCGCCATGATCATCGCGAGCACGGTCAGTGCGACGGTCCGCCAGGCGCCCTCGGTGATCCGGGCGTCGAACAGGTACTGCCCGTACACGTCCCAGCCGAAGGCCTCGTTCGTCGCGGCACCGTAGACGAACAGCGCGACCAGCACCGCGACGACGACGGCCGCGATCCACCGTCCGGGCCGGCGCAGCGGGATGGCCCGGATCGGCTCCGGTTCGTCGGCGCTCGTCTCGGGTTGTCGTGTCGTGTCCTGCGCCATCGCCTCCGCCTTCCTGCCCTGGCCGCGTCAGCTCGTCGCGCCGTTGATCTGCGCCGTGGTGACGGTGCCCGATCCGACCCCCCAGTTGTCGGCGATCTGCTGGTAGGCACCGGAGTCGATGAGGTGCTGCAGCGCCTGCGCGAGCACCGGCGCCAGCGGCGACCCCTTCCGCACCGGCCAGCCGTACGGCGCCGAGTCGAACTGGGGGCCGGCGTTCTCGAGCCGGCCGTTGCTGCGCTTGATCGCGTACGCGGTCACCGGGGAGTCCGCGGACATCGCGTCGATCCGGCCCAGGATCAGGGCGTTGGACACGTCGTCCTGGCTGTCGTACTTGATCTTCGCGATCGGCTTCTTCCCGGCCGCGACGCAGGCGTCGCTCTTGGCGGGCACCTCGTCGATGTCCTCCGTGGTGGTGGTCTGCACCCCGACCCGCAGGCCGCAGGCGTCGTTCGGGTCGACGTCGTCGCCGGTGCGTTGCGCCCACTGGATCCCGGCGGTGTAGTAGTCGACGAAGTCCACCGACTTCTGCCGCTCGACGGTGTCGGTGAACGACGACATCCCGAGGTCGTAGGTGCCGGCCTGCACGGCCGGGATGATCTTGTCGAAGTCGGCCTGGTTGAACTCCGCCCGCAGCCCGAGCACCGCGGCGACCGCGTTCATCAGATCGACGTCGAACCCGACGATGTTGCCGTCCTCGTCCTTGAACTCGTTGGGCGCGTACGGGACGTTGACACCGATCTTCAGCCGGCCCGCGGACGCGATCGCCGGCGGCACCTGGGCGGCCAGCGAGTCGACGCGGTCGACGTGGACCGTCTCCGGTGGGACGAGACCCTCGCTGTTGTGGACACACCCGGTGACTGCGATCAGCACCGCCGCCAGCACACCGAAACACCGGGCGCGCCGCGGGAATCGACGCGCCGACGTCGTCACTCCCGCCGGCGAGGACCGCACCCTTCGCAGCGTACTGGCAACAGCGTCACCGCCGCAGGATTCGGGCCCCCACGGTTTCGGTGAACTCCGCGGTGGACGCCAGGCCGCCGAGGTCGGCGGTCGCCACACCCGCGGCGAGGGTCTGCTCGATCGCCCGTCTGATGCGTCCGGCCGCGCGGGCGAGACCGTCCCTGCCCTGCCGTGCCGCCAGCCAGTCCAGCAGCATCGCCGCGGACAGCATCAGCGCGGTCGGGTTGGCGCGGTTGCGGCCGGCGATGTCGGGTGCGGCCCCGTGCGCGGCCTGCGCCATCGCCTGCGTGTGCGACGCATTGAGCGAGGGCGCGGTGCCGAGCGATCCGGACAGCTCACCGGCCAGGTCCGAGAGGATGTCGCCGAACATGTTCTCGGTCACCACGACGTCGAAGTCGCCGCCGCGGCGGACCAGGTGGGCGGCCATCGCGTCGACGTGTTCGGTGTCGACGCGGACGCCCGGAAATCCCTCGGCGACCTCGACGCACACGTCCCGGAACAGGCCGGTGGTCAACGTGAGCACGTTCGCCTTGTGCACGACGGTCACCCGCCCTCGGCGGCGGGCCGCGAGGTCGCACGCGGTCTGCGCGATCCGCTCGCACGCCCGGCGGGTGAACACCGCGACCGCGAGCGCGACGTCCGGTGTCGGCATGAATTCGCCACTGCCCGTGTGCATGTTGCGGTCCGCGTAGAACCCCTCGGTGTTCTCGCGGACGATCACCAGGTCCATGTCCGGGACCACGGCCCGCACACCCGAGAACGCCTGCGCCGGTCGCACGTTCGCGAACAGGTCGAACCGCTTGCGGATCGTGCCCCCCGGGGTGAGCAGGCCGCGGAACTCCTCGGGATACGCGGCGCTGTCGTGCGGACCGAGCACCCAGCCGTCGAGGCCGGCCAACGCGTCGAGCGTGACGTCCGGGATCGGTGTGCCGTGCTCGGCGATCGCGTCCAGGCCGATCGGCAGCGTCACCCAGTCGATCGGTGCCTCACCGGCCGCGGCGACGGCGGTGTCGACGACGCCACGGGTCGCGGGCACGATCTCGTGGCCGATGCCGTCGCCGACGAGCAGACCCACGCGGGTCGAGTCGTGAGTGATTGCGCGATGAGGGTTCACGCGACCATCATTGCTCAGCATGGTGCAGTCCGTGGAACTGCTGCTCGACGCCGACCTCGACGCGGTGATCCGGCGCGAGTGGCGGCGCCTGTCGGATGCCGCGCTGCCGAGCCAGGACGTGGTGCGCAGGTCGACGAACCGGCCGCACATCACCCTCGCGGTGGCCCGGCACATCGACCCCGAGACCGACCTGCTGCTGCAGCAGCAGCTCAGCCCTCCGGACCTGCGGATCTCGCTCGGCGGTGTGGTGGTTTTCGGCGGACACCGAAAGACGTTGTCCTATCTGGTGATTCCCACAGCCGGCCTGCTGGCGTTGCAGCGAAGCATCTTTCGGGTGCTGCATGCCAGCCCCGGCATCCCCGCGCACATCCATCCCGGCGACTGGACCCCGCACATCACCCTCGCGCGGCGCGTGTTCCCGGACGAGATCGGGCCCGCGGTCAACCTTCTCACCCCCGCGCACAGCTCCGGCACCGCGGCGGGGATCCGGCGCTGGGACGGGGACGTGAAACGGGAGTGGCGCATCGCGTGACGCCCGCCGCGGGCGGGTCGGGAAGAATCGGCGCCGGTGGTGCGTTGTACCGCCCGACAGCAGCGATGCCGCTGCACCGATCCCGGCCGACGGCCGGCGGCGAGAGGATTCGAATTGGCCACCCAGACCCTGACCCAGCAGAACTTCGACGAGATCGTCACCAGCAACGACGTGGTGCTGGTCGACTTCTGGGCGTCGTGGTGCGGCCCGTGCCGCCAGTTCGCCCCCACGTTCGAGGCGTCGTCGGAGGCGCACCCGGACGTCGTGCACGGCAAGGTCGACACCGAGGCCGAGCAGGGTCTCGCGGCGGCCGCGAACATCCGCTCGATCCCGACGATCATGGCGTTCCGCGAGGGCATCCTGGTCTTCTCGCAGCCCGGCGCGCTGCCGCAGGCCGCGCTCGAGGACCTGGTCACCCAGGTCAAGGCCCTGGACATGGACAAGGTCCGCGAGCAGATCGCCGAGCAGCAGCAGGTGTAGCCGACCCCGATCGCCCGGCCCCGTGACCCCGTCACGGGGCCGGAGTCGTTTCGGGGCGGCCGACCCGACGCGGCCGGGCGGCGCCGAGTCGGGAGTCGGGGGGGACCCGCGCTACAGGGCGAGCGCCGACTCGGTGTAGCCGTCGGGCATGCCGCGCCTGCGGAACCACTCGGTACCGAACGCGGAGGTCAGCACCTCGACCGGCATCTGCAGGAACGGACCGAAGTCGCCGACCTGGGTGGCGTGTGCGACCATCGCGGCCCGCTTCGCCTCGATCTGCCCGGACACGTCCACGACCGTCGTGATCTGGTCCTCGGGCAGGCCGAGGGAGTCGACGTCGGGCGGCTGCGCCTCGTCGGTCCACGCGGGGTTCGCCTGGATCATCCGCTTCATGTGGTCGCGATTGACGGCCGCCTCGTACACCCGCCCCACCCCGGCCAGGTCGGCGGCGCGCACCCCGACCCTGTGCACCTGGATGTGGTCGGGGTGCCCGTAGCCGCCGTTCGCGTCGTAGATGGTCACGACGTCCGCGGACTCCTCGGCGAGGACCTCGGCCAGCCGGGCGGCGGCGACCTCGACGTCGACGTTGCAGAACGCGTCGGGGTGCGCATTGTCGTCGGTGCCGGCCATGCCGGAGTCCCGGTAGTGCAGCGGGACGACCCGGTGGACGCCGAGCGCGGCCGCGGACGCGTCGAGTTCGGCACGGCGCCGGCGCGCGAGGCTCTCCCCCGGACTCAGCAATCCGTCGGGTACCTCACCGAGCGCACCGTCGGTGGCGGTGACGAGGACGACACGATGACCGGCGTCGGACGCCTGGCGGATCACGCCGCCGGTGATGAACACCTCGTCGTCGGGATGCGCGTGGAAGCAGACGAGCACGCTCATGGTCAGTGCGCCGCCGCATCCCAGCTGCGGCCGACCCCGACCGAGACGTCGAGCGGCACGGACAGCTCGATCGCGCCGGCCATCTTCTCCCGCACCAGCGCCTCGACGGCCTCCCGTTCGTCGGCGGCCACCTCGAGCACCAGTTCGTCGTGCACCTGCAGCAACATCCGGGACCGCAGACCGGACGCGCGCAGCGCGTCCTGCACGTCGATCATCGCGGCCTTGATGATGTCGGCTGCGGTGCCCTGGATCGGGGCGTTGAGCGCGGCACGCTCCGCGACCTCTCGCCGTTGCCGGTTGTCGGAGTTCAGGTCCGGCAGATAGCGACGGCGACCGAACAGGGTGGACGTGTAGCCGACCTTGCGGGCCTGCTCGACCACCTCGTGCAGGTAGTCGCGGACCCCACCGAACCGGGCGAAGTAGGCGTCCATCTGCTCCTTCGCCTCCTCGGTGGAGATCTTGAGCTGCTGCGCGAGGCCGTAGGCGCTCAGCCCGTACGCCAGGCCGTACGACATCGCCTTGACGCGGCGCCGCAGCTCCGGGGTGACCTCCTCGATGGGGACGCCGAACGCGCGGGCACCGACGAAGCTGTGCAGGTCCTCACCGGTGTTGAACGCCTCGATCAGGCCCTCGTCCTTCGACAGGTGCGCCATGATCCGCATCTCGATCTGGCTGTAGTCGGCCGTCATCAGCGACTCGTAGCCCGCGCCGACGACGAAGCCGTCCCGAATCTGCCTGCCCGCGTCGGTGCGGACCGGGATGTTCTGCAGGTTCGGTTCCGTCGACGACAGCCGGCCGGTGGCGGCGACGGTCTGGTTGAAGGTGGTGTGGATGCGGCCGTCGTCGGCGACGGACTTCAGCAGGCCGTCGACCGTGACCTTGAGCCGGGTCGCGTCGCGGTGCGCGAGCAGGTGCTCGAGGAACGGGTGCTGGGTCTTCTCGAACAGCGACTCGAGCGCGGCCGCGTCGGTGGTGTACCCGGTCTTGGTCTTCTTCGTCTTCGGCATGTCGAGCTTGTCGAAGAGGATCACCTGCAGCTGCTTCGGCGAGCCCAGGTTGATCTGCTCCCCGATCACCTCGTACGCGGCGTTCGCGGCGGCGGCAACGCGGTCGGCGAACGTGGACTGCAGATCCTGCAGGTGGTCGGTGTCGACGGCGATGCCGGTGCCCTCGACGTCCGCGAGGACCGCGAGCAGCGGCAGCTCGAGGTCGGTCAGCAGCCGGGCCGACTCGATCGCGGCGAGTTCGGTGTCGAACGCGGCGGCGAGGTCGAGGACCGCGCGGGCACGCAGAATCTCCGTCTCGGCGGCCTTCGCGTCGGCGGCGTCCTCGTCGTCGAGGAGGGACAGCTGCGCCTCCCCGGTGTCCTCGACCCGCAGTTCCCGCTTGAGGTAGCGCAACGAGAGGTCGTCGAGGTTGAAGCTGCGCTGCCCGGGACGCACCAGATAGGCGGCGAGCGCGGTGTCGCTGGTCAGGCCGCCGAGCGTCCAGCCGCGGCCACGCAGCGCGTGGATCGCCGCCTTGGCCTCGTGCAGGGCCTTCGGTGCGCTCGGGTCGGCGAGCCACGCGGCGAGGGCGGTCTCGTCGTCCTCGGTGACGGTGGTCGCGACGACATAGCCGCCCTCCCCGTCCGCGGCGGCGATCGCGAGCGCGGTGACGTCACCGCCGAAGGGGGCGCCGCTCCCGACGACCGACAGGCCGGCCCGGCTCCCGTCCCGGACGTGCGCGGCCAGCCAGGCCGCGACCTCGCCGGGCGCGAGCGCACCGCCACGCACCTCGAAGCCCTCCTCGGCCTCGGGTTCGGCGGAGGACAGGGTGTCGAACAGCCGGTCGCGCAGGACCCGGAACTCGAGGTCGTCGAACAGGGCGTGGATCTTGTCCCGGTCCCAGGGCGCGAGCGCCAGCTGGTCGGGGGTGTACGGCAACCGGACGTCGCGGACCATCTCGGTGAGCTGGCGGTTGAGCACCACCGACGACAGGTTCGCGCGCAGCGCGTCGCCGACCTTGCCGCGCACCTCGTCGACCCGGTCGACGAGGGCGTCGAGGGAGCCGTACTCGCGGATCCACTTGGCGGCGGTCTTCTCACCGACGCCGGGGATGCCGGGCAGGTTGTCGGACGGGTCGCCGCGCAGCGCCGCGTAGTCCGGGTACTGCCGCGGGGTGAGCCCGTACTTCTCCTCGACCGCCGCCGGGGTGAACCGGGTCAGGTCGGAGACGCCCTTGCGCGGGTAGAGGACCGTGACGTCGTCGGTGACGAGCTGCAGCGAGTCCCGGTCGCCGGTGCACACGAGCACCCGGAAACCCTCGGCGGCGGCCTGGGTGGTCAGGGTCGCGATGATGTCGTCGGCCTCGAAGCCGTCCTCGGCCATCACCGGGATGCCGAGCGCGCCGAGCACCTCCTTGGTGATCTCGACCTGCCCCTTGAACTCGTCCGGCGTCTTGGCACGGTTCGCCTTGTACTCGGGGAAAGCCTTGGCGCGGAACGTCTGCCGGGACACGTCGAACGCGGCCGCGACGTGCGTCGGCTGCTCGTCGCGCAGCAGGTTGATCAGCATCGACGTGAAGCCGTACACCGCGTTCGTGGTCTGCCCGCTGTGTGTCTTGAAGTTCTCCGCGGGCAACGCGAAGAAGGCGCGGTAGGCCAGCGAGTGCCCGTCGAGGAGCAGCAGTGTCGGCTTGTCACCGGCGTCCGCGGCGGAGGCGGCGGGGTGGGCTGAGGTGGACGTCGTGGGGCTCACCGCAGTGAGTCTAGGGACGACCCCCGACACGGTGCCAACGGACACGGGCGTGCCGCCATCACTCACCCGACGCCGAGATAGGCGTGCTTGACCGCGGGGTCGGCCAGCAGTTCCGCGCCGGTGCCGCTGCGGGTGATCTCCCCGGTCTCGAGGATGTAGGCGCGGTCCGTGCGGCGCAGCGCCTGCTGCGCGTTCTGTTCCACGAGCAGGATGGTGGTGCCCTGCGCGTTGATCTCGGTGATGATCCGGAAGATCTGCGCGATCACCTTGGGCGCCAGCCCCATCGACGGTTCGTCGAGCATCAGCAGCCGGGGCCGCGCCATCAGCGCCCGGCCGATCGCGAGCATCTGCTGCTCACCTCCGGACAGCGTGCCGCCGACCTGGGTGCGCCGCTCCCCCAGCCTCGGGAACAGCTCGATCACCCAGTCCAGTCGCTGCGCGTACTCGGCCTTGCTCGCGAATGTTCGTGCGTAGCACCCCATGTCGAGGTTCTCCTGCACCGTCATGCCCGGAAACACCCCGCGCCCCTCCGGTGCCTGCACGATGCCGAGCGCGACCCGCTCGTGCGCCTTGACGTGGGTGATGTCGCGGCCGTCGAACACGATCCGGCCGGCGCTGAGCGGCAGCAGCCCGGACAGCGCGCGCATCGTCGTGGACTTGCCGGCGCCGTTCGCGCCGAGCAGGGTGACCAGTTCGCCGCGCCGGACCGTGAGCGAGATGCCGTGCAGGGCCCGGATCCGGCCGTAGGACACGACCATGTCGGTGACCTCGAGCAGCGGCGACGTCGGGTCGGCGGGTGCCGGGTCGTGGTCGGAGTCACGCGGTTTCGTCATCGGGCACCCCCAGGTAGGCGGCGATCACGGCCGGGTTCTCGCGGATCGCGGCGGGCCGGTCGTCGGCGATCTTGCGGCCGAACTCGAGCACCACGATCCGGTCGGTCACGCCCATCACCAGGCGCATGTCGTGTTCGATGAGCAGCACGGTGAACCCGTCGTCGCGCACCTTGCGGATCAGGTCCATCAGCGCGGCCTTCTCGCTGGGGTTGAACCCGGCGGCCGGCTCGTCGAGGCACAGCAGTTTCGGTTCGGTGGCCAGCGCGCGGGCGATCTCGAGCCGGCGCTGGTCTCCGTAGGAGAGGTTGCGCGCCTTCTCCACCGCGAGGGGGGCGATGCCGACGAACTCGAGCAGCGCCATGCCGCGTTCGACGGCGTCGTGCTCCTCCCGGCGGTGGCGGGCCGAGCGCAGGATCGCGCCGGGTACCGATGTCCGGTGCCGCGCGTCGGTACCCACGACGACGTTCTCGAGGGCGGTCATCTCGCCGAACAGCCGGATGTTCTGGAACGTGCGGGCGATACCGAGCCGGGTGATCTCGTGACGTTTCGTCTTGGCCAGCCGACGGCCGTCGAAGTACACCGACCCCGCCGACGGTTTGTAGACGCCGGTGATCGCGTTGAAGCAGGTCGTCTTGCCGGCCCCGTTCGGGCCGATCAGGCCGAGGATCTCGCCGCGGCGGATCTCGAAGCTGACGTCGTCGAGGGCGACGAGACCACCGAACGTCACGGACAGACCCTCGGTGCGCAACAGCGACTCACCCTCGTCGACCCGGATGTCTCGTTGTGGTGCAACGGCTTCGGCCACCGCCTCGGGGTTCGCGAGGGCGGGGTCGAGTGCGGCGACGTCGACGACGCCGGCGGTGGGCACATCCAGCTCGGGGGCGAGATCGACCGCCATGTCCTCGTTGTCGAACATCGCGTCGCCGGCGCCGGGGCCCGCGGTCATCGTCCGCCTCCGTTCGTGACCGGTTCCGACGGCGCGGGGTCCACCCCGCCGGACCCGACGGGGTCGGGCGGATCGACCGGCCGGCGCACCGCCTGGTACACCTGCCGACCGTACGCCAGCAGCTTCTGCCGCGCCGGGAACAGGCCCTGCGGCCGGAAGATCATCAGCACCACCAGCGCCAACCCGAAGAAGAGGTACTTGTAGTCGCCGAGCGGCTGCCCGCCGACCTCGATCGACATCGCCCGGTTCGGCAGATACACGATGATGAACGCGCCGACGATGACGCCGAGTTTGTTGCCCTGCCCGCCGATGACCACCGCGCACAGGAACAGCATCGAGTTGATCACGTTGAAGCCGGTCGGGTTGATGAACTGCACCTGCCCCGCGTACAGCGCACCGGAGAGGCCGCCGATCGAGGCGCCGATCGTGAACGCCCACAACTTGAACTTGAACGTCGGCACACCCATCATCTCGGCGACGTCCTCGTCCTCCCGGATCGCGACCCAGGCCCGGCCGACGCGGCTGCGCTCGAGGTTGCCGACGATCAGCAGGGCGGCGATCACCAGCACCATGCCGACCCAGAACCACCACGTCCCCGAGTTGACGTTGCCGCCGGTGTTGCCGGCCGAGAAGACTCCGAACGGATTCTCCTCCGATTCCCCGACCCGGGGGTACGCGATCTGCGACAGTCCCTGGCCGCCGTTGGTGACGTCGGTGAGGTTGTCGGCCAGCAGCCGCACGATCTCACCGAAGCCGAGCGTCACGATCGCCAGGTAGTCGCCGCGCAATCGCAGGGTCGGGGTGCCGAGGATCAGTCCGGTGAACGCGGTGATCGCGACCGCGATCGGCAGGCACGACAGCCACGCCCAGTCCGGTGAGAAGAAGACGCTGGCACCCATCTTGTTCCACGGACTGTTCGGGCTGGTCAGCAGCGCGACGGTGTAGGCGCCGACGGCGTAGAAGCCGACGTATCCGAGGTCGAGCAGGCCCGCGGAGCCGACCACCACGTTGAGTCCGACCGCGATCAGTGCGTACATCGCGAACTGCGCCATCACGCCGCCGAAGTCGGTGCCGGGCGTGTCCAGCAGCGGTGGCCGCCACACCGGCAGGATCGCGATCAGCGCGATCACCGGGACACCGACGAGCCACTGCATCGGACGGGCCAGCCCGTTCCACCAGCCGCGGATCGCGTCGCCGAGACCGCGGGCGACCTCCGGGCCGGGGGCCTTCGTGTGGTCGATGGTCATACCCGCACCCTCCCGAGGCTCTCGCCGAGAATTCCGGTGGGCCGGAACATCAGGACGGCGACCAACAGCACGAACGCGACCACGTCGCGCCACTCGGTGCCGAACAGGACCTGCCCGTAGTTCTCCATCACCCCGAGCAGCAGACCGCCGAGCAGGGCACCGCGCAGGTTGCCGATACCGCCGAGGACGGCCGCGGAGAACGCCTTGATACCGAGGATGAACCCGCCGTTGTAGATGATTCCGGACGGGATCTTCAACGAGTACAGCATCGCGGCGGCGCCGGCGAGGATCCCGCCGATCAGGAACGTCAACATGATGACCCGCTCCCGCGAGATGCCCATCAGGGTCGCCGTGTCGGGGTCCTGGGCGACGGCCCGGATGCCGCGCCCGAACTTGGTGCGATTGATCAGCATGTCGGTCGCCGCGGTCAGCACCAGCGCGGCGGCGATGATGACGAGGGTCACGTTCGTAACCGTCGCACCGCCGATCGTGAACACCTCGACGGGCTGCACCAGTTTGATCGGTTGCTGGGCGTTGGTGCCGCCGAGTCCGGGCCAGATCTTCGGCAGCACGTAGTGCACGAACTCCTGGATCACGAACGACATGCCGATCGCGGTGATCAGGAAGACCAGAGGTTTCGCGCCGCGACGCCGCAGCGGCCGGTACGCGACCCGCTCCAGGCCGACCGCGGCGGTCCCGGAGACCGCCATACCGAAGAGCATCGCCAGCCCGAGGAACACGACGGTCATCACGACGCCCTCGTTGTACACGTTGCCGCTGGGCGCGAACCCGAGCAGCTCGAGCGCCACGTACTGACCGAACATGCCGAGCATGAAGATCTCGGAGTGCGCGAAGTTGATCAGGCGCAGGACCCCGTAGACGAGGGTGTAGCCGATCGCGACGAGCGCGTAGATGGCGCCATAGGCGAGCCCGTCGACGGTCAGCTGCCAGAAGCTCGCGGTGAGGCCTGCGACGTTGAAGTCGATGTTGCCGGCGTGGACGGTCACGGAGTCGGCGAGTGCGGTCGCGATCATCGAGGTCTCTTCCTCGTTGGTGCGTAGGGCGCGGGGCGGTACCGGTGAAGGCGACGTGGTCGGGTGCGCGCAGGGCGCACCCGACCACGTCCGCCGGCGGTCAGTTGACCTTGTAGATCTGGATGAGCGCGTTCGACAGCTCACCCTGGGCGTTCCACTGGTACCGCTTCCCGACACCCTGGCCGTCGTAGTTCCTGACGAACCCGAGCAGGCCCGCGCGGTCCTTCACACCGGAGTCGATCGCGGCGAGCATGATCGTGGTCAGGTCGTAGCCCTCGACCGAATAGACGCCGGGCGCCTGCCCGCTCAGTGCCTCGTACTGATCCGCGAGCGCCGACGGGGCCGGAATGCACGGGCACGTCAGAATCGCGTCCTTCGCCGACTCGCCGGCCTGCTTGACGAACTCGGGGTCGTTGGTGCCGTCACCGGAGCTGAACAGCGCGGTGACACCGCCCTCGCGGAGCTGGGTCACGAACGGGGCGGCCTCCGCGTAGTAGCCCGAGTACCAGATCGCGTCCGGGTTCTGGGCCTTGATCTGTGAGACGGCCGCGGAGAAGTCCTTCTGCCCGGTCTTCACGCTGGCCGAGCAGGCGGCGTCGGCGCCCGCGCCGAGGTTCTCGGTGACGACCTTCGCGAGTCCGACGCCGTAGTCGGAGTCGTCCTGGATCACGCAGACCTTCTTCGCGCCGAGGGTGCCGGTGAGGTACTTCGCGACCACCGAGCCCTGGCTGTTGTCGTTGCCGAGACCCCGGAAGAAGGTGGTCCAGCCGTTCTGGGTGAGCGTCGGGTTGGTCGCCGACGCGGTCAGGAACGGCAGTCCGGCCTGGTTGAAGACCGGTCCGGTGGCCTTCGTCTCCCCGGAGAAGGCGGGACCGAGCAGGCCGATGATCGACTGGTCGCTGACGATGTTCGGCGCCACCTGGGTGGCCTTCTGCGGGTCGCCCTCGGTGTCGAACTGCTTGATGGTCACCTGGCAGTTCGGGTTGTTCTTGTTGTGCTTGTCGAGGGCGAGCTTCGCCCCGTTCAGGATGTTCTGGCCGAGGGCCGCGTTCGCGCCGGTGAGGGCACCCGCCATCGCGATCGACACGCCCTGGCAGGAGGCGTTGCCGCTCCCGGCCGGATCCGCGGCGTCGGTGACGTCGGCGGACGCGACCTGCGCGCCCGAGGCGTCGAGCAGCACCTGGGGCACGATGCTCAGTCCGCTGGAGGACCCGCCGGTGCCGCCGCCGGACGATCCGTTGTCGGTCGATTTGCTGCCGCATCCCGCCACGGCGAGGGTTGCGGCCACGGACAGAACCAGCGCACTGCGCGCTGCACGACGATGCATGACACACTCCCGAACTCTGCGGGCTCCGACGGGTCGGAGGGGCCGACCGCGTCAGCCCGGTGTGAACATATCCCCCACTCAATCCCCGTGCATCACATAGCAAGAACGCGTCCGGTTCGTGTCGCGGAGGTTCACTTGCCGCCCAGCGTCTCGAGGATCACCTCGGCCACGACCTTCATCGTGGTGCGGCGGTCCATCGCGGCGCGCTGAATCCACTTGAACGCGTCGGGCTCGCTGAGGGACTGTGAGGTCATCAGCACGCTCTTCGCCCGTTCGATCAGCTTGCGGGTCTCGAACCGGTCGGTCAGGCTCGCAACCTCGGCTTCGAGCGCGGAGATCTCCGCGAACCGGCTGGCGGCGAGCTCGACGGCAGGCACCAGGTCGGCTTTGGAGAACGGTTTGACCAGGTACGCCATCGCGCCCGCGTCGCGCGCCTTCTCGACGAGTTCGCGTTGACTGAACGCAGTCAGGATCACCACTGGCGCAATGCGTTTCGCCGCGATCTCGGACGCCGCGTCGATCCCGTCCCGCCGCGGCATCTTCACGTCCATGATCACCAGGTCCGGGCGCAGCTCCGTCGCGAGCTCGACCGCCCGCTGGCCGTCACCCGCCTCACCGACGACGTCGTAGCCCTCCTCGCGGAGCATCTCGACCAGATCCATGCGGATCAGCGCCTCGTCCTCGGCCACCACCACTCGGCGGCACACCGGACGGCTCTCCTGCTCGACGGGCTCGGTCATCGTCGGCCACTCCTTTCCTCGCCGGCCACCGGCGAAAACGGTCGTTTCCACCGGCGCCGGGCCCTTTGCAGGGTACCGGTGCTTGACCTTGACGCCGGATCTTCTACAGTGGGTACCCGCCAGCCCTCGTATCCCAATTGGCAGAGGAAACGGATTCAAAACCCGTGCAGTGTGAGTTCGAGTCTCACCGAGGGCACCAGTAGCACCAGGCCGGCGGCCCCGAGCCGCGCCGCTGAGGCCGGGTTCCGCAGCCCGCACCCGCCGGAGCGCCCCGCCGAGGACCACGACCGCGGGTCCAGTGCCGCGTCGGTCGGACCCTGTCCGCGGACATCGAGGAGCCGCCGCCGGCGTACCTCGGGCCAACGCTCGCGCGGTGAAGGCCGGCGCGTGGTCGCGGACCGGCCCGGCCGGACGGCGGGAACCGCGCAGCAACGCCACCGAGACGGCATCGGCACCCCGCCGAGGCGCCGGGTGGCGCCGCGATGCAGCAGACGTGGTCACGACGACGCCCACCACGGCCACACCCCGGAGAACCAGCCCGTCGAGTTCGAGGAATCCCCAGGGATCGTCCGCCACCCGCGGACGACTCGATCAGCCTGTCGGCCATCGCGATTCCGACCGCCCGACGGCCGGGGCCGGGGTGCCCCGGCGAAGCGGCGGACCGGCTCCCCCGGGCGGCCCCATTGGCGCCCCGGAGGGACAGAGGTCGGAACCGAGGCCCGTGGGCCGGCCGCGCGACGCGCCTCCCCACCGTGATGCCGGCGAACCCGCCGGGAGGCACCCCGGCGGCGGCGAACGTCGCGGCCGCGTCAATTCCGTGTTACACGGCGATCACCTCCAGGTTTCCCTCGGGCTCCCCCGTTTCGTTCTTGTAATAGAAAGGCCCACAATGGAAATCGGAGTTGTGAAGGCGGTCCGTCAGCAACTAGACATTCGTTCAACGCCGAACTTCGGCGGAACACGAAGCACCGCTTCACGACAGAAGGAGACACCCATGGGTTCCAGCGCTTCCGATCTCACCACCGTCGCCGCCGGCGCCACGATGGTCGCCGCCGTGGTCGGACTGGTCGGCGCGGCCGCCGGTCTGGGCGCCCTGTTCATCTAGCGCACAACCCCTCGGGCCCGCAGTCACACCCCTCGACTGCGGGCCCGAGGCGCGTCCGGGCCCTCCCGGAACCCGCCCGATTCACCCTGTTGTGTTCGCGGAAGTGAGGGCGCACTGTTGATCTACGACGTCGCTCTTGTACGGCGTCGGCGACGCGGCGGAACGGCCGCACCCGCCCGTAACGGCACGAACCGAAGAAGGCCGGCATGTACACGAACCTCCTGCGCCCGGCGGTCGTCGCGGCCGTCGCCGCGCCCCTGCTCCTGCTCGGCTCCGGCACCTCGAACGCCGGCCCCGCCGCCGCGACCCCGGACCCGATTCGCCCCGTCGTCCTGATCGGCCAGAAGACCGACCTGCTGGGCGCGCTGCTGGCGTGCGCACCCGCGGGGATCCTCCCGGTCTTCGGCCCGAACATCATCTTCCCGATCTGCGTGGCGTGACCGCCGCACCGCCACCGCACGCGGCCCGGACCGGCGTTGTCCCGGGCCGTGGCCACGGCCGCACTCGTCGCGGCCTCTCGCTCGCGGTTCGGGTGGCGGCCGCGGTCCCACACGCGAGTGCGCCGTTCGACCGGCGGTGAGTCGAACCGACGGACGTTGCGGCACAACCGGTTCCGGTGCACCCGAACGTGGCGGGCGACGACGGCCTCGCGGACGCGGTACTCGCCTGCGTCGGCGGTCGATAACGTGGGGACATGATCCCCCGCCCACCGGCCCGCCGATGACGATCCCCGGTCCCGAATCCCTCGCCACCCGGGCCTGTCTGCCGATGACCGACGGCGAACGCGTCCGGCTCCTGCTCGACATCGTCGGGTTGGCGCAGACGCGGGTCGGGCCCGACGAGATCCGCGATCTCGCCGGGCCCGCACTCGCCGAACACGGCATCGCCCTGACTCCTGCCGTCGCCGACGGCTGGAACCTGGCACTCGAGATCCTCACCCGCACCCTCGAGGCCCGACTCCCGCACTGACACCGAGGTTGCCCGCGCCCGGCTGCCCTCCCCGGTCGACGCCACGCTGCCCGGCACACGACTCGGGATCAACGATCACGACTCGAGACGCCACCGATGATCAACGCCACGATCTCGTGGGCGAGATTCGTGATCTCCCGCGGGGCCTGCCCCTCGATCGGGCGGTACCAGGCGTCGACGGCGTTGAGGCTGCTCAGCAGCGTGCGCGTCGCCAGACCCGGATCGGCCTCACGGAGGGATCCGTCACGCATGCCGTCGACGACGACCCGATGGAACAGCCGCTCGTACTCGTGGCGGAGGTCGTTCAGTTCGAGGAGGGCCTCCCGCTGCCGGGTCGTGGTCGAGGTCGACGACTGGTCCCGGACGCCCTGCTGCACCACATGGTGGTAGCCGAAATCGGTCATCAGAATCTCCACGTGCGCCACCGACATCGCATCGAGCCGGGCGCGGCCGGTGCCCGGCCCGTCCACCTTCGGCCGCACCACGGCATCGAGCCGGCGCATCCCGTGCTCGTAGACCGCGAGGAAGATGTCGAGTTTCGAGCGGAAGTGGTAGTAGATCAGCCCCTTCGTGGCGCCCACGTCGTGGGCGATGTCGTCGATCGTCGTGTTCGCGAAACCGGCGCGGGCGAACGCGTCCGCCGCGGCATCGAGGATGCGGAGCGCGACGTCGGACCGGACGGCGCCGTTGTCGTTCACACCAGCCTGCTCTCGGGTGATCCTGCCGGGACAGTTCTCATAATACTGCGTAGTATCCTAGGTCAGACCGTGTTTCGGCAGAGCCGCGCCCGTCGGCGACTCGGCGCCGAATCCGACCCGTCAAGGAGAAGGTGGCCTCATGTCCGTGCTCGACAAGTTCCGTCTCGACGACCGGGTCGTCATCGTCACCGGCGCGTCCTCCGGGCTGGGTGTCGCGTTCGCGCAGGCGTGCGCCGAGGCGGGCGCCGACGTCGTGCTCGCGGCCCGGCGTACCGAGAAGCTCGAGGACACCGCGAACCTGGTGCGCTCGAGCGGTCGGCGCGCCCTGACCGTCGCCACCGACGTCACCTCGCCCGAGCAGTGCCAGGCGATGGTCGACGCCGCGATGGCCGAGTTCGGCCGCGTCGACGTCCTGGTCAACAACGCGGGCATCGGCACGGCCGTCCCGGCGACGCGTGAGACGCCCGAGCAGTTCCGATCGGTGATCGACATCAACCTGAACGGGTCGTACTGGTGCGCGCAGGCGTGCGGCCGGGTGATGCAGCCGGGCAGCTCGATCGTCAACATCGCGAGCATCCTCGGGTTGACCACCGCGCAGCTGCCGCAGGCCGCGTACAGCGCCAGCAAGGCCGCGGTCGTGGGCCTGACCCGGGACCTGGCCCAGCAGTGGGGCTCCCGCAAGGGCATCCGCGTCAACGCGATCGCGCCCGGCTTCTTCGAGTCGGAGATGACCGACAGCTACCAGGACGGCTACCTCGAGAGCCAGGCGTCGCGCATCGCGCTCGGCCGCACCGGCGATCCGGCCGAACTCGCCGCCAGCCTGGTCTGGCTCGCCTCCGACGCCGCCGGCTACGTGACCGGGCAGACGATCGCCGTCGACGGCGGATTCACGATCACCTAGGACCTGCCCGGAACCGTCGCCGCCCGAGGGGAGAACCGATGCCCGGCAACGAGATTCGAATCAGCCGTCGGGTCGAGGCGGCACCGGAGCGGGTGTGGGCGGTGCTGACGGACATCGACGGCGCCGACCAGACCCTCTCCGGCGTCACCGGGGTGGAACGGGTGTCCGGCGAGGGGTATCGGGTCGGCACCCGGTGGCGGGAGACGCGGCGGATGTTCGACAAGGAGGCGACCGAGGAGATGTGGGTCGCGGAGGTCGATCCGCCGCACCGCACCGTGGTCAAGGCGCATTCCGCCGGAACCGACTACACGACGACGTTCGACCTCTCCCCGGCCGGCGACGGCACCGAGCTGACCATGACGTTCTCGGCCACCGTCGGGAGCTCGACCCTGCACCGTCTGCTCGCGGCGACCCTGGGCCGGCTCGCGATGAAGGCGACCGCGAGGGCGATGTCCACCGACCTGCAGGACATCGCGACCCGGGTCGAACGGGCCTGATCGCGCCGGCGGTCACGCGCCGATCGCGTCCCGCCTCGAAGCATCGCCCACACCCGCCCGGCCGGCGGTGCCACGACTGACCGCGGGCGACGGCGGACTCGACGTGCCCGGTGTCGATGGCCCGTCGCCGGCTACCGCACCCCGAACGCCTCCGGGCGAGCGAGAGCGCCTCCCGCAGCCCGTCGATCCGGTACAGGGTTCGGCCGCTGCCCTCGGCCCGACCCACCCCAGTGACGGACACGGCCGCGCGGGGAGCCGGATCCCGATCCTCCTGCCGCCCACCACGGGTCGGCCGTCGCGGTGCCGGCGCCGACCTCCGCCGCGTCGGCGGGCTCACGGTCACACCGCTCCACCACGGCATGCCGGCCGGTGCCGGACGCGCGCCGAGCGCGATGCATCCGACCCGTTGCCGATCCCACAGTGCGAGATGTTCGGACACTCGTCCAGCAAATACCGTCAAACCAACTAAACGGTCTGTCCGATTCGCTAGATTGCATGCCGAGCACGATCGGATTCGTGCCGGAACCGGCGAATCCTCATCCTTCGCACACGACGCTGGTCCGATCCTTGGGGAGGTCAATGATGAGCGCGGAAACACAGATGGTCGAGAGCAATGCCTAGGCCGGGGCCGGTTCGACCGCTGGTCGGCGTGAAGATGGATGCGAATCAGATCCAGTCGTACGACCAGCAGGCCGCCGTCGAGGGGTTGCTGATGAAATCCGGCAAGCCGAACCGGTCCGAGCTGATCCGGATCAAGCTCGCGTTCGCGGACGAGCACATGCCGGCCGGCTGGCGGCCCTGACGCTCGGTCACACCGACACCGTCGACAGCTGCCACGCCCCGTCACCGATCAGTTCGAGTTGGCGGGTGTGGTGCTGGTCGACGGTGCTGCGGTGGCTGACGCTGAACAGCATGCACTCGGGTACCTCGGTGCGGATCAGGTCGTACAGCGAGTACTCCAGCCCCTCGTCGACCGCGGACGTCGCCTCGTCGAGGAACACGAGCGCCGGCCGCAGCAGCAGGATGCGCGCGAACGCGATTCGCTGCTGCTCGCCCGGGGACAGGATCTTGGCCCAGTCCTGTTCCTCGTCGAGCCGGTCGGCGATGTTGCCGAGTTGCACCTTCCGCAGCACCGTGCGGATCGTGTCGTCGTCGATGTCGGCGGCGGATCCGGGGTAGGCGACGGCGGTCCGCAGGTCCCCGAGCGGCAGGTAGGGCATCTGCGACAGGAAGAGGGTCTGCTGCCCGGAGGGTCGGCGGATCAGCCCGTCGGTGTACGGCCACATCTGCGCGAGGCTCCGCAGCAGGGTGGTCTTGCCGCTACCGGACGGGCCCTTGACCACGACCGCCTCACCGGGCGTCATCGTCAGGTCGAGGTCGGTGACCAGCGGGGACCCGTCGGGGGTGCGCACGTGCACGCCGTCGATTTCCAGTGCCCCGTCGAGATCCGCGGTCGCGAGCGCCGGCAGTTCGCGGGACACCCGGTTGGCCCGGCCGAGTCCGTCGAGTCGCATCAGGCTGGCGCGGTAGCCGGCGAACGCGTCGTAGGACTCGCGGAAGAACGACAGCGAGTCGTGCACCTGCCGGAACGCCGTCGCGGACTGGGTCATGTCGCCGAGCGTGATCGTGCCTGCGAAGAAGCGCGGCGCCTGGATCAGGAACGCGAACACCTCGGCGATCTGGTTGACCACGAGGTTCCAGCCGTTGAACTTCAGCGTCCGGTAGACGATCCGCCAGTAGTTGCGCAGCACCGCGGCGAATCGGGTGAGCAGTCCGGTGCGCTCGACACCCTCGCCGCGGTAGAACGCGACGTTCTCCGCGCCGTCGCGGACCCGGACCAGCGCATAGCGGAAGTTGGCCGTCAGCTGTTCGTTCCAGAAGTTGAGGCGGATCAGCGGCCGCCCGAGCCAGAACGCGACGATCGTCGAGACCAGCACGTAGGCGAACACCAGAAACACCAGGGCACGCGGGATCTCGGTGCCGAAGACGGTGATCGGTCCGGACAGGTCCCAGAGGATCTTCGTGAACGACACGAGCGAGACCATCGCCCCGACGGCGCCCATCGACAGCGACCGGGAGGTCTGGACGAAGTCGGTGACGTCGGCCTGGATCCGCTGGTCGGGGTTGTCGATCGTGGCGTCGACGAACCGGTCCCGGTAGAAGGCCCGTCCGGCGAGCCAGTCGGTCGTGATGTGGTCGGTGAGCCATTGCCGCCAGCGGATGTCGAACGCCTGGCCGATGTAGAAGTCGAGCAGTGAGCGCGCGACGTGGATGGTCGCGAGGATGGAGAAGATCGCCAGGGAGCGCCAGAACGCGGACTCGGCCGCGTCGAGCGCCGCGCTGTCACCCTGGGCGAAACCCTGTGCGGCCATCTGCAGTGCGGTGTACATCTCGTTGCCCTGGTACGAGAACAGCACCGTCATCCGCACCGCGAACACCGTCATGAACAGCACCACGGCCATCAGCGCGTACACCGGAGCGCTGTCGCGGCCGGTGAAGTAGGCGCCGCTGATTCGCCAGAACTGCCGCCCCCACCGCGTGAAGCGGAGAAGGAGGACGGCGATGATCGCGAAGCAGGTCGCGGAGATGCCGAACGCTTCGAGCGTCCACCGCAAGCTGTTCCAGAGCTCGTTGTTCCAGTCCAGCGAAGAAGATCCGGACATTCGCGACCCCTCCTTCTGCGGTGGGAAGTGCGCGCAGTCTAACCCCCGGCGCGCCGCCGCGCCCGGCGGGCGCTCGGCGCCCGCGTTCAGGCCCGTACCAGGCCGCGGCGCACCGCGAGCGCCCCGGCGACCGCCGCGACTGCAATGGTGACGAGTGCCCCGAGCAGCAGGGCCGGAGCCTCCCCGGGCGCGAACAGGCCGAGCTGGGTTCCGATGGTCGCGGCCGCGACCGGGATGCCGAGTTGGGCGGCGGCGAGCGCCGCCAGCGGCAGCGGCTGCCCGAGCAGGCGCGCGACCGCGTGCACGGCGATGGCGGCGACACCGAGACACAACCCGAGCCCGATGTACGACGGGTGGTCGACGAGCGCCCGCAGGTCGAGGGACGCGCCGAGCCAGACGAAGAACAGCGGGCCGAGGAAACCCTCTGTGACACCGAACAATTGCCGTGCCAGCCGTCTCGGCTCCCCGACCGCCGACAGCGCCAGGCCGAGCGCGAACCCGGCCAGCATCACCGAGACGTGCGTCCAGGTCGCGAGCGCGGCGAGGGCGAACAGCAACGCGAGGTTCACCCGCAGCTCGAGGGCGAAGCCGCGCTGTTCGGAGACCCGGTGGCTCCGCTCCTGCAGCCCGGTTCGCACGAACCACCGGAAGGCCACGTAGACGAGCGCCGCACCGGCGGCGACCGCCACCGCGCCGACCGCGGCGCGGACCGCGTGGCCAGGGTCGATGGCGAGCGGCAGCGCGACGATGCACACGGTGTCGGCGACAGCGACCTGGGCGACGGTCTCGACGACCGGCGCACCGCCGAGTCGCAGCGAATCGATGATCGGCAGCACGAGCGCCGCCGACGACGATGCGACCAGCACGGCGTACAGCCCGGCCTTGCCGGTGTCGAACATGCCGGCGAGCGCGATCCCGACCGGCACGGCGGCAATGCCCACCGCGCCCGCCCGCACGAGTCCACGTCGCAGCGCGGGCCGGATCGACGCGTCCCGCATCGGGACGTGGGTGCCTGCCACGAACATCACCAGGGCGAAACCGATGTCCGCGAGAAACACGAAGACCGGGTCGCCGGGGTCGAGGAGCCGAAATCCGCTGACGCCCACCACCGCACCGGCCGCGAGCTCACCGAGCACGACCGGGATGTTCCACCGCCTGCGGACCGCGAGCAGGGGTCCGCTCAGGCCGAGCACCGCGACGAGCGCAAGGGTGCCGAATCCCATCAGCGCACCCCCTCGCGTCGTTCGACCGCGCCGTCTCGGCGCCCGGCGTCAGCCCCGTTTCGGGAAGTGCCGGATCATGCCTTCCTGGACGACGGTCGCGAGCAGCTCGCCGTCGCGGGAGAAGAACCGCCCGGTCGCCAGGCCGCGGGATCCGGCCGCGACCGGCGATTCGGTGGCGTACAGGGCCCACTCGTCGAACCGGAACGGACGGTGCAACCACATCGAGTGGTTGACGGTGGCCGCCACGATCCGGTCCAGGCCCCAGGCCAATCCGTGCGTGGTGATGATCGAGTCCAGCACCGTGGTGTCGGAGCCGTATCCCATCGCCGCGGCGTGCAGCAGCGGATCGTCGGGCAGGGGCCCGTCGGTGCGCATCCACACCCGGTTGTGGCCGAGCTTCTCCCCCGTGCCCTTGAGGATCCAGGACGGGTCGTTGGCGTAGCGCATGTCGATCGGGCGCAGCGCACCGGCGAAGTGCGGCAGCGTGTCCTCGTACCCGACGAGCCGTTCCCCGAGCGACGGCAGCGTCTCCGGGGCAGGCACGTCCGGCAGTGGTGCCGCGTGCTCGAGCCCGCGGCCGGCGTCCTGGAACGCGATCAGCGCGACGCACAGCTCACGCCCGTCCTGCAGCGCCGTGACCTGACGGTTGGCCAGCGCCCGGCCGTCGCGGAACCGTTGCACCCGGTACTCGATCGGGGCCTTGACGTCGCCACCCCGGATGAAGTGCACGTTGATCGCGTGCAGCGGCCGGTCGCCGTCGACGGTGCGCCCGGCCGCGATCATCGACTGCGCGACGAGTTGCCCGCCGAAGGTGCGGCTGCCGAGGTGCCTGCCCGTGGGGTGGCTGCCGACGAAGGTGTCGTCGTCGATCCGCTCCAGGTCGAGCAGGTCCAGCAGCGTCCGAAGATCCTGCGCCCGTTCGTCTGCGCGTCGCGTCATGACGTCACTGCCGGCACCCGCATCGTTCACCTGTGGTCCTCTTCCCCGATCCGGTGGACGTGGATCAGATTGGTGGAGCCTACGGTGCCGGGCGGGGATCCGGCGACGATAACGACGAGATCGCCCTTGTTGTACCGGCCAAGGGACAGCAACGCGGTGTCGACCTGGCCGATCATGATGTCGGTGGTCGAGACCGGCGGCACGAGGAACGTCTCGGTGCCCCAGGTCAGCGCGAGCTGGCTGCGCACCTCCGGCAGCGGCGTGAACGCCAGCAGCGGCAGCGGGGTGTGCAGCCGGGCGAGACGGCGCACCGTGTCACCGGACTGGGTGAAGGCGACCAGCGCCTTCGCGTCGAGCCGCTCGCCGATGTCGCGGGCCGCGTACGAGATGACGCCGCGCTTGGTCCGGGGCACGTGCGTCAGCGGCGGCACCCGCGTCGATTCGGATTCGACGGCCTCGACGATGCGGGACATCGTCTGCACGGTCTCGATCGGGTACTTGCCGACCGACGTCTCGCCGGACAGCATCACGGCGTCGGCGCCGTCGAGGACGGCGTTGGCGACGTCGGACGCCTCGGCGCGGGTGGGCCGCGAGTTCTCGATCATCGAGTCGAGCATCTGGGTCGCGACGATCACGGGCTTCGCGTTCTCGCGCGCGATCTGGATGGCGCGCTTCTGCACCAGCGGCACCTGCTCGAGCGGCAACTCGACACCGAGGTCGCCGCGGGCGACCATCACCGCGTCGAACGCCAGCACCACGGCCTCGAGATTGTCGATGGCCTCGGGCTTCTCGAGCTTGGCGATCACCGGGACCCGCCGGCCGACCCGGTCCATCACCGCGTGCACGAGTTCGACGTCCGCGGGCGAGCGCACGAACGACAGCGCGATGAAGTCGACACCGAGCCGCAGCGCGAACTCGAGGTCCTCGATGTCCTTCTCGGACAGGGCGGGCACCGACACGTTCATCCCGGGCAGGGACACGCCCTTGTTGTTGCTGACCGGTCCACCCTCGGTGACGCGGCAGACGACGTCGTTTCCGTCGACCTCGATCACCTCGAGCCCGACCTTGCCGTCGTCGACGAGCAGGCGGTCGCCGGCCTTGGCGTCCTGGGCCAGTTCCTTGTAGGTGGTCGAGACGCGGTCGTGCGTTCCCTCGCACTCGTCGACGGTGATCCGGACCTCCTCACCGTTGTCCCAGACGGTGCGGCCGGTGGCGAACCGGCCGAGCCGGATCTTCGGGCCCTGCAGGTCGGCGAGGACACCGACGGCCTTGCCGGTCAGGTCGGAGGCGTCGCGCACGAGGCGGTAGTTCTGTTCGTGGTCGGCGTGCTCGCCGTGGCTGAAGTTGAGCCGCGCAACGTCCATCCCGCTCTCGACGAGGTCGCGAATCCGCTCCGCGGTCGCTGTCGCCGGGCCCAGGGTGCACACAATCTTTGTCCGTCGAGTCACGACGACGAGCCTAGTCGGTGAACCGATTCAGATCTATTCGCACCCCCGTGAACACAATGAACTCAGCGACCGTTAACCGACTCGTCATCTCGCGGGTCAGAGAACCTCCAGCGGAAGAGCGGCCGGATGCACGGGGGACGGCAGATCCGAATGCCCGGTGAGGAATACGTCGACGGCGTGTGCAGCCGAGCGCCCCTCGGCGATCGCCCAGACAACGAGCGACGCGCCCCGGTGCGCGTCGCCGCACACGAAGACGCCGGGCGCCGACGTCTGCCAGTCCGGTCCGCAGGCGAGCACGCCGCGGCGCGTGAGGTCGAGTCCGAAGTCGTCGAGCAGCACGCTGTGCTCGACCCCTTCGAAGCCGATCGCGAGAAGGGCCAGGTCGCACGGCAGTTCGACCTCCTCACCGATCGGCGTGATGTGCCGGCGGCCCTGCTCGTCGCGGGTGACGCGCACCTCCGCGAGCACCATCGACCGGACGTGGCCCGCCTCGTCGCCCAGAAACCGTTGCACCGCAACCTCGTACCGCCGGACCCCACCTTCTGCGTGGGCCGGCGACGTCCGCAGCACCATCGGCCAGGACGGCCACGGCGACCGCTCGTCGTCCCGCACCACCGGCGCCTCCGCGTGGTAATCGAGCTGGGTGACCGACAGCGCCCCCTGCCGGTGCGCGGTGCCGAGACAGTCGGCGCCCGTGTCGCCGCCGCCGATGATCACGACGTGCTTGCCGTGCGCGGTGACCGGGCTTTCGCCGTCGCCCTCGCACTCCCTGTTCGCGAGCACCAGGTGCTCCATCGCGAGATGGATGCCGTCGAGTTCGCGACCCTGGACGGTGGTGTTGTCGCGGGCCCGCAACGCCCCGACCGCCAGCACGACCGCGTCGTACCGCTGGCGCAGCTGCGACACCGACACGTCCGCACCCACGTTACAGTCGATGACGAAATGTGTGCCCTCGGCGCGCATCTGGTCGATGCGCCGGTCGATCACGACCTTGTCCAGCTTGAACGCCGGGATGCCGTAGCGCAGCAGGCCACCGAGCCGGTCGTCGCGTTCGAACACCGTGACGTCGTGTCCGGCGCGGGTCAGCTGCTGGGCCGCGGCCAGCCCCGCGGGCCCGGACCCGACGACGGCGACGGTGCGACCGGAACTGACCGTCGCCGCCTGCGGAGCGACCGCACGTCCCTCCCAGGCGGCGTCGGCGATCGCCTGCTCGATCCGCTTGATCGTGACACTGCCGCCGGTGTCGTTCTCGGCGATCGACAGCACGCACGCCGCCTCGCACGGTGCCGGGCAGATGCGGCCGGTGACCTCGGGGAAGTTGTTGGTCATGTGGAGCCGGTCGGCGGCCGCCGACCACCGTCCCCGCCGAACCAGGTCGTTCCACTCGGGGATCAGGTTCCCGAGCGGGCAGCCGGCGGAACCCGAGTGACAGAACGGGATTCCGCAGTCCATGCAGCGCGTCGCCTGCTCGGCGACCTCGCGTGCCCGCGCCGCCGGCGACTGCTCGGCGCCCACCTCCCGCCAGTCCCGGACCCGGTCGGCCACCGGACGTTTCGGCGCCTCGACCTTGCGCACGTTCAGGAAGCCATGCGGATCAGCCACGTGCCGCCTCCATGATCGCGGTGTCGACGTCGCGCCCCTCGGCCCGCGCGAGCCGGGTCGCGTCGAGCACCCGCCGGTAGTCGACCGGCAGCACCTTGGTGAACAGTCCGCAGCGCCGTGGCCAGTCGGCCAGCACCGACGCCGCGACCGGGGAGCCGGTCCGGTCCCGGTGCCGGGAGACCGCGGCCCGCAACCACTCCAGGTCGTCGGGGTCGAGCGGCTCGAGGGTGACCATCGCCCGGTTCACCCGGGTCGGGTCGAGATCGAGCACGTACGCAATGCCCCCGGACATCCCGGCCGCGAGATTGCGGCCGGTCGGTCCGAGGATGACGACCCGGCCCCCGGTCATGTATTCACAGGCGTGGTCGCCGACACCCTCGACGACCGCGGTCGCGCCGGAGTTGCGGACCGAGAACCGCTCGCCCACCTGGCCGCGCAGGAACACCTCGCCCGAGGTCGCGCCGTAGAGCACGGTGTTGCCGGCGATCACCTGCTCCTCCGCCTCGAACAACGCGTCGGGTGCCGGCCTCACGACGATCCGGCCCCCGGAAAGCCCCTTGCCCACATAGTCGTTGGCGTCCCCGATCATCTCCAGGGTGATGCCCGGCGGCAGGAATGCGCCGAGCGACTGCCCGGCGGAGCCGGTCAGCTCCACGACGATCGTGTCGTCGGGCAACCCGACTGCGCCGTAGCGGCGAGTCACCTCGGCGCCGAGCAGGGTGCCGACGGTGCGGTTGACGTTGCGCACCGGCAGCTCGAGCCGCACCGGGTGCGCATCCTCGAGCGCCCCCTCGGCGAGCTGAATCAGACTCCGGTCCAACGCCCCCGCCAGACCGTGGTCCTGGTCGCGGACGCGGCGGCGCTGCGGCAGCCGTTGCCCGTCGGATCCGGTGGGGACAGCGAAGATCGGGGTCAGGTCCAGTCCCCGGTTCTTCCAGTGCGCCACTCCCTCCGCCGTCTCGAGCAGGTCGGCGCGCCCGACCGCCTCGTCCAGGCTGCGCAGACCGAGACGGGCCAGGTGCTCGCGCACCTCCTCGGCGACGAACCGGAAGTACTCCTCGACGAACTCGGGTTTGCCCGTGTAGCGGGCCCGCAGCACCGGGTTCTGGGTCGCGACCCCGACCGGGCAGGTGTCGAGGTGACAGACCCGCATCATGATGCAGCCGACGACGACGAGCGGCGCGGTGGAGAAGCCGAACTCCTCGCCACCGAGCAGGGCTGCCACCATCACGTCCCGCCCGGTTCGCATGCCGCCGTCGCACTGGACGGTGATCCGATCCCGAAGGCCGTTGAGCACCAACGTCTGCTGCGCGTCGGCCAGTCCGATCTCCCACGGCGCCCCGGCATGTTTGAGCGACGTCAGCGGCGACGCGCCGGTACCGCCGTCGTGACCGGAGATGAGCACCACGTCGGCGTGCGCCTTCGACACTCCGGCCGCCACCGTCCCGACCCCGACGGAACTGACGAGCTTGACGTGCACCCGTGCGTTCTCGTTGGCGTTCTTCAGATCGTGGATCAGCTGCGCGAGATCCTCGATGGAGTAGATGTCGTGGTGCGGCGGTGGTGAGATCAGCCCGACCCCGGGGGTCGAGTGCCGGGTCGTCGCCACCCACGGGTAGACCTTGAACGCGGGAAGCTGGCCGCCCTCGCCGGGCTTGGCGCCCTGCGCCATCTTGATCTGGATGTCGCTGGCGTTGATCAGGTAGTCGCTGGTGACGCCGAACCTGCCGCTGGCCACCTGCTTGACCGCGCTGCGCCGGCCCGGGTCGTGCAGCCGATCGGCGTTCTCGCCGCCCTCCCCCGAGTTCGACCGCCCACCAAGGTTGTTCATCGCGACGGCCATCGTCTCGTGCGCCTCGGCGGAGATCGACCCGTAGCTCATCGCGCCGGTGTTGAAGCGGGTGACGATCGCGCTCACCGGCTCCACCTCGTCGAGCGGGACCGGAGGCAGCAGCCCCTCCCGGAACCGGAACAGGCCACGCAGCGTGCCGCCGCGGGCGGCGAGCGCGTTGACCTCCTCGCTGTACCGGTCGAACACCTCCCGGCGCCCGGTGCGGGTGGCGTGCTGGAGCAGGAACACCGTTTCCGGGGTGAACAGGTGCAGTTCGCCGTCCCGCCGGAACTGGTACTCGCCGCCGACGTCGAGGCGCCGATAGGCGCGGTCCGTCGGGTTCGGCGGGTACGCCAGCCGGTGCCGGGCGCGGACCTCCTCGGCGAGGGTGTCGAGCCCGACGCCGCCGAGGGTCGAGACGGTGCCCCGGAAGTACTCGTGGACCAGGTCGCGGTCCAGGCCGATCGCCTCGAAAACCTGTGCTGCCGTGTACGATCCGACGGTGGAGATGCCCATCTTCGACATCACCTTGAGCACGCCCTTGCCGAGCGCGTACAGGTAGTTGCGCACCGCGACCGCCGGTTCGAGACCGGTCAACTCCCCCTCGCCGACGAGGTCCTCGATCGTCTCCATGGCCAGGTACGGATTCACGGCGGCCGCACCGAACCCGATCAGCAACGCCACGTGGTGCACCTCGCGGGCGTCGCCGGACTCGACGACGAGCGCGACCTTGGTCCGTTCCTTCGTCCGGATCAGGTGGTGGTGGACCGCGGACACCGCGAGCAGCGACGGAATCGGGGCCCGCAGGTGATCGGAGTCGCGATCGGAGATGATCAGGGTCCGGTATCCGGCGGCGATCGCGGCGCCGGCCCGGGCCCGCAGGTCCTCGATCGCCTCGGCCATCCCGACGCCGCCGCGGTCCACGTCGTACAGCGCGTGCAGGACGGTGGCGGCCAGACCGGGATGGTCGCCGTCGTCGTCGATGTGGACGATCTTGCTCAGGGCGTGGTTGTCGAGCACCGGCCACGGCAGCACGATCTGCCTGCAGGACGCGGCGGTCGGGTGCAGCAGATTCTGCTCGGGCCCCATCACCCGGGTCAGCGACGTGACGACCTCCTCCCTGATCGCGTCCAGCGGCGGGTTGGTGACCTGCGCGAACAATTCGACGAAGTAGTCGTAGAGCAGCCGGGGACGCTGCGACATCACCGCGACCGGCGTGTCGGTTCCCATCGAGCCGAGCGGTTCGCCGCCGCTGGCGGCCATCGGGGCGAGCAGGATCCGCAGGTCCTCCTCGGTGTACCCGAACGCGACCTGGCGCCGCACCACCGATGCGTGCGGGTGCACCGTGGGGGGCCGGTCCGGCAACTCGTCGAGGCTCAGCAACCCCGCGTACAGCCACTCCGCGTAGGGTTGCGCGGCGCCGAGCGCCGATTTCACCTCGTCGTCGGGGACGATCCGCCCGGCGGCGGTGTCCACGAGGAACATCCGGCCCGGCTCGAGCCGGCCCTTCGCCAACACCCGCGACTGCTCGATGTCGAGCACCCCGGCCTCGCTGGCCAGCACGACCCGGCCGTCCGCGGTCTGCCACCACCGACCCGGCCGCAGCCCGTTGCGGTCGAGAACCGCGCCGACCCGGACGCCGTCGGTGAACGTCACACAGGCCGGCCCGTCCCACGGCTCCATCAGCGAGGCGTGGAAACGGTAGAAGTCGCGGCGCTCCGGCGCCATCGCGAGGTCGTTCTCCCACGCCTCGGGGATCATCATCATCACCGCGTGCTCGACACTGCGGCCGCCGAGGTGCAGCAGTTCGAGCACCTCGTCGAACGATGCCGAGTCGGAAGCGTCGGGCGTGCAGATCGGGTACAACCGCTGCAGCTCACCGGGAATCAGGTCGCTGGCCAGCATCGCCTCCCGGGACCGCATCCGGTTCCGGTTGCCGCGGACCGTGTTGATCTCGCCGTTGTGCGCGACGTAGCGGAACGGATGCGCGAGCGGCCACGACGGGAACGTGTTCGTCGAGAATCGGCTGTGCACGATCGCGATCGCGCTGCGGCACCGCTCGTCCCGCAGGTCGGGGAAGAACGCGGGCAGCTGGGTCGTGGTCAGCATCCCCTTGTAGACCATCGTCCGCGCGGACAGCGACGGGAAGTACACCCCGAGCCCGTCGTCGGTGACCTGTTCGGCCCGCTTGCGCAGCGGGTAGACCAGGCGGTCGAGGTGGAGGCCGGCCGGCCGGCGGCCGTCGGGCCCCGCCGGTCCGGCGACGAACAGCTGGCTCATGTGCGGCATGCACTCGCGGGCACCGGCGCCGACGTCGGCGCCGTCCGGGTCGACGGGCACCTCCCGCCAGCCGAGCACCTCGAGGTGCTCCTCGGCCGCGATCGCCTCGATCCGTGCGACCGCCGCGGCCCGCACGGCCGCATCCCGCGGCAGGAAACAGATTCCGGCGGCGAACGCGTTCCCGGTGGGATCCGACTCCGGCAGGTCGACACCCGCGACCGCGGTCAGCAGTTCGACCGGCAGCTGCATCAGGATCCCGGCGCCGTCACCGCTGTTCGGTTCCGACCCCGCCGCACCGCGATGCTCGAGGTTCGCGAGCGCGAGCAGCCCGTCGGCGACGATGTCGTGGGAACGGCGGCCGTGGATGTCCGCGACCATCGCAACCCCACAGGAGTCGGATTCCGTCGCGGGGTCGTAGAGCCCCTGCGGCTCCGGTATCTGGGAGAAGAGCACCTGACACCTCCACACGGGGCGGTCAGCACATGAGCCGGAAGGCACATGGGCCGGAGGCATCCGGTGTGGCGCGCGTGGGCAGCAGGTTCCGAGCGTCACACTCGGGTGCGCCCAGTTTAACAGCGGGACCCCGGCGAACCGTCACCAGTTTTCGGGGCCGGAATCAGCTGCGGAGCACCCGCCCCTGGCCGTCGCGCACGGTGCCGCCGAGGATCATGATTCCGTCCACGACGGTCCACAGCCAGATCCCGATCACGAACGGGATGCCGATCAGCACCATCGACAGCGCGATCGCGACGAACATGCCGAGCAATTGCACGAGCCCGATCGCAATGCTGCCGATGTAGAGGCGGCCGACGCCGCAGACCGACAGGAACGGCAGCAGGATCTGCAACAGGCCGGCCGCGACCTTCGACTTGTCGGACATCGGCTGCCCGGTCAGGGGATCCCGGCCGAACGGCGCGGTCGGGTCGACCGCGGCGTAGCCGTAGCCGGGTGCGCCGTACGGCGGCTGCTGCGGGGCCGGAAACCCCGGCGGCGACGGATACCCGATCGGCGGCGTCGGGTATCCGGGCGGCGTCCCGGGCTGGGGCGGGACCGTCGGCGGTGGCATTCCCGGCCCGCTGCCGGGCGGCCCGTAGACCGGTCCGCTCGGCTGCGGGTACCCGCCGGGCGCGGGGTACTCGGTGGTCGGGTATCCGGCCAGAAAGTCCGACGTCGGGTACGCGGTCGTCGGCTGATCCGCCGTGGGGTACACCGTCGTCGGATCGTCCGCGGTGGGGTACGCCGCGGTCGGATCGTCCGCGGTGGGGTACGCCGCGGTCGGATCGTCCGCGGTGGGGTACGCCGTCGTCGCGTCGTCCGCGGTGGGGTGCGCCGCGGTCGGATCGTCGGGGCCGGTGCCCGGGGTGCCGGTCTCCTTGCGCGGTTCGCCGTTGCCGGTCGGTCCGGTCACGTGCCGTTCCCCTCGGTGGTGGTGCCCTGTGCCTGCGTGGTCGGGGCGCTCGTCTCCGGGTCCCCGGCCGGGGTGTCGTCCGATCCCCCGTCCGGCGTCGGGTGCGCGGCGAGGTACTCCTCGCGGGCCTTCCCGATGCGCAGTTCGGCGGGTGTTTCCCGGCCCTTCTTCGCGAGCAGGAAGTACGCGACCGCACCGACGAACACGATCGCCGAGGTGAACGAGTTGATCCGGATGCCTGCGATGTGGGTGGCATGGTCGTCACGCATCAGCTCGACGAAGAACCGGCCCAGGCAGTAGCCGGCGACGTACAGCGCGAACAGCCGGCCGTGGCCGATGCGGAACCGCCGGTCCACCCACACGAGCAGCAGCACGATCAGCACGTTCCAGACCAGTTCGTACAGGAACGTCGGGTGCACGACCTTCTCGACGACACCGTTGGAGGTGCCGGTCAGCTGGTCGAGGCGTCCCGCGGAGTTGACCCGCTGATAGATCTCGAGCCCCCACGGGACCGTGGTCTCACGCCCGTAGAGCTCCTGGTTGAACCAGTTTCCGAGCCGGCCGATCGCCTGCGCCAGCAGGATCGCGGGTGCGATCGCGTCGCCGAGGGCCGCCACCGACACGCCGCGCTGACGGCAGCCGATCCACGCACCGACACCGCCGAGCAGGACCGCGCCCCAGATTCCGAGACCGCCCTGCCAGATCTTCAGCGCGTCCCCGGGGTTCCCGCCTGCACCGAAGTACGTCGTCCAGTCGGTGGCGATGTGATAGAGCCGGCCACCGACCAGGCCGAACGGCACCGCCCAGATCGCGACGTCGAGGACGGTGCCCTTCTCGCCTCCGCGCGCCACCCACCGGCGGTCACCCCAGATCACCGCGACGACGATGCCGGCGATGATGAAGAGGGCGTAGGCGCGCAGCGGCACCGGGCCGATGTTCCACACGCCCTGCGGTGGGCTCGGGATGTAGGCGAGAACGTCGGTCACGACGCCACGGTAGCCGAGCGGACGCCTGCGGCGAGTTCCGCGGTCAGGGCCCGCACCGCGTCCGGGCCCTCGGCGGCCGCGGTGACCAGGGCGGAACCGACGATGACCGCGTCCGCGTAGGCCGCGATCTCCGCGGCCTGCGCGCCGGACCGGACACCGAGTCCGACGCCGACCGGGATGTCGGAATGCTCGCGCACCCGCGCCACCAGCTCCGGAGCCATGTTGGAGACCGCGTCCCGGGCGCCGGTGACACCCATCGTCGACGTCGCGTACACGAAGCCACGGCACGCGTCGACGGTCGCCGCGAGACGTTCGTTCGTCGAGCTCGGCGCGACCAGGAAGGTCCGGTCCAGGCCGTACTCGTCCGACGCCGCGATCCAGTCGCCGGCCTCGTCCGGGATCAGGTCCGGGGTGATGATGCCGAGGCCACCCGCGGCGGCGAGGTCGCGCGCGAAGTTGTCGACGCCGTACTTGAGAACGAGGTTCCAGTACGTCATCACGACCGCCTTGCCGCCGGCCTTGGTGATCGCCTCGACGACGGTGAACACGTCGCGGACCCGGACTCCGGCGGCGAGGGCGGTGTCCGCGGCGGCCTGGATCGTCGGCCCGTCCATCACCGGGTCGCTGTACGGGATGCCGACCTCGATCAGGTCACAGCCGGCGTCGACGAGGGCCTCGAACGCCTCGATCGAACGCGGCAGGTCCGGGAATCCGGCGGGCAGGTAGCCGACCAGCGCAGCCCGGTTCTCGGCCCGGCACTGCGCGAAGAGCTCCCCGAGCTTGGACGGTGCGGCGCTCACTTGTGTGCCCCTTCGGTGTCGGCGTTGTCGGTGTCGGCGACGGCGGTGCCGTCCGTGGTGTCCGGCAGCAGCCCGAACCACTTGGCGGCGGTGTCGACGTCCTTGTCGCCGCGACCGGAGATGTTGACGAGCACGATCGCGCCCTCACCCAGTTCCTTGCCGAGCTTCAGGGCGCCGGCGACCGCGTGCGCGGACTCGATCGCGGGGATGATGCCCTCGGTGCGGCACAGCAGCGCGAACGCGTCCATCGCCTCGGCGTCGGTGATCGGCCGGTAGTCGGCGCGCCCGGCGTCCTTGAGGTACGAGTGCTCGGGCCCGACCCCCGGGTAGTCGAGGCCCGCGGAGATCGAATGCGACTCGACGGTCTGGCCGTCCTCGTCCTGCAGCAGGTACGAGTACGCGCCGTGCAGTGCGCCCGGCGTGCCGCCCGTGATCGTCGCGGCGTGCCTGCCGGTCTCGACGCCGTCACCGGCGGCCTCGAATCCGACGAGCCGGACCGCCGGGTCGTCGATGAACGCGTGGAAGATGCCGATCGCGTTGGACCCGCCACCGACGCAGGCGGCGACCGCGTCGGGCAGCCGGCCGGTCAGCGCGTGCACCTGCGCGCGGGCCTCGAGGCCGATGATGCGCTGGAAGTCGCGGACCATCATCGGGAACGGATGCGGGCCCGCGGCCGTGCCGAAGCAGTAGTAGGTGTTGTCCGCGTTGGTGACCCAGTCCCGCAACGCTTCGTTGATCGCGTCCTTGAGGGTGCGCGAGCCGGTCTTCGCGGCGATCACCTCGCCGCCGAGCAACCGCATCCGCGCGACGTTGAGGGCCTGCCGCTCGGTGTCCACCTCGCCCATGTAGACGACGCACTCGAGGCCGAGCAGCGCGCAGGCGGTCGCGGTCGCGACACCGTGCTGGCCGGCGCCGGTCTCGGCGATGACGCGCGTCTTGCCCATCCGCTTGGCGAGCAGCACCTGGCCGAGCACGTTGTTGATCTTGTGCGATCCGGTGTGGTTGAGGTCCTCGCGCTTGAGCAGCAGCCGGGCGCCGCCGGCGTGTTCGGACAGCCGGGCCGCCTCGTACACCGGGGACGGGCGTCCGGTGTAGTCACGCTGCAGCCGGTCGAGTTCGGCGAGGAACGCCGGGTCCACGCGAGCCTTGTCGTACTCGGCGGTGACCTCCTCGATCACCGCCATCAACGCCTCGGGAACGTACCGCCCGCCGTACACGCCGAAATGCCCACCGGCATCGGGTTCGTGGGCGCTGCGCGCGGTGACGCCGTCGCTCATGCGGGGCAGTCCGCGACCCTTGGCGGAAAGTACGGAATCGTCTGCAGTCACCCGTTCAGTCTGCCTCAGATGGTGACGTCGACCGCACTCCGGGTCTGACGTCACCGGCGGCACCCCCGGTCGGCTCGCCGACGTGTCAGCGAGACGGCTTCGGGCAGGACGGGTGCGTGCCCGCGGCGACGAGATCCTTGACGGCGGTGCGCGGGTCGCCGCTGGTGACCAAGCCCTCCCCGACGAGTACCGCGTCGGCGCCTGCGCCGGCGTACGCGAGCAGGTCAGCGGGGCCTCGCACGCCGGACTCGGCGATCTTGACGACGTTGCTCGGCAGGCCGGGCGCGATCCGCGCGAAGGTGTCGCGGTCGACCTCGAGGGTCTTGAGGTTGCGGGCGTTGATGCCGATGACACTGGCGCCGGCCTCGAGCGCGCGGTCCGCCTCCTCCTCGGTGTGCACCTCGACGAGGGCGGTCATGCCGAGAGACTCGGTGCGATCCAGGAGCAGGGTGAGGGTGTTCTGGTCGAGCGCCGCGACGATCAGCAGGATCACGTCCGCACCGTGCGCGCGGGCCTCGTGGATCTGGTACGGCCCGACGATGAAGTCCTTGCGCAGGATCGGGATACGCACCGCCTTGCGGACGGCATCGAGGTCGGCCAACGACCCCTTGAAACGGCGCTCCTCGGTGAGGACGCTGATCACCCGCGCGCCACCCTCCTCGTACGCGCGGGCCAACGCGGCGGGGTCGGTGATCGTGGACAGCTCACCCTTGGACGGGCTGGCGCGCTTGACCTCCGCGATCACCCCGATACCGTCGGCGCGGAGCGCGGCGGCGGCGTTCAGGGCCGACGGGGCCGCGGCGGCGGCAGCCTTGACCGCGGCGAGGTCGAGCACGGACTCGCGGGCGGCGACGTCGGCGCGCACCCCGTCGAGAATCGAATCGAGAACGCTCATCGTGTCCCGAGTCCTTTCTGGGCTGTCGCCAATTGTGAGAAACGTCATCCGTTCGGCCAAGCCTAGAGCCCGGCCGAGTCTTGACTAACGGCGGGTGTCCGTGCCCGTGGTCGGCCCTGGTCCGTCCTGGTCGCCGGGCTCGTCGTCGGTGGGATCGTCGCCGGCGTCCAGCGCATCCCACAGCACCCGCTGGCTCGACGGGCCGCTCGACTCGGTACGGCGGGTCGCCTCCTCCCGCCGCGCCGCGGGCGCCGCGTACTTCGACGACAGCCCGGTGCTGACCGACGCCTTGCGCAGCAACGCGACCGCCGCGGCGAGCGCCACGACTCCGCCGCCGATCACCAGCAACGCCGGCGCGGTCAGCACATCGGTTCCGGTGACGTCGGCGCGTCCGGGCAGCTCGGCGAGCCGGCCCGCGCGGTCGGTGTCGACGTCGGTCACCAGCAACTGCGCCGCCGGGACGATCGCCGCGACCGCGACCAGTGCCACCAGCAGCGCCACCACCCGCAACGCCCACCCGCGCACCGCGAACGACGCGGCGATCGCGGCGAGCAGCACCAGCGCCAGCGGCGTCGTCGCGGCCGCCCACGTGCCGCCGATCAGGTCGGTGGTGCGGGCCTCGCCGAGTCCGTCGAACGAGTCCACCCGCACCCAGGTCATCCGCGACGACGCCCACAGGCACAGCGCGGCGACCGCGAGCAACAGCGCCGGCAACGCGGCGGTCAGACCCGACCGTCGCCTGGGCGCCGCGGCGGCGGGGTCAGTCATCGCCGCCGCCCAGGGTGCGCAGGGTGCCGGCGGAGGCGATCGCACTGAGCACCGCCATCGCCTTGTTGCGGGCCTCGGTGTCCTCGTAGACGGGGTCGGAGTCGGCGACCACCCCGGCGCCGGCCTGCACGTACGCGGTCCCGTCCTTGACGAGGGCGGAGCGGATCGCGATCGCGGTGTCGGCGTCGCCGGCGAAGTCGAGGTAGCCGACGATGCCGCCGTAGATGCCGCGGCGGGTGGGTTCGAGCTCGTCGATCAGCTCCATCGCCCGCACCTTCGGCGCCCCCGAGAGGGTGCCGGCCGGGAAGCAGGCGGTGACGGCGTCGAGGGCGTGCTTGCCGTCGGCGAGCCGGCCGGTGACCGTGGACACCAGGTGCATCACGTGGCTGTAACGCTCGACGTGCCGGTAGTCGTGCACCGTGACGGTGCCCGGTTCGCACACCCGGCCGAGGTCGTTGCGGCCGAGGTCGACGAGCATCAGGTGCTCGGAGTTCTCCTTCTCGTCGGCGATCAGATCCTTCTCCAGCAGCACGTCCTCCTCCTCGGTGGCGCCGCGCCAGCGGGTGCCCGCGATCGGGTGCGTGGTCGCGGTGCCCTCCTTGACGGTCACCAGCGACTCGGGGCTGGACCCGACGATCGCGAACGCGGTGCCGCCGGCGCCGTCCGGGACGTTGACCAGGTACATGTACGGGCTGGGGTTGGACGCGCGCAGCATCCGGTAGATGTCGACGGGCGCGGCCTCGGTGTCCATCTCGAAACGCTGCGAGAGCACCACCTGGAACGCCTCGCCGGCCTCGATCTCGGAGATCAATCGGCGCACGTCGGTGCCGAACTCCTCGGTGGTGCGCTGCCGTCGGAATTCCGGGGCGACCTTGGTGAACGTGGAGACGGTCGACGCGGCGGGGGCGCTCAGCGCCCGGGTCATCGCGTCGAGCCGCGCGACGGCGTCGTCGTAGGCCTCGTCGACGCGCTCGTCGCTGCCGTCCCAGTTCACGGCGTTCGCGATCAACGTGATCGCACCCTCGTGGTGGTCCACGGCGGCGAGGTCGGTCGCCAGCAGCATCACCATCTCCGGGATGTGGAGGTCGTCGACGGCGTGGCTCGGCAGCCGTTCGAGCCGACGCACCACGTCGTATCCCATGAAGCCGACCATGCCGCCGGTCAGCGGCGGCAGGTCCGGCAGGCGTTCGCTGCGCAGCAGTTCCAGGGTCTGCCCGAGGGCGGCGATCGGGTCGCCGCCCGACGGCGCACCCGCGGGCACGTTGCCGTACCACGCGGCTTCGCCGTCGACGACGGTCAGCGCGGCGGGGCTGCCTGCGCCGATGAACGACCACCGCGACCACGAGCGGCCGTTCTCCGCGGACTCGAGCAGGAAGGTGCCGGGTCGGCCGGCGGCGAGCTTGCGGTACGCGGACAGTGGAGTTTCCGCGTCCGCCAACACCTTTCGGGTGACCGGGACGACCCGGTGTTCGGCCGCCAGCGCACGGAACTGCGCGCGGGTGGTGGTGGCTGCGGCCGTCTCGACGGCTGCGGAGGTCACGGTGGTGGACTCGCCGGGCATGCGCCCATCATCCCAGGAGCGGAGCCCGCGTAGCGACCAGGGTGCACAGGAGCGGAGCCCGCGCAGCGACCCGGAGTGGACCGTGCCCCCACGACCGGGGCGGGGACGGTAGCCTCGCGCGCATGCAGACCGGTGAGCAGGCCCCCGATTTCGCGTTGCCCGATCAATCCGGCACGGTCCGGTCCCTGAGTGAGCTGGTCGCCGGCGGACCGCTGGTGTTGTTCTTCTACCCGGCCGCGAACACCCCGGTGTGCACGGCGGAGGCGTGCCACTTCCGCGATCTGGCGGCCGAGTTCGCGGCGGTCGGGGCGTCGCGGGCCGGAATCTCGACTGATCCGGTCGACACGCAGGCGTCGTTCGCGGCGGCGAAGTCGTTCGACTACCCGCTGCTGTCGGACGTCGGCGGCGCGGTCGCCGAGCAGTTCGGCGTCCGGCGCGGGTTGCTCGCGAAGTTCTCCCCGGTCAAGAGGACCACGTTCGTGATCGACACCGACCGCACGGTGCTGAAGGTGATCGCCAGCGAACTGCGCGCCAACACGCACGGGGACCAGGCGCTCGCGTTCCTGCGCGAGACGCGCTGACGCGAAGGGGGTGCCGCCGCACCGCCTCGCCTCACGCCAGCTGCAGTGACCGTTTCGCGAGCCCCATCCAGAATCCGTCGATGACCTGCGTCGCGGACTGCTCCGGGTCGCTGGACGCGCCGAGCGCGACGAACAGCGGCGCGAAGTGCTCGATCGTCGGATGCGCGAAGGGCATCCCGGGCGCCTGGGCCCGGAAGTCGATCAGGGCGTCGACGTCGCCGTCGGCGAAACGCTCGGCCGCCCAGGCGTCGAACTCGCGCGACCACCCGGGCGCCTGGGCGTTCGGGGTCCAGTCCCGCAGGAACGGCAGGCCGTGGGTGGTGAATCCCGATCCGACGATCAGGACCCCCTGCTCGCGCAGCGGCCGCAGTCGCTCCCCGAGGTGCAGCAACCGCCGGGGATCGAGGGTCGGCAGCGAGATCTGCAGCACCGGGATGTCCGCGTCGGGGTACATCACGGTCAGCGGCACGTAGGCGCCGTGGTCGAGTCCACGGTCGGGCTGGTGGTGAATCGGCTCGTTGTCGGGCATCAGGGCCGCGACCTGGCGTGCGAGTTCCGGCGCGCCGGGCGAGGCGTACTGCACCTGGTAGTACTTGCGGTCGAAGCCGCCGAAGTCGTAGACCAGCGGAGTGCCGGTCGCGACCGCGCCGATCGTCAGCGGCGCGGACTCCCAGTGCGCCGACACCATCAGGATGGCCTCGGGCCGGGGCAGATCCTGCGCCCACGTCTCGAGTTGCGAGACCCACAGTGCGTCGTCGACGAGCGGCGGTGCACCATGGCTGAGGTACAGCGCCGGCATGGCGAGGTCCGACATGTCCACTCCTTTACGTTGAAGCTTCAAGTACTGTAGGGGTCAACGTGTGCGGACCACAACTATTCCGAAGGGGCGAGGGCAGATGACCGAGACACACGAGGGCACCGAACCGCGGTCGACTCGGTGGCTCAACGACGAGCAGCAACTCGCGTGGCGCGAACTCATCGCGCTGACCACCCGCCTGCCCGCCGCACTCGACACCCAGCTGCAACGGGACGCGAAGCTCACCCACTTCGAGTACTTCGTCCTCGCGGTGCTGTCGGAAGCCCCCGACCGGCGCCTGCAGCTGAGTACTCTCGCCGCGCAGGCCAACGCGTCGCTGTCCCGGCTCTCGCACGTCGTCACGAAACTCGAGAAGGCCGGCTGGGTGCGACGCAAGGCGATCGTCGGCAGCCGCGGTTCACTGGCGGTGCTCACCGCCTCCGGGTACACGAAGGTCGTCGAGTCCGCCCCCGAGCACGTCGAGGCGGTGCGGGCGCTGGTGTTCGACGGCCTCGACGACGACCAGGTGCGGCAGCTGATCACCCTCGGCAAGGCGCTGGTCGCCCAACTCGACCGCGGGATCGCCGCCGGCACCGGCAAGGCCTGACCCTCCCCCGACCCCCTCTCCCCGACGCCTCTCGCCCAAGGATTGAATGGGGTGGGGCGTGGACAGCGAGTCGGGTCGTCCACAGGCGAGACACACGCCGAGGCGAGGTGACGGGCCCGCGCCGCGCCGCATGCGAGCGTCGGCACCCGGGACACATCGGGGAACCATTTTCCGGAGCACGCACCGTCGCCGAGGGCCGGCTCTGCCGCTACCGGTTGCGGCATCACCACCGCCGCCTCCACCCGGACACTTCGTCGGCAAGGACGTCGAGGTCGACGCCGCGATCCGGACCCGCGCCGTCCGCGTGTGGTCCCGGGGCCGCGGAGTGCCGGCCGGGCGGTCGGCGGCGGCGCTGCCGGGAACGAGGTGGATCGACCCTGCCGCGTCCGGCGCACTCGCGTGGACGGTGCACCGGACGCCACCCGCGGGCATCGAGCTGTACCGCGAACGCATCCCGGACGACGAGGTGGTCGAGCGCGCCGGCTGCCGGGTCACGCACCGTGCTCGCCGAGGCCGGCGCCCCGGTCACCGTCCGATGAACGGGGTCAGGCGAGGGGGACGCCGCCGACACCCCAGTTCTCGCCGGGGACGTCGGTGATCGTGACCCACACCTTGGCGGGGTCCTTCCCGCTGGCCTCGGCGTAGGCGGCGGTGACGGCCTCGATGACGGCGCGCTTGCGCTCGGCGGACAGGCCCGTGGTCTGGGAGATCTGGATCAACGGCATGCGGAGCAATCTGCCACAGGCGCACCCCGAATCGACAGTCCGGCCGTACCGTGGAAGGACCGCTCGGCGCACTGTGATTGGGAGGTGGGCATGGGGTTCTACTCGGATCAGGTCGTTCCGCGCCTGGTGAACGTGTCCTGCGGGATGTCGTTGACCAGACCGCTGCGGGAACGCGCGTGCGCGGGACTGCACGGACGAGTGGTCGAGATCGGCTTCGGGTCCGGTCTCAATCTGCCGTTCTACCCCGCGGGGGTCGACTCCGTCAGCGCCGTCGAACCCGCCGACCTCGGCTGGAAGCTGGCCCGGGACCGCCTCGCGGCGTCCAGGGTGCCGGTCGAGCGCGCCGGACTCGACGGGCAGTCACTTCCCTTCCCCGACAACACCTTCGACTGCGCCCTGTCCACGTGGACGATGTGCACGATTCCCGACGCCGGTGCCGCGCTGCGCGAGGTGCGGCGCGTTCTGAAACCGGGCGGCACCCTGCATTTCGTCGAACACGGACTGGCCCCCGACGAGAAGGTCCGGCGCTGGCAGCATCGCATCGACCCGATCCAGAAGACGGTCGCGGGAGGCTGCCACCTCACCCGCGACATCCCGGCCCTGGTGCGGAACGCGGGTTTCGAGATCCGCGAGCTCGACACCTTCTACGAGAAGGGCACGCCGAAGGCCATGGGCGCCCTCGCCGTCGGTGTCGCCGTGCCCGTCCCCGGCTGAGCAGGATCCGGACCCGCCCCGACGACGAGTGGGACGACGCGCGGCGCACGCGCCCGCGCGGCCCGGTGGTCAGGGGCGGGGCAGCAGCACGTCGGAGTCGAAGCAGGTGTGGGTGCCGGTGTGGCAGGCGGCGCCCTCCTGGTCGACGATCAGGAGGACGGTGTCGCCGTCGCAGTCGAGCCGGACCTCGTGCACGTACTGGGTGTGGCCGGACGTCTCGCCCTTCACCCAGTACTGCTGACGCGACCGGGAGAAGTACGTGCCCTTACGGGTTTCCAGGGTGCGAGCGAGCGCCTCGTCGTCCATCCAGGCGACCATCAGCACGTCGCCGGTGGACCGCTCCTGCGCGACCGCGCTGAACAGCCCGGCCTCGTTTCGCTTCAGCCGTGCTGAGATCGCGGGATCAAGACTCATGTGACCGTTTATACCGTGGTACCGATCGGGTCGACGCACGAGGAGTCAACGGAGCGCGTCGCGGCGACCCGGTCCACCGCGTCCGGGAGCGGCTGTGGCGCGATCCGCGGGCCCACCTCAGCGGACGGTGATCCCTTCCGCGCGCATGGACGCCTTCACGTCCCCGATCGTCATGTCGCCGAAGTGGAAGACGCTGGCGGCGAGCACCGCGTCGGCGCCGGCCTGCACCGCGGGGGCGAAGTGCCCGACGGCCCCGGCGCCGCCGCTGGCGATCACCGGCACGTGCACGGCGGCGCGGACGGCCCGGATCATCGGCAGGTCGAACCCGGCCTTCGTGCCGTCGGCGTCCATCGAGTTCAGCAGGATCTCCCCGACCCCGAGTTCCGCGCCGCGCTGCGCCCACTCGATCGCGTCGATCCCGGTGCCGCGCTTGCCGCCGTGGGTGGTGACCTCCCACCCGGACGGGGTCGGCGCCTGCCCCTCGGGCACGGTACGGGCGTCGACGGACAGCACGATGCACTGCGCGCCGAATCGCTGACTCAGTTCGCGCAGCAACTCCGGTCGCGCGATCGCCGCGGTGTTGACGCTGACCTTGTCCGCGCCCGCGCGCAGCAGCCGGTCGACGTCCTCCTCGGTGCGCACGCCGCCGCCGACGGTGAGCGGGATGAACACCTGCTCGGCGGTGCGGGTGACGACGTCGATCATCGTGCCCCGGTCGGAGGTGGACGCGGTGACGTCGAGGAAGGTCAGCTCGTCGGCACCCTGGGCATCGTAGATGGCGGCCAGTTCGACGGGATCGCCGGCGTCCCTGAGGTTTTCGAAGTTGACGCCCTTGACCACCCGGCCCGCGTCGACGTCCAGACACGGGATGACCCGTACCGCCACAGTCATGTCGCGCTTCCTTCCCGACTTCCGCCGTCCCGGTAGTCCCCCGGATCACCAAGGGGGACAAGTATGTTCATCATCTGCTCGTGCACTCCCGGCGCTGCCGCGAGCACCGACCGCGACCCGAGGTGCCAGGGCTCGCCGGCGAGGTCGGTGACGACGCCGCCCGCCGCCCGCACCAGCGCCACCCCGGGCGCGTTGTCCCACGGATGGTGCCCGTACACGACCGCGGCGCCGAGCACCCCGGCCGCGGTGAACGCGAGGTCCGCCCCGGTGGAGCCGTGCATCCGCAGCCGCCGGCACACCCGGCTGACCTCCGCGAGCGCCCGGACCCGGTACTCGCCGGGGATCGGTCCGCGCCCGTTCAGATTGAACGCGCCGAACCCGACCATCGATTCCGTCAGGTCCTGCGACCGCAGCCGCGGCAGTGCCTCGCCGTTGCACAACAGCGGACCGTCGGCGGCGGCCGCGTATCGCCGGTTCATCATCGGCAACCACGTCAGGCCGAGGACCGGGTCGCCGTCCTGCAGCAGCGCCACCAGCATCCCGGCGGTCGGCAGCCCGGACGAGTAGTTCAGGGTGCCGTCGATCGGGTCGACCACCCACACGGTGCCGGTGGCCAGGTCCGGTCCGCCGAACTCCTCGCCGTGCACCGGGATTCCGGTGTGGTCGGCGAGCTCCCCGGACAGCCGCCGCTCGAGTTCGAGATCGACGGCGGTCGCGAAGTCCCGCGGCCCCTTCGCGACGGCGCTGGGGGCTCCGACCCCGTCGAGGAAGGTGTCGACGGCCCCGTCGAGCACGCCCGCGGCGACGGCCAGCAACTCGTGTGGGTCCGTCATACGGCGAGACTAGCCGGATACCGCGGCGAGGGCCTCGGGCAGCGTGAACCGGCCGGCGTACAGCGCCTTGCCGATGATCGCGCCCTCGACACCGAGGTCGGTCAGTCCGGCGATCGCGACGACGTCGTCGAGGGCGGAGATGCCGCCGGACGCGACGACCGGCGCGTCGGTGACCGCGCACACCTCGCGCAGCAGGTCGAGGTTGGGCCCGGTGAGGGTGCCGTCCTTGGACACGTCGGTGACGACGTAGCGGGCGCAGCCGTCGCGGTCGAGGCGGGCGAGGGTCTCGAACAGGTCCCCGCCCTCGGTGACCCAGCCGCGGCCGCGGAGCTGCCAGCGGCCGTCCTCGTTCCGGACGTCGAGGCCGACGGCGATCTTGTCGCCGAAACGGGCGATGGCGCTCGCGCACCACTCGGGGTTCTCGATGGCGGCGGTGCCGAGGTTGACGCGGGCGCAGCCGGTGGCCAGGGCCGCCTCGAGGGAGGCGTCGTCCCGGATGCCGCCGGACAGCTCGACCTTCACGTCGAGCTCACCGATCACGCCGGCGAGCATCTCGCGGTTGGAACCGCGTCCGAAGGCGGCGTCGAGGTCGACGAGATGTACCCATTCGGCGCCGGCGTTCTGCCAGGCGAGGGCCGCGTCCCGGGGCGAGCCGTAGTTGGTTTCGCTGCCGGCCTCCCCCTGAACGAGGCGGACGGCTTGTCCGTCGACGACATCTACGGCAGGCAGAAGGACCAGGCTCACGGGCGCCAACCCTACTGTGTCGCAGCGACGGCGCTGCGCTCGGGCCGCGATAAGCCGCGAGCGACATCCGGGTGCTTCGGTGCCGGCCGCACGGCGGCCTACGAGTCGGGGTGGGACTCGTCGTCGCCGAAGGCGCGCCGCGTCATCCGCCCCGACACCGTGGCCATCGCGGCGATCGCGCCGACGACGCCGCCGAGGGCGACCAGCAGCCCCCACACCCCGGTCGGTCGGAGCACCGCGACGACGACCGCGGTCAGCAGCAGCACCGCGGTCGCGGCGCCGAGCGCGGCCAGGGCGAGCCGGCCGTAGGAGAACCCGCGACCGGGTCCGGTCACAGGCTGCGCACCCAGTTCTCGAGCAGCGCGGCGCCCGCGTCGCCGGACTTCTCGGGGTGGAACTGGGTGGCCGACAACGGCCCGTTCTCGACGGCCGCGAGGAACGGCCCGCCGTGGTCCGCCCACGTGAGTTTGGCCGGCGCGATCAGGTCGTCGTCGGCCAGTTCCCACTTCTGCACGCCGTAGGAGTGCACGAAGTAGAAGCGGGTGTCGGGGTCGATGCCGGCGAACAGCACGCTGTCGGCGGGCGCCTGCAGCGTGTTCCAGCCCATGTGTGGGAGCACCTCGGCTCGCAGCATTTCGACGGTGCCGGGCCACTCCCCGCACCCGTCGGCTTCGACTCCGTGCTCGACACCGCGCTCGAACATGATCTGCATGCCGACGCAGATGCCGAGGACGGGCCGGCCGCCGGCGAGGCGCTTGCCGATGATGCGTTCACCCCGGACCGCTTTCAGGCCCGCCATGCACGCGGCGAACGCGCCGACGCCGGGCACCACGAGCCCGTCGGCGGCGAGCGCCGTCTCCGGGTCGGAGGTGACGGTCACGTCGGCGCCGACGCGCGCGAGTGCCCGCTGTGCGGAGTGCAGGTTCCCGGAGCCGTAATCGAGGAGGGCGACGGAGGTCATGCCTCAACTCTATCGGCCGGGCGCCGGGCGCCCGGAGCCAGCAGGGCCACCGGAATCACGAGGGCGATCGCGACCGCCCCGACCGTGTACACGGCCGCGTGACCGGCCAGCCCGGCGACGGCTCCGAGCGCGAGTGCCCCGACCCCGGTGCCTGCGTCGAAGCTGACGTTCCACGCCGCGCTGGCCGCTCCGAGCCGGGTCGGACCCGCGGATCGGAACAGCGTGACCAGGGATTCGTTCTGGACGGCGCCGAACCCGCCACCGAACAGGATCGCGGCCGCCATCAGCAGGACGGCGTTGCCGCCGCCGGCGACGGTCACCGCGAACAGCACCGCCCCACTCGCCGCGCAGGCCAACGCCGGAACCATGATCCGGCCCACCCCGATTCGGTCGACCAGCAGCCCGGCGGCGTAGCGGCCGACCAGGATCGCCGCACTGGCCACCGACAGCGCGACCCCGGCGACCGCGGCCCGCCCGGCGACCGCGATGGGCAGCAGACTCGTCACACCGCCGTACGCGGCCGCGACGGCGAGCATCGCCAGGCAGGGCACCAGCAGCACCGACAGCGGCAACCGCCGGCGCGAACCGTCCTCGGCGGCGGCGTGCCGGATCCGGGGCAGTGCCGCGATCGCCACGACCGCGAGCATCGGCACCGCGGCACCCAGGACGTACACGGTGTTCGCGTGCCCGCGGCCGAACAGCGCCAATCCCACGGGGAGAGCGATCATCTGGCCGGTGGCGATCGCGATGCCCTGCGCCCCGGTGGCGCGGCCCAGCAGTTCCCTCGGCGCCAGCTCGGCGACCAGCGCGCTGCCGGCGACCGTGAGCAGGCCGAAGCCGACGCCACGGACGACCGAGACCCCGAGCGCGACCGGGGCCGCGGTGGACGCCAGGAGCGCCAACGCAGGCAGCCCGAGCAGCAGACATCCGACCGCGAGGACGAGCCGGTAGCCCCACACGTGCAGCAGCCGCGGCGTCACGAGCTGGGTCGCGACGGTCGCGGCCATGAACACGGCCGTCACCGCCCCGGCGAGGGCTTCGGACCCGCCGGCCTCGGAGACGGCAAGCGGAACGACCGGCAGCAGCAGCGACCAGCCACCGAACGCGGCGAAGCCCATCGCCATCGCGACGGGCATGCCGCGCGTGCGCAGGAGGCTCACCGGCCACCGCCCGGCCGCCGCCCGTCGTGGGCGTCGGTGAGGAGACGGGCGATCCCGTCTGCGGTGACCGGCCGCGGATTCGGATAGGGGGTCGCGGTGGCGAGTTCGGCGGCCCGGCCGATGTCCGCGCGGGTGAATCCGAACTCGGCGAGGGAGGTCGGCCCGCCCAGCCCGGCGACGAGGTCGTACAGCCCGCCCGGCGCGTCCGGCACCCCCATCGCGTCGGCGATGCGCGCCATGACGTCGGGGACGGCCGGGGCGTTGTACGCCATCGCGTGTGGCAGCACCACGGTGTGGGTGGGTGCGTGCGGCAGGTCGAAGCTGCCCCCGAGGGTGTGACAGAGCTTGTGGTGCAAGCCCATTCCGACTCCGCCCAGGCAGGTGCCCGCCAGCCACGCGGCCTGCAGCAGGTCCGCGCGGGCACCGAGGTCGTGCGGGTCGGAGGCCACCCGTGGCAGCGCCCGGGCGACCGCCGCGATCGCATCCAGGGCCATCCCGTCGACGACCGGATTGGCCTGCGCCGAGTACAGCGCCTCGACGGCATGGGCCATCGCGTTGACCGCGCTCGTCAGCGTGAGGGCGACGGGCAGGTCGACGGTGAGGTCCACGTCGTAGACGACGGTTTCCGGGAGGATCTCGGGCCCGGATCGCGTGGTCTTGACGCCGTCGCGGGTCTCGCCCAGCACCGGCGTCACTTCCGAGCCCGCATAGGTGGTCGGGACGATGACCTGGTCGTATCCGGCGCGGGCCGCGAGGGCCTTGGACAGTCCCGTCGTCGATCCCCCGCCGACCGCAACCACGCAGTCGACGTCGTGCTGCTCGGCGACGACGAGGGCGCGGTCGGTGACCGGGGTCGGGGTGTGCATCACCGCCCCGTCGAAACGCGTCACCACCAGGTCCCCGAGACCGTCGGTGACGCGGGGGTCGAGGTGCCGACCGGCCAGCAGGAGGACCCGGCGCCGCCCCAACCGCTCCACCTCCTCGCGGACGCGCGTGACCGTTCCCGAGCCGAAGACCACACGCGACGGAAGCGCCGTGTAGGTGAAGGTTCTCATCGTCGACGCTCCCCTGGCCGGATGGATCGGTGTTGCCTACCCCGCGATCCTGGCATGCATCTCCCACACGATGACCTCGGCACCGGTCTCGGTGGTCATCTGCTGTCCCCCGGCTCCGGTGATCCGGACGGCGTCGCCCTCCGAGAGCACGCCGACACCTTCGAGCGACGCCTCGCCACGCGCGACGAACACGTGCAGGAACGGCGCGTCGGGGAGGGTGATCGGCGCCTGACCGGGCTGCATCCGGGCGACGTGCATCGAGGCGTACTTGTTCTTGATCCGGATCGCCGCGTGATCGGCGTGGTCCGGCATCCCCGACGCGACCGGCACGAGTCCCCCGGCGAGCAGTTCGTGGTCGATCTCGAGCTGCTCGTAACCCGGGGTGATGCCGGATTCGTCCGGCACGACCCACATCTGGATGAAGTGAACCGGATCGGAGTGCTCCTCGGCGTGCGCGCCGGTGACGCCGTCGAGCCGCCAGGAGTCGTTCTTCTCGGAGTGCAGAATGCCCGTTCCCGCGCTCATTCGCTGCGCGAGCCCCGGGTAGATGACGCCCGCGTGACCCATCGAGTCCTGGTGCACGAGCGACCCCTGCAGCACCCAGGTGACGATCTCCATGTCGCGGTGCGGGTGTGTCTCGAATCCCGCACCGGGCGTGACGGTGTCGTCGTTGTTGACCATCAGCAGACCGTGGTGGGTGTTGGCGGGGTCGTAGTGGTGGCCGAACGCGAAGGAGTGCTTCGAGTCGAGCCACCCGATGTTCGTCGTGTCGCGGGCGGCGGCGCGACGAACGTCGAGCCGGGGTGAGGTCGGTGCGGAGGTCATGGTCTGTGCGCCTTTCCACGGTCTGGGATGGTTCGGTCGGTCGCTGCAACGACGGCGCGGAGTTCCGCGAGCCGCGAATCGGGGACGGTGTGCCCGCCCGGGTGCCCGAGAACGGACACCTGCGCTCCGGCCCCACGCAGTTGTCCGGCGAGCCGCGTCGTCTGCTGGGGCGCAATGGTGGGATCGGCGTCGCCGTTGACGATCGCTACCCGCTTGCCGGCCAGGTCGACCTCGCCGAGCCCGTCGCGGTACGGGACCATCGCCGCGATCAGAACCGCACCGGCGAGCAGGTCGGGGTGTCGCGCGAGCAGCGACGACGCGATGTTGGCTCCGTTGGAGAAGCCCACGGCCACCAGGGTTCCGGCCTCGATGCCGTATTCGCCGGCGGCGGCGGCGACGAACGCGGCCAACTCGTCCGTCCGGACGCGAAGGTCCTCCTCGTCGAAGACGCCCTCCCCGAGCCGGCGGAAGAACCGGGCCATCGCACCCTCGAGCACCGTCCCCCGCGGCGAGAGCAGCGGGGCACCCGGCGCGAGGTCCGCGCCGAGCGGTACCAGGGCGTGCTCGTCGGCGCCGGTACCGTGCAACAGGAGCAGCGGCGGTGTCGCGTCGCCGGGCCGCCAGACGTGCGGCCGGGCGAGCGTTGCACCCGGACCGGTCATCGTCGGCACCTTCCTCTCGTGTGATGCGGCCTGTCGGTCGTGGTGTGTCAGAGGACGTGCGATCCGTACATCTCGCCGAGCGGATCGGCGATCAGTTCGATGCGCGCGCCGTCGGGGTCGCGGAAGTACAGCGACACCTCGCTGTGCTCGATCAGTTCGACACCGGCGTCGGTCAGCTTGCGCCGCAGGTGTTCCCACTTCTGCGGCTCGACGCTGATCGCGATGTGGTGCAGACCCCCGAGGACTTCGCGGTACGGGCCCACGTCGAGGCCGGGAAAGTCGAAGAACGCGAGGAGGTTGCTGTTGCCGATGTCGAAGAAGAAGTGAGACGAGCCCGGGTAGTCCCGGTTCTCGATCAACTCGGTCAGCGGGAATTCGAGCACGTCCTGGTAGAACCGGATGGTCCGCTCGACGTCGCTGCTCACCAGAGCGGTGTGGTGCAGTCCGCGGGCCGAGGACTCCGGTCGCGCATCGGCCGGCTTCAGATGCGCGGCGCGGATGCGGTCGCGCTGCTGCTCGAACTTCCGCGAGCGCTCCTGCTCGGCTGCTGTGCTCATGTCACTGCCCTTTCCGTGGATCCCACCGACACCAGGTAATTGCGAAATCAACTATCTCAAACCGTACACCAAGTCGTTGCAGTGTCAACTACTTGCGATATTCTGACGCCATGGACGAACGAACCCACTGGCTCGGCCCGGACGAACAACGCGCCTGGCGCGCGTACCTCGACGCCACGCGGCTGCTGATGCGAACCCTCGACCGCCAGCTCTCGCGCGACGCCGACATCTCGTTCACCGACTTCGAGCTCCTGGTCGTCCTGTCCGAGGCCCCCGAACACCGACTCCGCATGAGCGAACTCGCCGACGCCGTCTCCGCCACGCGAAGTGGTGTGACCAGGGCGATCGGCCGCCTGGTCGAGTGTGGGTGGGTCCGGCGCGTCGAGTGCGAGGGCGACAAGCGCGGCATGCTCGCCGAACTCACGGACTCCGGCGCCGCAAAACTCGCCGCCTCCAGCCCCGGGCACGTCACGGCGGTCCGCGAGCACATGTTCGACCTCCTCAGCCCGCGCGACGTCGCGACGTTCGCCCACGCCTTCGGCGAGATGCGCGGGCAGATGCTCGAAGAGCACTGAGAGGATCGAGTAGTTGACATTGCAACGACACGACCCTAACCTAGTAGTTGCACATTCAATCACCTGGTTTTCGCCGCCATCACGACCGAGGAGTTCTCCATGACCACCGCCACCGCCCTCCCCACCCTGACCGCCGGCACCTGGGCCATCGACCCGACGCACTCGACCGTCGGCTTCAGCGTCCGGCACCTGATGGTCAGCAAGGTGCGCGGCCGCTTCCAGGAGTTCACCGGCGCGATCACCGTCGCCGAGGACGGCACCCCGTCCGTCGAGGCACAGATCCAGGTCGCGTCGATCACCACCGACAACGAGCAGCGCGACGGCCACCTCAAGACCGCCGACTTCTTCGACGCCGAGCAGTTCCCGACCGCCACGTTCGTCTCCACCGGTGTCCGCGGCAAGGGCGACGACTTCGTCGTCGTCGGCGACTTCACCCTCCACGGCGTCACCAAGCAGGTCGAACTGGCCATGGAGTTCAACGGCGTGAACCCGGGCCTGGGCCACGGCCCGGTCGCCGGCTTCGAGGCCTCCACCGTCATCAACCGCAAGGACTTCGGCATCTCCATCGACATGCCGCTCGAGGGCGGCGGCGCCGTCGTCGGCGACAAGATCACGATCACCCTCGAGATCGAGGCCGGCCTGCAGGCCTGACCCGCTCTCGCAGCCCAAACGGCCCTGCCGCAACCGATCACGGTTGGGGCAGGGCCGTTTTGGCGTCCGAAGTGTGGAATGTGCCGAAAGGAGACCAACTCCTTTCCACATTCAACTTATAACGCACCGGGGGGCTTGCGGCAAGGCCCCGGTGCGGGCGCAGAATCGCTGACCTGACCACGGCAACGACGAAGAATTGGGGGTCGCGTATGCGTGCACCGGGTCTCGACCATCGGATCGCGGCGGACGGAGACAGCGCGTTCGACCTTCCGGAGCGCCTCTCCGCGAAGGCCGACCCGACGCTGATCGCGGACGACGAGAAGCACTTCGCGGCCATCGCGGAGAGCCTCGCGACGTCCGTCGCCGACCTGACCCGACGCCTCGACGCCGCCCGGAAGGCACCCGGCCGTCTCGGCCAGGAGGCGATGGAACGGGACATGGCGGTCCACCAGCTGAGCGCCGAGCTGCGCGCCCTGCGCCGCTACGGCCTGGACCTGTGCCTCGGCCACATCGTCGGCGACGACGGTTCCGAACCCGTCTACATCGGCCGCCTCGGCCTGCTGGACGCCGCGGGCAACCAACTGCTGGTGGACTGGCGCTCCCCCGCCGCGGAACCGTTCTTCGGAGCGACGCACGGGAATCCGACGGGTCTGGCTCGTCGCCGCAGATACCGCTGGACCCGCGGCCGGATCAGCGACTACTGGGACGAGGTCTTCACCGAGGACGCAGCGACACCGCACGCCGCACTCGACGACCAGTCGGCCTTCATCGCCAGCCTCGGCGGCACCCGGTCGTCCCGCATGCGGGACGTGCTCGGCACCATCGCGGCAGACCAGGACGCGATCGTCCGCGCCGGATCCCGAGGCGCGCTCGTCGTCGACGGCGGTCCGGGTACCGGCAAGACCGTCGTGGCGCTGCACCGTGCCGCGTACCTGCTCTACGCCGACCCCGGGCTCCGTCACGGCGTGCTGTTCGTCGGCCCGCACGAGCCCTACCTGGCGTACGTCGCCGACGTCCTCCCCAGCCTCGGAGAGGAGGGCGTGCAGCTGTGCACCCTGCGCGACCTCGTGGCCGAGGGGGCCGACGCCGCGCCGGAAGCAGACCCGGACGTGGCACGACTGAAGTCGTCCGCGGACCTCGTGCGGGCCGTCGACGCCGCCGTCCGGTTCTACGAGCAGCCACCCACCGAGACGATGACGGTCGCGACCGACTGGTGCGACCTCCCGCTCACCCCCGACGACTGGGCCGAGGCGTTCGGGGCACCCGAACCCGGAACGCCGCACAACGAGGCACGCGAGGCGATCTGGGACCTGCTGCTGACGATCCTGACGGACAAGGCCGACGAGGACGTGCCGCGCGCCCCGTTGCGCCGATCCCTGCAGCGGAACGAGGAACTGCGCGCGACCCTCGACTCCGCGTGGACGCTGATCGAGGCGGCGGACCTCGTCGCGGACCTGTGGTCGGTGCCCGCCTACCTGCGACTGTGCGCACCCTGGCTCGGCCCCGACGACGTCCGACGGTTGCAGCGCGCGGACCCGAAGGCCTGGACCGTCTCCGACCTGCCGATCCTGGACGCGGCACGACAGCGGCTCGGCGACCCCGAGACGTCACGGCGCCTGCGCAGGCAACGGGCCGCCCTCGCCGCCGAGCGCGAACAGCGCGCCCGGGTCGTCGACGATCTGATCGCGTCGGACGTCTACGCCGACGGCGAGGGCCTGATGACTCAGCTGCGCCAGGGCGACCTGCAGGAGACGCTCCTCGACGAGGACGCGCTGCCCGGCGTCGACCCCGACCTGCTCGCGGGCCCCTTCGCGCACATCGTCGTGGACGAGGCCCAGGAGCTGACCGACGCGGAGTGGCAGATGCTGTTGCTGCGCTGCCCGTCTCGCAGTTTCACCATCGTCGGCGACCGCGCCCAGGCCCGGCACGGGTTCACCGAGTCGTGGCGGCAGCGACTCCGGCGGGTCGGGCTGGACCGGATCGACCTGGCGTCGCTGAGTGTCAACTATCGGACACCCGAGGAGGTCATGACCGAGGCCGAGCCCGTCATCCGCGCCGCGCTACCGGACGCCAACGTGCCGACGTCCATCCGCCGGAGCGGCATACCCGTCGAACACGGCCACGTCGACGAACTCGCCGCGATCCTCGACACGTGGATCGACGAACACGGCGAGGGAGTCGCGTGCGTGATCGCCACCGGCGACGGCGACCTCACCGATACCGTGACGACCCGCACGCCGTCCCGCGTCCGCCGGCTGACCCCGGACCTGGCGAAGGGCCTCGAGTTCGACCTCGTCGTCCTGATCGATCCGGAGTCGTTCGGCAACGGCATCGAGGGCGCTGTCGACCGCTACGTCGCGATGACACGGGCGACGCAGCGGCTCGTCATCCTCTCGAGCTCCTGAGACGCGGCCGTGGCGGGTCGGCGATCCGTGCGGGCCGGTGGGTCAGACCAGTCGCAGGATGCCGCCCGCCGCGGCGAGGACCGCGAGCGCCAGCAGCACGCCGGCGCCGAGCTTGTTGTCGTTGCGCCACATCGAGTACGCGCCGCCGATCGCGAAGCCGGCGATCAGGAACAGGACGTAGATCAGGATCGTGCTCACGAGTTCGCTCCGCAGGCTCCGCTCACGGTGCTCACGAGTTCGCTCCGCAGGCTCCGCTCACGGTGCTCACAGCGCACCCTTCGTGGAGGGCACACCCGTCACCCGAGGGTCGGGTTCGACGGCCTCGCGCAGCGCGCGGGCGACGGCCTTGAACTCGCCTTCGGTGATGTGGTGCTGGTCGCGGCCGTAGAGCACCCGCACGTGCAGCGCGATCCTCGCGTTGGACGCGATCGACTCGAAGACGTGCCGGTTGATCACCGTCGCGTACGGGACGCCCGGGTAACCGCCGATCACGGTGTGCAGCATGTGGTCCGGCTCGCCGGTGTGCACGCAGTAGGGCCGGCCGGAGACGTCGACGGAGGCGTGCACGAGGGACTCGTCCATCGGGATGAACGCGTCGCCGAACCGCCGGATGCCCTTCTTGTCGCCGAGCGCCTGACCGAGCGCCTGACCGAGCACGATCGAGGTGTCCTCGACGGTGTGGTGCGCCTCGATCTCGATGTCGCCCTCCGCCTTGACCGCCAGGTCGAAGCTGGCGTGGGCACCGAGCGCGGTGAGCATGTGGTCGAAGAACGGGACGCCGGTGGAGACGTCGACGACGCCGGTGCCGTCGAGGTTCAGCTCGACCGAGATCGAGGACTCCTTGGTCGTCCGTTCGACCTTGGCGATGCGGTCGGTCATCGATTCTCTCCCCGGGTCAGTTCGGTGGCCGCGATCTCGTCGCTGGCCGCGATGAAGGCGTCGTTCTCGGACGCGAGTCCGACGGTGGCGCGCAGGAACCCGGGGATGCCGACGTCCCGGATCAACACCCCCCGGTCCAGATAGGCCTGCCACGCGCGGGCGCTGTCCGTGAACTCACCGAACAGGATGAAGTTCGCGTCGGACGGGATCACATGGAAACCGGTGTCGGACAACGCCTTCGACACCCGCACCCGCTCGGAGGCGAGCGCGTGCACGCTGGCGAGGGTCTCGTCGGCGTGCCGCAGCGCCGCCCGCGCGGCGGCCTGGGTGACCACCGACAGGTGGTACGGCAGCCGCACCAGCAGCAGTGCCTCCACGAACGCCGGCGCGGCGGCGAGATATCCGAGCCGTCCGCCGGCGAACGCGAACGCCTTGCTCATGGTCCGCGAGACGACCAGCTTCGTCGGGTACTCGTCGATCAGCGTCAGTGCACTCGGCGCCTCGGAGAACTCGGCGTACGCCTCGTCGACGATCACGACACCCGGCGCCGCGTCCAGGATCCGTCGCAGCGACCCGATCGGGATGCTGTGGCCGGTCGGGTTGTTCGGGCTGGTGACGAAGACGACGTCGGGGCGCTGCTGGGTGACCGCGGCGACCGCGGCGTCGACGTCGAGCGCGAAGTCCGCCCCGCGCAGCACCGGCAGCCACGTGGTGTCGGTGCCGTCGGCGATGATCGGGTGCATCGAGTACGACGGCACGAATCCCATCGCACTGCGGCCCGGCCCGGCGAACGCCTGCAGCAACTGCTGCAGGATCTCGTTGGAGCCGTTGGCCGCCCACACGTTGTCGACCGTCACCGGCACCCCGGTCTGCCGGGTCAGGTAGGCGGCCAGGTCGGTGCGCAGCGCGACGGCGTCGCGGTCGGGGTAGCGGTGCAGCTCGCGGGCCGCCTCCCGGACCGACTCGGCGACGTCGTCGACGAGCGCCCGGGTGGGCGGGTGCGGGTTCTCGTTCGTGTTCAGCTGCACCGGAACGGTCAGCTGCGGGGCGCCGTACGCGGACTTGCCCTTCAGGTTCTCGCGCAGCGGCAGGTCGTCGACCGTGACCGCCGCTCCCGGGACCGCGTTCACCGCTGCGCCTCGGCGGCACCGTCCGTCAAGCGCTCGAAGCGCAGGCGCACGGCCTCACCGTGGGCGGGCAGGTCCTCGGCGTTGGCGAGGTTGATCACGTGCCGGGCCACGTCCTTCAGCGCCGACTCCGAGTAGTCGACGACGTGGATGCCGCGCAGGAACGTCTGCACGCTCAGACCGGACGAGTGCCGCGCGCACCCGGCCGTCGGGAGGACGTGGTTGGACCCGGCGCAGTAGTCGCCGAGGCTGACCGGCGCCCAGGGGCCGACGAAGATCGCGCCGGCGCTGCGCACCCGGGCCGCGACGTCGGACGCGTTCTCGGTCTGGATCTCGAGGTGCTCGGCGGCATACGCGTTGACCACCCGCAGACCGTCCTCGATCGAGTCGACGAGCACGATCCCGGACTGGCTGCCGGACAGCGCGGTCTGCACCCGCTCGCGGTGCTTGGTCAGCTCCAGCTGGGCGTCGAGGGCGTCGTCGACGGCGGCCGCCAGCTCGGTCGAGGTGGTGACGAGGACGGACGCGGCCAGCACGTCGTGCTCGGCCTGACTGATCATGTCCGCGGCCACGTGCACCGGGTCGGCGGTGTGGTCGGCGAGGATCGCGATCTCGGTGGGGCCGGCCTCGGCGTCGATGCCGACGAGTCCGCGGCAGAGCCGCTTGGCGGCGGTGACGTAGATGTTGCCGGGGCCGGTGATCAGGTCGACCGGCGCCAGTTCGGAGCCGCCGACGGCGGTGCCGTCGATCGATGCCGCGTCGGTGTCGGTGCCGCCGTAGGTGAGCAGCGCGACGGCCTGCGCGCCGCCGACGGCCCAGACCTCGTCGACGCCGAGGAGCTCGGCCGCGGCGAGGATGGTCGGGTGCGGCAGCCCGCCGAACGCGGCCTGCGGCGGCGAGGCGACGACGAGGGATTCGACGCCGGCGGCCTGCGCGGGCACGACGTTCATCACGACCGAGGACGGGTACACGGCGTTGCCGCCGGGGACGTACAGGCCGACCCGCTCGACCGGCACCCAGCGTTCGGTGACGGTGCCGCCGGGCACGACCTCGGTGACCGTGTCGGTGCGGCGCTGGTCGGCGTGCACCTTCCGGGTGCGTTCGATCGCGACCTCGAGCGCGGCGCGCACGTCGGCGTCGAGGTCGGCGAGCGCGCGGGTCAGTTCCTCGCGGGGCACCCGAACCCGGGCGGGGCGGATCCCGTCGAATTTCTCCCCGTACTCGAGGGCCGCGTCGGCGCCGCGGTCGCGGACCGCCTCGACCACGGGACGCACCTGATGCAGCACCGTGTCCACGTCCACTCCACCTCGGGGCAGGGCCGAGCGGAGTTCGGCGACGGACGGGGTTCGTCCGCGCAGGTCGACGCGGGCGAGCTCGGTGCGGGCAGGCATGGGGGTCCCTTCGGCGACTGGGGTTGTTCTACCGATTATCCAGGATAGGGTCCACCGGGTTTCCCGCCCCGTCTCGGCCACCCTCGCCGTGTCTCGCTCGGTCCCGATCCGAGCTCGAACAGCTCACCGCTCGGCCGGACGCCGGTGAGGTCGTGGTCCTCGACGCGCGACCCGAGGCCGGGTTCCGCGCCGGGCACATCCGCGGCGCCCGGTCGATCCCACCGACCGAACTGCACCGACTCGGCGAGCTTCCCACCGACAGCGAGGTCGTGGCCTGTTGCCGTGGACCCGTCTGTGCCTACGCTGACGAGGCGGTACGCGAGATGACCCGCCACGGCCTGCGTGCCGCGCGCCTCGAGGACGGCCCGCCCGAATGGGCACGCGCCGGCCTCGCGGTGGACCGGGAGCCCAGCGTCGAACGGGAGCGACCATGACCACCAGCCCACGCGCGCTCGCCGAACGCACACCCGCCATGCCGCCCGGCACCGATCTGGAGCGGTTCGCCGGATACGGCGTGATGGGCCTGCCGTTCGCCAGCGGCCACTATCTCGCCCTCCGGCACTTCCCCACCGCCTCCGTCGGCCCCGGCTACGACTCGGTGTGGCATCGGAATCCCGAGGGCGACTGGACCTTTCACAGCAACGAGCCACCGGAGACCACCTGTCCGCGCTATTTCGGGTCGGCGCTGCGCACCACCCGCACCACCCGTGTCACGGTCACCTGGACCGGACCGGCCGCGTTCACGGTCACCGTCGACGACACGATCGACTGGTCGCTGGTCCTGGGCAGCTCGGCCGCCACCCGGGCGATGAGCGTCGCCGGATCGGTGCTGCCGGCCGCGCTGTGGCGCAACGATCGGGTGCTGGCGCTGATGTCGCGGATCGCCGGACCCCTGATGGGTGTGGGCCGCGTCGGGCTGACGGGTGCGACACCCAACGGGCAGTCCTTCCGCGCCAACCCGAGTCGGCTCTGGACCGTCGAGCACAGCCGGGCGACGGTCGACGGGGTCGACCTCGGGCCACCGGGCCCGCTGCCCGAGCAGGCTCGTCTCGGCGACTTCTGGCTGCCGCAGCGTGGCGTGTTCGCGATCGGAGAGTCGTACTTCTCCCCCGTCGGTTCCTGACCGGTCGGTCACGGCTCGTCGGGTTCCGGCGGGCGGTCGGGAGTCCTGGACCGCCGCGGCCGCGGGCGTGCCGCGGTCAGCCCCAGGCCGACCACGAGGGCGGCGCACGCCACCGGCACCCAGTCCCCGACCCGGGCGTACAGCGTGCTGCCGGACGTCGGCGTCAGGTCGACGACCAGCGACCCGGACTGTGTGGTCGGCAGCCACGCGAACCGGCGGCCGCGGGCGTCGAACGCCGCGGACACCCCGCTCAGCGCGGCGACGGCGACCGGCCTGCCGGTCTCCGCGGCGCGGACCGCGCCGACGCTCGTCAGCTGCGCCGGACCGGAGCTGTCCTGGAAGGTGGAGGTCGAGGTCTGGTAGACGAGGAGTGCCGCACCGTCGTTCGTGAGCCGGCGCGCCAGGTCGGGGAAGGTCAGTTCGAACGAGATCAGCGGCCCGAACGGGGTCCCGGCCGCCGACATGACCACGAGGCGGTGGCCGGGCACCCGGTTCTGCGCGGCCGCGGCCGTGATCCGGCTGAGCCAGCCGAGTCGGTCGCGGAACGGGACGTACTCCCCGAACGGGACGAGCCGCGTCTTGCGGTAGGTCGCGACGACCCCGGACTCGTCGATCAGGGTGGCCGTCTTCGAGATCGCGCCGGTGTCACCGCTGCGCGCGTCGACGTTCACGAGCAGGTCGGCGCCGACGTCGCGTGACAGTGCCGTCAACTGTGCGGCGACGTCGGGCCGGTCACCGAGGTCGGCGTCGACGCTGCTCTCGCCCCACACCACCAGGCCGACGTCGCCCGGGATCTCCCGGGTCAGCTGCTGCTCCCGAATCATGGTGTCGCCCGGGCCGATTCCCGGTTGGATCAGTGCGACTCGAAGCGCCCCGGCCGGGGTCGGGGCCGGCCCGAGGGCGAACCACACCGGACCGGCCGCCGCCACGATCACCGCCGCCGCACCCGCGACCACGCGGGCCCGCGCCGGGCCGACGACCGTCACCGCCAGGGCGGTGTTCACGGCGACGACCGCGTAGCCGACCAGCCACACGCCGCCGAGCCCGGCCAGCGCGAGCACCGTCGGGTGCCGCCACTGGGTGGCACCCATCAGCGACCACGGACCGCCGAGCCACTGCCAGGATCGGACCACCTCGATCAGCACCCAGGCCGCAGGCACCCCGACGACGGCCGCGACGGTTCGGGTCCCGGTCAGCTCGCCACGCACCAGGAACCACGCGAGGGCGCCCCACCCGGCCCACAGCAGCGCGAGGACGGCGACCGCGAGCGGATAGAAGTACACGAGGTTCGGCGCCGGCCAGGACTGGGTGGCGACCAGGAACCCCAACCCGAGGAGCCACCCGCGCAGCACCGCCTCCCGGGCCGAACCGCTCGCCCGCAGCACCAGCAGCGCCGGGACCAGCGCGATCCACGCCAGTATCGCGGCGTTCGCATCGGGGAACGCGACCGCGGGCAGGGCCCCGGCGAGGAGCGCCGCGCCCCTCGCCGGCCACCGGCTCACCCGGTCGAGGCGGTCCGGACCGGCGTCTCGGTCGTCTCGCGCACGAACGCCCCGATCCGGGCGACCGCGCGGGCCGCCTCGGGCACGATGTCGGCGGCCGCCTGGAACACGTGCACCTGGCGGTCCCACACCTCGAGCGTCACCGGGACACCCGCGGCCCCGAGCCGCTGCGCCATCAGTTCGGCGTCCGCGTACAACATCTCCGTCGACCCGACCTGGATCAGCACCGGCGGCAGCCCGGCCAGCGCCCCGTCGACCGGCGACACGGTCTGGCTCGACCTGTCCGCGCGGACCGCGATGTCGGCGAGCGTGATCAGCACCGATCGCGGAATCAGCGGGCAGCCCGAACCCTCCCGCCGGGAGAGCTTGTTCGTGGGATCGAGGTCGGTCAGCGGCGACATCGCGACCAGCGCGGCCGGTTGCGGCAGGCCGAGGCCGGTGAGGGCCATCGCGGTCGCGAACGTCAGGAATCCGCCCGCGGAGTCCCCCGCTACGACGATCCGCTCCGGCGGATACCCGCGGTCGAGCAGCCAGCGGTACCCCGAGACGCAGTCGGCGATCGAGTCCGCGATCGGATGCCGGGGCAGCATCCGGTAGCCGACGGTGAGAACGGACGCGCCGGACGCGGCGGCGATCCGGAGCGCGAGCACCCGGTGCGTGTTGAGTCCGCAGGTCATGAACCCGCCGCCGTGCAGGTAGAGGATCGCGGTCCCGCCGGCGTCGCTGCCGGGCCTGCGCTCCCACCATTCGGCGCTGCAGTCGTCGAGCTGCACCCGGTGCTTGCGCACGCCGCGCACCGGCTGCAGGTACCGGGCGGACAGGTCGAGCAGGCCGGCCGGCCACAACGGGCTGGGATACCGGCCCCACACGTCGAGCACGGGTTTGACGGCCACGCGGAGGGTGTGGGCGAGCACAAGTGCCTGCATGCTGGCGCCGGGCACGAACTGCGGCTCGACCGCGATCGTGACTGGCGGGGGTTCCGGACTGCGGCGCCGCCGGGTCCGCGGCGGGGTGCGCCGGGTGGGCGACTGCCCTGATGACGTTTGTGTTGTCATCGTGAGCTCCTGGCGGGCACGAACGAGGTGAGCATCGATCGGGTACTGCGAACGAACGCGCTGCCGAAGTTCACGGGCAGCTGATTCATGGTACGTGACCTGCGACACATTTACGAGCCTGTAACAGGGCTCCGCCGCAGCGTGCGGCCGGTGGCAGGGGTCCGAGGACCGGATTACCGTGGACATCGAGGGTCGGGCGCAGGTGGCTACGCGAGCGCCCCGCCCTCCCGGCGTGACGATCCGCCGGTGGACGAGCGCGGGAGCCGTGTGATGGCCACGATCGGTGTGGTCGCCGTGTTGCTGGGCCTGGTGTTGATCCTGGTCGAGGCGCACGCGCCCACGGCTGGAGTGCTCAGTGGGCTGTCGGCGCTGCTGATCGCCGCCGGTGTCGCGGCGTTGTTCGTGTCCGGTGGGGTCGCGCAGGTGGTGGCGATCCCGGTTGCGATCGGTCTGGCCGGGGTCGGACTGGTCGGCGCCGCCGCCGTCGGCCGCACCGTGGCCACCGCGCGCCGTACCCCGATCCGCAGCGGACCCCAGGGGCTCGTCGGCCACGCGGCGACCGTGAGCAGCTGGGACGGCGACTCGGGCAGCGTGCAGGCCGACGGCGGTCTGTGGCGGGCCCGGCTCGCGTTCGGCTGTCCCGAGTCGCCGCCACCGCGGTCCGGTGACGCGGTGGTCGTCGAAGCCGTGCACGGTCTGACGCTCGACGTCCGTCGCCGCGAACCCTGGGAGGTACTCCCATAGAGAGCAGGAGGTGCTCCGGTGACTGTGCTGTTGATCCTGCTGGTGATACTGGCGGTGCTGGCGCTGGTGGTGCCGGGAACCGCGGTCCGGGTGCTGCGTGAGTACGAGCGGGCGGTGGTGTTCCGGCTCGGCCGCGCGCTCGACGTGAAGGGGCCGGGACTGGTGCTGCTGATCCCGGTCGTGGACCGGATGGTCCGGGTCGGGTTGCGGACGGTGACGCTGAACATTCCGGCGCAGGAGGTCATCACCCGCGACAACGTGCCCGCGAAGGTCACGGCGGTCGCGTACTTCCGGGTGCTGGACGCGGACCGTGCGGTGATCGAGGTGGAGGACTTCCTCGCGGCCACGACGCAGATCGCGCAGACGACGCTGCGGTCCGTGCTCGGCAAGGCCGAGCTGGACACCCTGCTCGCCGATCGGGACCGGCTGAACGACGACCTGCAGAAGGTGATCGATCAGCAGACCGAGCCGTGGGGGGTGAAGGTCACGACGGTCGAGATCAAGGACGTGGAGATCCCGGTGCCGATGCAGCGCGCGATCGCCCGGCAGGCGGAGGCGGAGCGGGAGCGCCGCGCGAAGATCATCAACGCGGAGGCCGAGTTCCAGGCGTCCGCGAAGCTGGCGGAGGCGGCGGCGGTGATCTCACGGAATCCGACGACGCTGCAGTTGCGATACCTGCAGACGTTGCGTGAGGTCGGCGGCGACAACAACTCGACGGTCGTGGTCCCGTTGCCGATCGACCTGGTTCGGCCGTTCCTGGGCCCCACCGGTCCCCCGCAGCGCGCCGCGGAGACCGTCGACGGTCAGGCCTTGTCGGGGAGCACGAATTCACCCTGACCGGCGAAGTCGACCTGCCGGCGGGCGTTCGCGAGCGCACTGACGACGCAGGTGCCGATCGGCCCGCGCCGGTCGTACATCGTGGTGGTGCCGACCGCGAGTCCGTCGGCGCTGATGTGGTCGTCGGCCTCGATGCCGATCTCGGCGCCCTCGGGCAGCCGGGCCAGCACCAGCGTCATGTCGACGTTGATGAATCCGACGCCGTCGGTGCCCCAGTTGGTCATCAGGCTGGTCGGTTCGCCGGCCATCGCGGCCCGTTCGAACGGGGACGGCTCCTCACCGTCGACGACCGAGGGGTGCTGTGCCCACATGCGTTTGCGGCTCGCACCCTGGTGTTCGAGCATCGAGTGGGACCACCCGTCGGGGTGGTCGTCGCTGCCGAAGAACGGGGGCGCCGGCTCACCGGTGGCGATGTGCGCCGGCGGCGGCGACGGGCGCCGCTCGCGGGTCCACAGCCGTCCCGGCGGCTGCTCCGACGGGCGCAGGAACACCGCGGACGCCCGCGCCACGGTGTCCCCGTCCTGCACGAGTTCGGCGTCGGCGACGCGGATGCGGTTGCCGCCCCGGACCACCGCCGTGCGGGTCGTCAGCGGCCGGGTCCGGGCCGGCGCGAACAGGTCGACGGTGAGCCGTGCGGGGACGAATCCGTCGCCGCCGCGGCCGTTCTCGAGCGCACGCGCGACGAGTCCGCACAGCGCGACGCCGCTGACCATGTCCGGCGACCACCGGCTGATCGCGAAGCCCTGGGCCAGGTAGCCGTCGGGGGTGGAGGTGAAGAACGCGAGCGGGTCGGTCACGGACGGCGCCTTTCGAACGGTGGTCGCCCCATGATTCCCGGCGGATCGCCCACCCGCCCGTAAAACAGTTCGATCCTCGAACGGAACTCCGTGTGAGTTCCGCCATACCCGCCACCCCCGCTGCCCTACGCTGCTGGTCGTGGCCCGATTCGCACGATCCCTCGCCCTGCTGGTCACCGCCGTGACGATTCCGATCGCCGCGGCGTCCCCCGCGGCGGCGGACCCGGGGCTCGCCCCGCTCGGTCCGGATTTCGAATGGGGCGTCGCGACGGCCGGTTTCCAGGTCGAGGGCCCACCGCCGGACAGCAACTGGGCGCGGTACGTCGCGGCGGGCAAGACGCACGACCCGTACGGAAGCGGACCGGACTTCCGGCACCGCTACGCCGAGGACATCGCCAATGCCGCGGCAATGGGCGTCGACACGTTCCGGTTCTCGGTGGAGTGGGCTCGGGTGCAGCCGGCGCCGGGGGTCTGGGACGAGTCGGAGTTCGCGTACTACGACGACGTGGTCCGGCAGATCCGCGACCGCGGCATGAGGCCGATGATCACCCTCGACCACTTCGTGTTCCCCGGCTGGGTCGTCGACCGCGGCGGCTGGACGACGGACGAGACGATCGACCTCTGGCTCGTCAACGCCGAGCGGGTCGTCGCGCGCTACGCGCACCTGGGCGCCACCTGGATCACGTTCAACGAACCGACGGTCTTCGTGCAGAAGGAGCTGACGTTCGGGGGCATCTCACCGACCGACGCACCCGCGATGCTCGACCGCCTGGTCCGCGCCCACCGGGCCGCCTACGACCTGATCCACCGGCTCGATCCGGACGCCCGGGTGTCGAGCAACGTCTCGTACATCCCCGCCGCGATGGGGGCGGTGGACGCCGTGTTCACCGACCGGGTCCGCGACAGGCTGGACTTCGTGGGTCTGGACTACTACTACGGCGTCTCGGTCGACAACCTGACCGCCGCCGCGGCGCGCAGCGACGCGTTCTACGACATCCGTCCGCAGCCGGACGGGATCTACCACGCCGCGATGCATTTCACGCAGAGGTACCCGGAGCTGCCGGTCTTCGTGGTGGAGAACGGGATGCCGCTGGACGACGGCAACCCCCGCCCGGACGGCTACACCCGCTCCGATCACCTGCGGGACCACGTCTACTGGCTGCAGCGCGCGAAGGCGGACGGCGCGAACGTGGTCGGCTACGACTACTGGTCGATCATCGACAACTACGAATGGGGCGGCTACCGGAACCGGTTCGGCCTCTACACCGTCGACGTGCTCACGGATCCGACGCTGACGCGCCGGCCCACCGACGCGGTCGCGTCGTATCGTGACGTGATCGCGGCGGAGGGAGTTCCCGCCGGCTACCGACCGGTGATGCCGGACTCGGTCTGTTCGCTGGTGAATCCGCCCACCAGCTGCCGCGGACCGGCGGGCGGGTCGCCGGGCAGCTGATCCGCTCCCCTACCATGGTCCGGTGTCGTGGCAGGTGTGGTTGGGTTTCCTCGGCGCGTCGTGGGTGATCAGCCTCTCGCCGGGCGCCGGCGCGATCGCGTCGATGTCGTCGGGGCTCCGTCACGGTCTGCGGCGCGGCTACTGGAACATCCTCGGATTGCAGCTGGGCCTGTTGTTGCAGGTGATGATCGTCGCGGCCGGGGTGGGGGCGCTGCTGGCGTCGTCCGCGGTCGCGTTCACGGTCGTCAAGTGGTTCGGCGTCGCGTACCTGGTGTACCTCGGGATCCGGCAGTGGCGCTCGGCGCCCGCGGAGGTCGAGCCCGACGCCGACCCCGGGAAACCGTCCGGGTCCGCGCTCGGCATCGTGGCGCGCGGGTTCCTCGTGAACGCCGGCAACCCGAAGGCCGTGGTGTTCATGCTCGCGGTGTTGCCGCAGTTCCTGGACCCGGGCGCGCCGCTGCTGCCGCAGTACACGATCATCGCGGTGACGATGATCTGCGTGGATGTGATCGTGATGACCGGCTACACCGGTCTCGCCGCCCGCGTGCTGACATTCCTGCGCTCACCCCGGCAGCAGCGCGTCACGAACCGGGTGTTCTCCGGCCTGTTCTTCGCTGCCGCCGGGTTCCTGTCACTCGTACGGCGAGCGGCGACCGTCTAGGACTGCGCGCCGGCGATGTTCACCATCCAGCCGATGCCGAACCGGTCCATGCACATGCCGAACACGTCGCCCCACATCTGCTTCTCGAGTGGCACCGCGACCTGCCCGCCCTCCGAGAGCTTCTCCCACCAGCCGCGCAGCTCGTCGGCGTCGTCTCCGCTCAGGCTCACGGAGAAGTTGGTGCCCGGATTGTGCTCCATCCCCGGTGGGGTGTCCGCGCCCATCAGGGTGAATCCCTGCGGGGTCTCCAGCATCGCGTGCATGACGCCGTCGGCTCCGGGCGCGTCCTTGTCGCCGAACTCCCCGAACGTGCTGACGTTCAGGGTGCCGCCGAACACACCCTGGTAGAACTCCATCGCCTCGCGGGCGTTGTCCTTGAAGCTGATGTACGGGTTGAGACGCGAACTCATCGGTGCTCCTCGGGTCGACCGAACAGTGGCGTGACTCACACTAACGCGCTTCGCGAAGCGTTACATGTCCAGACCGAGGTCGAGGACGGTCACCGAGTGGGTGAGCGCGCCGACCGCGAGGAAGTCGACGCCGGTGGCGGCGTAGTCGGCGGCGACGTCGAGGGTCAGGCCGCCGGAGGACTCCAGCTTGGTTCGCGGTGACCGGGTGTTGCGGCGCTGCACCGCCGCCTGGGTCTCCCACAGCGCGAAGTTGTCGAGCAGCACCAGGTCGACCCCCTCGGCGAGGACCTCGTCGAGCTGCGCGAGGCTGTCCACCTCGACCTCGCACTCGATGTCCGGTGCGACCGCGCGCACCGCCCGCAGCGCCGCGACGACGGAGCCGGCGGCGGCGACGTGGTTGTCCTTGATCAGGGCGGCGTCGCCGAGGCCCATCCGGTGGTTGACGCCGCCGCCCATCCGGACCGCGTACTTCTGCAGGGCGCGCAGCCCGGGCAGGGTCTTGCGGCTGTCGCGGATCTTGCAGTCGGTCCCGTCGACCGCGGCCACCCACCGCGCGGTGGCGGTGGCGATGCCGGACAGGTGGCACAGCAGGTTGAGCATCGTGCGTTCGGCGGTGAGCAGGTCGCGGGTCGGCGCGGACACCGTCAGTACGGCGGTGCCCGGTTCGACCGCGGCGCCGTCGTCGACACGGCCGAGCACCTCGTAGTCACCGGCGCCGATCACCTCGTCGAGCACGAGCAGTCCGACGTCGACACCGGCGACCACGCCGGCGCTGCGGGAGACGACGGACGCCTTCGCGACGGCCCCACCGGGGACGGTGGCGGCCGAGGTGACGTCGGGCCCGTACCGCAGGTCCTCGTCGAGGGCGACCCGCACCAGGGTGCGGATCTCGTCGCGGTCGAGGCCGGCTGCCAGCGTGGTCATCGTGCTCCTGTCGGGATGAGATCGGCGACGGCGAGTACGCCGTCGGGGGCGCGGCGCACGTGGAGGGGGCGCCGCCAGCTGTCCTCGGTGCCGGGGTGGTCGAGCCGGGTGTGGCAGCCGCGACTCTCGGTGCGGGCGGCCGCCGCGAGCACCAGCGCGGACGCCGCGACGGTCAGGGCGGCGTCCTCGAGCTCGCCGACGGTCGCGGGAGTGACGGCCCTGGCGCGGGCGAGCGTCGCCGCGGCCGCACCGAGTCCCGCCCCGTCCCGCACCACCGATGCGTGCGCCGTCATCGCCGTCTGCAGCACGTCCCGCGACACCGTCGCCGCCGGGGGCAGGTCCGCCGACGTCACCTCGGTGGGCCGGGCGGCCCGTTCGAGGGCCGCGAGCCCGGCCCGCTCGCCCACGACCAGGCCTTCGAGCAGGCTGTTGGAGGCGAGGCGGTTGGCGCCGTGCAGGCCCGTGCGGGCGACCTCACCGGCGGCGAGGAGCCCGGGCACCGGGGTGCGGCCGTGGGTGTCGGTGACGACGCCGCCGCACGAGTAGTGGGCGGCGGGGGCGACCGGGATCAGGTCGGTGACCGGGTCGATGCCCGCTTCCCGGCAGGACGCGGTGATGGTCGGGAAGCGGTCGGTGAATCCGTCGACGCGGCGGGCGTCGAGGTACACGTGGTCCTCTCCGAGCGCGCGCAGCCGGGCGGCGATCGCCTTCGACACGACGTCCCGGGGCGCGAGGTCGCCCATCGGGTGGACGCCCGCGGTGACCGGATCACCGTGGGAGTCGACGAGAGTCGCGCCCTCGCCGCGGACCGCTTCGGAGATCAGCGGTCGCCGTCCGACGCCACCGGCCGCGAACAGCACGGTCGGGTGGAACTGGACGAACTCGAGGTCGGCGACGGCGGCGCCGGCGTCGAGTGCCAGAGCGATGCCGTCGGCGGTCGCACCGGGCGGGTTGGTGCTGCACGAGTACAGCTGCCCGAGTCCACCGGTGGCGAGCAGGACGGACGGTGCATGGATCACGCCGAACCCGTCCCCGGACAGCACGACCAGGCCGGTGACCCCGGAACCGTCGGTCGCGACCCGCGCCGCGGCGGCCCCGAACAGCACCGGCATCCCGGCCGCGTTCAGCGCGCGCTGCACCTCGGCGCCGGTGGCGTCGCCTCCGGCGTGGATGATCCGGCGCGCGGAGTGGCCGCCCTCGCGGGTCCGCGAGACCCGTCCGTCCCGGCCGCGGTCGAACACGGCACCGAGGTCGGCGAGGGCCGTGACGGCGTCCGCGCCTGCCGCGACGATCGAGCGCACCGCGTCCTCGTCGCAGAGCCCGCCGCCGGCCGCGAGGGTGTCGGCGACGTGGGCGTCGACGTCGTAGCCGGTGCTGACCGCGATGCCGCCCTGCGCGTACACGGTCGCGGTGTCGGTGGGGCCGCCCTTGCTCACGGTCAGCACCCGGAGCCCGGCCCGGGTGGCGGTGCGGGCCGCGGTCAGTCCCGCGACGCCGCCGCCGACGACCACCAGGTCGGCGTGCGCCTCCCAGGCCACGCCGAGGTCGGCGGTCACTACTCGCCGCCGCCCGGGTTGCCGATCGCGATCATCCGCTGCACGGACTTGCGGGCGCGCTCGCCGACGGCCGGGTCGACGTGCACCTCGTCCTTGCCCTCCTGCAGGCAGCGCAGCAGCGCGGCCGGGGTGATCATCTTCATGTACGGGCACGACGCGCGGTCGTTGACGGCCTGGAAGTCGACCTCCGGCGCCGCCTTGCGCAGCTGGTGCAGCATGCCGACCTCGGTCGCGACGAGCACCTGCTTCGCGCCCGTGGCCCGGGCGGCGTCGAGCATGCCGCCGGTGGAGAGGATCTTCACCTTGTCCTCGGGGACGAAGCCCTCGCCGGCGAGGTACAGCGCGGAGGTCGCGCAGCCGCACTCGGGGTGCACGAACAGCTCGGCGTCCGGGTGCGCCTTGGCCTGTGCGGTCAGCTCGTCACCGTTGATGCCTGCGTGCACGTGGCACTCGCCCGCCCAGATGTGTATGTTCTGCCGGCCCGTGACCCGCTTGACGTGGGCGCCGAGGAACTGGTCCGGCAGGAACAGCACCTCGCGGTCGGGGTCGATCGAGGCGACGACGTCGACCGCGTTCGAGGAGGTGCAGCAGATGTCGGTCAGGCCCTTCACCTCGGCGGTGGTGTTCACGTAGGACACCACGACCGCGTCGGGGAACTCGGCCTTCCACTCGCGCAGCTGGTCGGCGGTGATCGAGTCGGCGAGCGAGCAGCCGGCCCGCTCGTCCGGGATCAGCACCGTCTTGTTCGGGCTGAGGATCTTGGCGGTCTCGGCCATGAAGTGCACGCCGCAGAAGACGATGGTGTCCTCTTCGGCCTCGGCCGCGATCCGCGACAGGGCGAGCGAGTCGCCGACGTGGTCGGCCACGTCCTGGATCGCAGGCAGCTGGTAGTTGTGCGCGAGCAGGGTCGCACCGCGTTCCCTGGCGAGGCGCCGCACCTCGGCCGCCCACTCGGGCCCGGCCTCCACTCCGGTGTAACCGCCGGGTCCGTCGACGATCCGGCGCGCGTCCACCGTCGCCCCATCAAACGTCACCGTCATGGCCGTTCTCCTTACCGAATCCGGGCGCGAGCGGTCCGGATTGCCGTTCTCGGGGTTTTCGACTTAGGATCGAAAACGTGCCCAATGGTAACACCCTCCACGAAGTGCTCACCGCGGTGTTCCAGGTTCGCCCGATCGACGACCTTCCCGAGCTGTGCGTTCTGCTCTGGGAGCGGGCCCTCGAACCCGAACGCGGCGCCTGGTCGCTGCCCGGCGGGATCCTCGGCGACGACGAGGACCTGCCCACCTCCGCCCGCCGCCAGCTGGCCGAGAAGGTCGACGTCCGCGAGGTCGCGCACCTCGAGCAGCTGTCGGTGTTCTCGGACCCGCACCGGGTACCGGGCGTCCGGCTGATCGCCTCGACGTTCCTCGGCCTGGTTCCGCTTGGCGCCGACCCCGACCTGCCGGCGGACACCGCCTGGCATCCGGTGTCCACGCTCCCCCGGACCGCGTTCGACCACGGCGTGGTCGTGGACCACGCCCGCACCCGCCTCGCCGCGAAACTGTCGTACACCAACATCGCGTTCGCGCTCGCGCCCGACGAGTTCACGATGTCCACCCTGCGCGACATCTACTGCGCCGCTTTGGATTACCAGGTCGACACGACGAACCTGCAGCGGGTGCTCGGCCGGCGCGGGGTGCTGGTGGCCACCGGTGCCACCGCCCCGCCGGGTCGATTCGGCGGCCGCCCACCCGCGCTGTACCGGTTCGCCGAGTCCCGGCTGCGGGTCACCGACGAGTTCGCGGCGCTGCGTCCACCGACCTGAATCGACCCGCCGCGAACGCGGTCACCGGGACGCGGGCCGACCGGCCGCGTCGGCGGCCGGATCCTCGGCGGCCTCGGTGTGGCCGAGGGCGGGATCCGGGCTGAGCGAGACGAGGAGCAGGTACGTCAGAGTGGCGACCAGCGGCTGCACGACCAGGGCCGTCGTGGTGCCCAGTCCGGGTGTCGCCGCGACGATCCGACCGATCTCGACGTCGTCGGGAGTCGGGAAGCGCAGCTGCGCGACGCCGAGCCCGACCAGCGCCGACGCCGCCGCCCCCACCGCCGATCCGATCAGCAGCCCGATCAGCTGGGGGACGCCACGGACCGCCCGCCGCGTCCACACCGCCACCGCCGCGAGCACCCCGAGGATCACGCCCAGGCACATCAGCAGCGCGACCGCGTCGAACTGGTGATCGCTCTCCCCCGTCAACGAGACGGCGCCGCCGCCGGAGACGACCAGGAAGTGCTGAGCCGGAACGAGCAGGCCCCAGGCGATCCCGGCCAGCGCGCTGACCACGACCACGCCGACGACGACCCGGGCCGCGGAGCGGACCTCGGCGCGACTGGTCCGGCGCCGCCGGGCGGCGGGGACCGGCGGCTGCTCCGGCGGGGCGATCTCGGTGGTCATGGGCATCAACTTTAGAGGCGCCGGCGCCGGGCGCGGGAACCCTGCGGGCCCACCGGACGCGGCGTACCGTTCGAGGCCAGTCGACCGGGAGCAGGCCATGGCAACTGTCGCACCACCGAGGTCCCGTGACCGCGCCGGCCCGTCGGGGGCGATCGCGCGACACCCGGCGACGTCGTACTTCGTCCTGGCGTACGGCCTGTCGTGGCTGGCGTTCTCGCAGTTCGTGCTCTCCGAGGACGGCAGTGGATGGCTGCCGTTCCACGCGACCTGGCCGTTCATGGTGTCGATCGGGCTGGGCACGTTCGGCCCGGCCGTCGCCGCCGTGATCGTCGTGTGCGTGGCCGAGGGCGACGCGGGCCTGCTCGCCTACCTGAAACGAATCGTGTTGTGGCGGGTGGGGTTCCGCTGGTGGGCGTTCGCCCTGCTCGGCTTCCCGATCACCGCCACCATCGGCTGCCTGCTGATGCCCGGTGTCGCGGCGAGCTTCACCGCCGACGGACTGAGCCGCTCGGCCACCGACTACCTGCCGTTCTTCCTGTACCCGGTGCTGCTGGTCGGCGGCCCGCTCGGCGAGGAACTCGGCTGGCGCGGGTTCGCGCTGCCGCGCCTGCAGCAGCGGTTCACGCCGGCGGTCGCGACCGTCGTGCTGGGGTTGCTGTGGGTGTTCTGGCACACGCCGATCTGGTTCAGCAACAACTGGTCTGTGCTCAATCCGCAGAACGTGGCGTGCTACGCGCTGTTCCTGGTGTTCGCCTCGTTCCAGTACACGTGGGCGTACAACAACACCCGCGGCAGCATCCTGATCGCGGTCGTGCTGCACGCCTCGATGGACGCCTTCCCGAACGTGGTCCTGTTCCCGGCGTTCCCGGCGCTCGCGGAGACGACGTCGTTCGGCGTGCAGAAGCTCTACCTCGCGCTGATCATCGGTTTCGGGCTGTTCGCCCTCGCCGTCACGATCGCGACGAAGGGCCGCCTGGGTCTGCCGGCCGGGGCGCGGCCGGCGGGCGCCCCGGAACCGTCAGCGCCGCTCGCCCGCGGTGGAGTCGCGGACCCCGTGTCGTGAGCACTTCGCCCACCAGCCGTCGGGGCTGACCTGCACGATCATCCGGCGGCCGCAGTCCTCGCAGAACCGCGGCGGCTCCAGACCCAGTGCCGCCGCGGCGGGCACCGGGTCGTCGACGCCGGGGACGATCCGCAGGCCGGTGTACGCGTTGTACCGCTCGGTCACGTCCACGTCGGCCACATTCGTCTCCGTCACGGTCAGATGGTCTGGTTGAGGGCCTTGATCGGCATCTGCAGCTCGCCGAGCAGGTCCAGGTCGGATTCGGCGGGACGGCCGAGGGTGGTCAGGTAGTTGCCGACGATGACGGCGTTGATGCCACCGAGGATGCCCTGCTTGGCCCCGAGGTCGCCGAGCGTGATCTCACGGCCGCCGGCGAAGCGCAGGATCGTGCGCGGCAGCGCGAGCCGGAACGCGGCGACGGCGCGCAGCGCATCTGCGGCCGGCAGCACCTCGAGGTCGCCGAACGGGGTGCCCGGGCGCGGGTTGAGGAAGTTCAGCGGCACCTCGTCGGGCTCGAGTTCGGCGAGGTTCGCCGCGAACTCGGCGCGCTGCTCGAGGGTTTCGCCCATGCCGAGGATGCCGCCGCAGCAGACCTCCATGCCTGCCTCGCGCACCATCCGCAGCGTGTCCCAGCGCTCCTCCCAGGTGTGGGTGGTCACGACGTTCGGGAAGTGCGAGCGGGACGTCTCGAGGTTGTGGTTGTAGCGGTGGACGCCCATCGCGGCGAGCTGGTCGACCTGCTCCTGGGTCAGCATGCCCAACGAGCACGCGACCTGGATGTCGACCTCGCCCCGGATCGCCTCGACACCGGCGGCGACCTGCGCCATCAGCTTCTCGTCGGGTCCGCGGACGGCGGCGACGATGCAGAACTCGGTGGCCCCGGTCTTCGCGGTCTGCTTGGCGGCCTCGACGAGGCTCGGGATGTCGAGCCAGGCGGCCCGCACCGGGGACGCGAAAAGGCCGGACTGCGAACAGAAGTGGCAGTCCTCGGGGCAGCCGCCGGTCTTGAGGGAGATGATGCCCTCGACCTCGACCTCGGGCCCGCACCACTTCATGCGGACGTCGTGCGCGAGCGACAGCAGCTCCTCGAGCCGGTCGTCGGCCAGCTGCAGCACCTGCAGCGTCTGGTCCTGCGTCAGCCCCTCGCCGCGCTCGAGGACCTGCTCCCGCGCGATGGCGAGGATGTCGGTGCGGACGGGTGCCTGGGTCACGAGTAGCTCCTGGATGCCGGCGAGTGCCCGAGTCGCAAAGTGGTTAGCTCGACGAACTTGAACACCGTACAAGTTGAACGGCGTTCAGGTTAGGGTCGTGGTGAAATGGTGTCAACCAATCAGCGACGACGGGAGCGAACGACACCGTGCAACTGCGACGAGCCGACGTCCTGGCCGGGGCGATCACGATCCTCGACGAGTACGGCCTCGGCGACCTGACGATGCGCCGGCTGGCGACCTCGCTCGGCGTCCAGCCCGGCGCGCTGTACTGGCACTTCCCGAACAAGCAGACGCTGCTGGCGGCGATCACCGACGAGATGCTCGGCCGGGTGTCCGCCCCGATCGGCGCGTCCGCATGGGACGAGCGGCTCGACGTCCTGGCACACCGGATCCGCGACGCCCTGCTCGCCCACCGGGACGGGGCCGAGCTCGCGTCGGCGTCCTACGCCGCACGGCTGGCGACCAACGACGCCCGCGACACCCTCGCCGGCGCGTGCTCGGAGGCCGGCCTGCCCGCGGACGAGTCCGAGTTCGCCGCCGACACCCTGCTCTTCTACATCCTCGGCCAGACGATGGACGAGCAGTCCCGCATGCAGATGGACAGCCACGGCGCACTCGCCGAGGACGCCTCGCCTCTCCACGACACCACAAGCGGCACAGCACGTTTCGACTACGGCCTGACGCTGTTCGTGGACGGTGTGCGCAGCCGGCTGCGGGACGCCGTCCACGACTGACGGACCACGTTCACCCGCCTCCCCGGCCGCTCTCCACAAACCAAGCAAGCATGCTTGGTTTTTTCCTCGTGCACTGTTAGCGTCGCCACGAGTGTGACGGCTACCACATGAGGAGACACATGCGACCCGATCTCTCCGCAATCCCGGCCCTGGACGTCAATCTCGCGACCCGCGCGGCGGTCGGGGACGCCCTGACCCGCACCGCGCGCATGTTCGGCGACCGCACCGCGATCGTCGACGCCGGCCGGGACCTCTCGTACCGGGAACTCGACGAGGTGTCCTCGGCGCTGGCCCGGGCCCTGCTCGGCACCGGAGTGGCGCGACAACAGCCGGTGGCGATGCTGATGGCCAACTCCTGGCAGTTCGTCGCGACGTACTTCGCCTGCGCCAAGTCGGCGCTGGTGGCGCTGCCCGTCAACATCGCGCTCGCTCCGGACGACATCGCCTGGATCCTGCGCGACGCCGGTGCGACCGTCGTCGTCGCCGACGCCGCGGCCCTCCCCCTGCTCACGGACTTCCTCGCCGACGCACCCGAGGTGACCCTGGTGGTCGTCGGCGCACACGGTGCGGACGCCTCCGGCGGCCGCACCGTCGTGTCCTGGGACGACTTCACCGCCGAGCATGCGGGCGGGCCCGTCGAGGTGATCGTCGAGGACCGCGACACCGTCCAGTGTCTCTACACCTCCGGCACCACGTCCCGGCCGAAAGGCGTTCTCGTCAGCCACGTCTCGGTCCTCATCGGCGGCATGACCAACGCGCTCCAGATCGGTCACAGCTGGGGTGCCGACCCGTCGACACTCGTCAACGTCCTGCCGCTGTTCCACACCACGGCGCTCAACACCCTCGTCCTCCCGGTGCTCTTCACCGGCGGGACCGTGGTCCTGTTCGCCAGGTTCGACCCGGCCGCGATGCTCACCGCCATCGAGGACCACTCCGCCACACACCTGATGCTGCTGCCGATCATGTACCGCGCCCTGCTCGCCGCCCGCGGCGCCGGGCTGCCGTCGGTGCGCCGCGCGGTGTACGCGATGGCGCCGATGCCGGAGGACGTCCTGAAGCTCGTCGACGAGCTGTTCCCCAACGCCGCGGTCATTCTGGGCTCCGGGCAGACCGAGGTCGTGCCCGCGACGGTCCTGCAGTGGCCCGAGCATCAGCACACCAAGGCCAACTCGTGGGGTCCGGCGGTGCCGACGGTCGAGACCGGCATCATGGACGGCTCGGGGGCGCTGCTCCCCCGCGGCGAATCCGGCGAGATCGTCTACCGGGGACCGCACGTGGCGAGCGGCTACTGGAACAACCCCGAGGCCAACCGGGTGTCGTTCGCGCACGGATGGTTTCACAGTGGCGACATCGGCCACCTCGACGACGAGCAGGTCCTCTGGTTCACCGATCGACTCAAGGACATCATCAAGTCGGGCGGCGAGAACGTCTCCTCGGTCGACGTCGAACGCGTCGTCACCGCCGCGCCCGGAGTGGCCGAGTGCTCGATCGTCGGTGTCCCGGACGATCGGTGGGGCGAGGCGGTGTGCGCCGTGGTCGTGCCCGCCGATCCCGATTCCGCCGGCGACGACTTCCCCGCGCGCGTGATCGCCCACGCCAAGGCGCACCTCGCCGGCTTCCAGGTCCCCAAACGGGTCGTGGTCGTGACCGAACTGCCCAAGACCGCGACCGGCAAGACCCGCAAACACGCGCTGCGCGCCCAGCTGACCGAGTGACCGACCCCGAAGCGACAAGGACCGACGCCGACATGACCTCCGTACGCCCCGGACCCGCACGATCGGAAACCCCCGGACGCCAGTACTTCCCGACCCCCGAAGCCGAGGACCTGCCCCCGAATCTGCAGTCGCTGTTCGCCCGGGCGGAAGCCGAACTGGGCTTCGTTCCCAACGTCTTCCGCGCCTACGCCCACCGTCCGGAGCGGTTCTCGGCGTGGTTCGCGCACTACCGTCAGCTCAACGCACCGACGGAGACACTCACCCGCGCGGACCGCGAGATGATCGCGGTGGTCGTGTCGAACATCAACAACTGCACCTACTGCCTGGTCTCACACGGACACGATCTGCGGGAGGAGGTCGGGGCCGTCGCGGCGGACCGGATCACCTTCAACTGGCGGCACGCCGATCTCGACGACCGCCAACGCGCGATCTGCGCCTACGTCGAGAAGCTCACGAAGGAGCCGGCCACCCTCGACCGCTCGGACCTCGACGGGCTCGCCGACGCAGGGTTGACCGACGACGACATCTGGGACGTGGTGGAGCTCGCGTCGATGTACGCGTTCACCAACCGGATGTCCTCGGCGATGGGACATCTGCCGAACCCCGAATACCACCACCGACACCGCGAGGGGTGACGGTCCGTCCCGACCCGCGCGGCGCCCGGGTCGGGACGGTCACGGTGCGTCGCCGCTGAGCGCACCGATCGCCCGGTGCACCCGGACCCGGCGGGAGTCGGCGGTCCGGGCCTGCAGGACCGGCAGGATCAGCCGGTAGCGGGCGGTCCGGTCCAGGGCGTCGAACGCGCGGGCGGCACCGGGGTTCGCGGCGAGCGCGGCCGCGAGGTCGTCGGGGACCGTGGCCGTTCGCTGCGAGCGGTAGGCGGCGTCCCATCGTCCGTCGGCCTGTGCCCGGCGCACCTCGGCGAGACCGGGTTCGCGCATCCGTCCCGCCGCGGTGAGTGCGGCGACCTTGTCCACGTTGACGCGTGACCAGAGGCTGCGAGGCCGCCGCGGCACGTACTTCTGGAGATAGTGCGTCGCGTCGCGGGCGCGCCGTTGCCCGGAGATCCAGCCGTAGCAGAGGCCGACGTCCACCATGTCGTCGTCGCCGATCGACGGAACGCCGGAGTTCTTCTTGGCCACCATGATCCAGACGCCCTCGCGCCGGGCCCAGTTCTCGGTCAGCCATGCGTCGAACTCGTCGGCGTCCCGGAAGGCGACGACCTCGACCCCGTCGATTGCGTCCATGGGCCGATCGTAACGGCGGCGGACCACCCGAAAGACCCGTGCGGCGCGGGCGGTGTCGCCCACAATGGGTGCATGCGCGGCCGCGCCGGTCCCGGTGTTCGTCGGCCCCGACTCGTCGGGGCCTGCGCGGCCCTGCTCGTCGCGGCGACCACGCTGACCCTCGCCGGCCCCGCCGCGTCCGCCCCGGCGCCCGGGGTGCCCGGCACCGTCACCGCGAGCACCCCGCTCCCGCCGACCGCGTGGATTCCCGGCGCGGCGAGCGGAGTCGCCGTCACCTACCGCACGCTCGGGCCGCAGAATCGTCCCGCGACCAGCACCGGCGCGGTGTTCACGCCGCCGGGCCCTCCCCCGCCGGGCGGGTGGCCGGTGATCTCGTGGGCCCACGGTGCGGTCGGGATCGCCGACGCGTGCGCCCCGACGGTGACCGGCCGGATCGGCGGCCCGTACCTGGGCCGCTGGCTCGCGCAGGGGTACGCGATCGTCGCGACGGACTACGTGGGCCTCGGCACACCCGGCGTGCACCCGTATCTGGACGGAACGTCGGAGGCGCACGCCGTCGTCGACATGGTTCGGGCCGCACGGGCGGTGGAGCCGAGCCTGTCGGACCGGTGGGTGACGCTCGGGCAGTCGCAGGGCGGACAGGCCGCGATGGTGACGGCCACGATCGCCGGCGCCTACGCGCCGGAACTCGACCACCGCGGCACCGTCGCGCTGGGTGTGCCCTCGAACATCGAGAACCTCGCGCCGCTGGGCGGCCCGCTGTTCCCGCCGCTGCCGCTGACCGGCACCACCGCCTTCATCGCGTACGTGCTGGCGGGGCTGCGGGCGGCCCGGCCGGACGTGGACGTCGACTCGTATCTCAGCGCGCGGGGCCGAGAGGTCCTCGCCCGGGCCGAACGGCTCTGCTACGAGGAGGCCGCCGCCGCGATCGGAGACACGTCGATCGGGGCGCTGTTCTCCCGGCAACTGGACGCCCCGATCCTGGGTGCGCTGCGGGAGACGCTCGCGATCCCGGTGCGCGGCTACGACCGTCCCCTGTTCCTCGGGCAGGGTCTGCTGGACACGGTCGTGCCTGCCCCGCTGACCTTCGCGCTGGCCGCGGACCTGGCCGGCCACGGACAGCAGTTCACGTTCCGGGTGTACCCGACGGGTCACCTCGAGACGATGCTCGCCTCCGAACCGGAGGCACACACGTTCGTGCGCGACCTGTTCGCGTCGACGTGACCTGCATCCGCACCCACACCGAGGAGCACACCATGGCACTCGACCCTCTCGATCCGACGTCGGCGGTCGTTCTGGGGCCGTTCATCGACGCCGCCTACGGCCAGTTCCGGGTGCACGAGTCCGACGTGAGCCCGGCGGCGATCCCGCTGCCGACCGGGTACTCGCTGGTGCGCAACATCCAGATGCGCGACTTCCTGGTCGGCGAGGAGGCGCCCCGGTTCTACGGGTACCTCGCGGCCGGGCCGGCGATGCAGGTGATCGCGCTGCGCGGCACGGCCACGATCACCGAGTGGTTCGACGACCTGCACTGGGACTCGACGCGGTTCACGCCGGCGGCGAACGCGGGCAACGTGGTGGCCGGATTCTTCGGCATCTACCGGACGATGACGACGACGGAGCCCGGGCAGACGGCCGCGACCCCCGGCATCGCCGGTCTCGTCGCCGCGGTCGATCCCGCGCTGCCGCTGGTCGTGACGGGTCACAGCCTCGGTGCGGCGCTGAGCACGATGCTGGTGGTGGATCTGGCCGCGAACAGCGCGCTGAGACCGCAGGCGTGGACGTTCGCCTCACCGAAGGTCGGGGACTCCGCCTTCGTCGCGCGCTACACCGCGCTGACGACGGTGTCGTGGCGCATCTACAACGTCGTGGACATAGTCACGCTGTTCCCGGTCAACTCCGAGGACCCGTACCAGGACGTCCCCACCGGCCACCGGATCGACTCGGCCGGCTACGCCAGGTGGGACTTCGGGTGTGCACACGCGATGAACACCTATCTGCACGGCCTGGATCCGGCGATCGCGCTGGATCCCGCGTGCGTGCGGTGACGGGGGCGACCATGACCACCTGGCAGGAATTCACCGAGTCCGCCCCACTGGTCTCGACGGTGTTCCGGCGCCGCCACGCCGCCACCGGAAACCTGTGCCTGCTCGCGACCCTGCGGTCGGACGGCTTTCCGCGGATCAGTCCGATCGAGCCCCGCGTGTTCGAGGGCGAGTTGTGGATCGCCGGGATGCCCGGCACCACCAAGTTCCGGGACCTGGCCCGTGATCCGCGCTTCTGCCTGCACACCGCCACGGTCGACTCGATGGTCGGCGACGGCGACGCGAAGGTGTGGGGCCGGGTCCACGACGTCCGGGACCCGGCGCTGCACGAACGGTTCGCGGTCGCGCTGTTCGAGGAGACCGGATTCGACCTGCGGGGGCGGGAGTTCCGGCCGTTCTACGCCGCCGACATCACCGCCGCATCGGCCGTCGAACTCGTCGACGGACACCTGGACATCACGATCTGGCGGCCCGGCCACGCCGAACGTGTCGTCCGCAAGCACTAGCCGCGGCACCGCGCCGTCGCCCCGCGCCAACCCTGGACGATCGGCTTCGCGGAGTCACGACCCGGGCGTCGGGCGCTCCGGGCCGGTCGTCGTGGTGGTGTCGGCGAGAGACGAAGGCGCACCGAGGTTTCCGCGCCGGGCCGTCGCGGAGCGGGCCCGGTCGGGCAACGACGTCGAATGCGGCCGATCGAGCATTCCCCTCCGCCGTCGGCCATGCGTCCCATAGTGAGCGCATGCGGTCGACCCGGACGAGGGGATCCGGTACCGGTTGCGTGCGCGCTCCTGGGGGAAGTACGACGAGGGCTGAGCACCCGGGACGCCGGCGGCTCCGGTCTTCGCCGATCACCGGGCGAACGGCACGCCGTCCACGTCGTGGTCACCCACCCGACCGGCCCCGGCCCCGCCGGAACAGCGCGTTGCCCAGCCAGACGACCGGGTCGTAGCGACGGTCGACGACGTGTTCCTTCATCGGGATCAGTGCGTTGTCGGTGATGCGGATGTGTTCCGGGCACACCTCGGTGCAGCACTTGGTGATGTTGCACAGCCCGAGCCCGTGCTCGGTCTGTGCGGCGTCCCGCCGGTCGGCGACGTCGAGCGGGTGCATCTCCAGTTCCGCGATCCGCATCAGGAATCGTGGTCCGGCGAACGCGGCCTTGTTCTCGTCGTGGTCGCGGACGACGTGACAGGTGTCCTGGCACAGGAAGCACTCGATGCACTTGCGGAACTCCTGCGACCGCTCGACGTCCACCTGCGCCATCCGGTACTCCCCCGGAGCGAGATCCGGGGGCGGCGTGAACGACTGGATCTCACGGGCCTTGACGTAGTTGTACGACACGTCGGTGACCAGATCGCGGATCACCGGGAACGTGCGCATCGGGGTGACGGTGACGACCTCGTCGTGGGCGAACGTCGACATCCGCGTCATGCACATCAGCCGGGGTCTGCCGTTGACCTCCGCGGAACAGGATCCGCACTTGCCCGCCTTGCAGTTCCAGCGCACCGCGAGGTCCGGCGCCTGGGTCGCCTGCAGCCGGTGCACGATGTCGAGGACCACCTCGCCCTCGTTGACCTCGACCGAGTAGTCGCGCAGATCGCCGCCGTCCGCGTCGCCGCGCCACACCCGAAATGCCGCCTGGTAGCTCATTCCCGTTCCGCCTTCCCGGGGTGTCCGGCGAGTTCGGCATCCGTGTAGTACTTCGCGACCTCGCCGAAATCGAAGAGCGCGAACAGGTCCGGTCGCATCGGGACCTGCGGCTCCGGCGCAACGGTGACGTCGGGGACGACGCGGCCACCGGTGTCCGGGCCGCCGACGAGGCTGCAGACCAGCAGGGTGTTGCGCCAGGTCGGATCCATGTCGGGATGGTCGTCGCGGGTGTGCCCGCCGCGACTCTCGGTGCGCAGCAGCGCCGCCTTCGCGACGCACTCGCTGACCAGGACCATGTTGCGCAGGTCGACCGCCAGGTGCCAGCCGGGATTGAACTGGCGGTGCCCCTCGACGGCGACCGATTCGATCCGGTTGCGGATCCGTTCGAGGGCGTCGAGCGCGGACCGGATCTCGGCGTCGGTGCGGATGATCCCGACCAGGTCGTGCATCACCTGCTGCAGCTCCAGGTGCAGGGTGTACGGGTTCTCCACCGGCGACCCGTCGGCGGGCGGGTCGAACGGCGCCAGTGCCATCGCGGCCGCGGCGTCGACCGCAGCCGGGTCGACCGGCGGTCGGCGGGTGAGGGATTCGACGTAGGTCGCGGCCCCGAGTCCGGCCCGCCGGCCGAACACCAGCAGGTCCGAGAGCGAGTTGCCGCCGAGGCGGTTCGAGCCGTGCATCCCGCCGGAACACTCACCGGCCGCGAACAGCCCTGGCACACTGGAGGATCCGGTGTCCGGGTCCACTTCGATGCCACCCATCACGTAGTGGCAGGTGGGCCCGACCTCCATCTGCTCCCTGGTGATGTCGACGTCGGCGAGCTCGAGGAACTGGTGGTGCATCGACGGCAGCCGCCGGACGATCTCCTCCGCCGGCATCCGCGACGCGATGTCGAGGTACACGCCACCGTGTTCGGTGCCGCGACCGCCCTTGACCTCCGCGTTGATCGCGCGGGCCACCTCGTCCCGGGGCAGCAGGTCCGGGGTGCGCCGGGCGCTGTCGTTGTCCGCGAGCCACCGGTCGGCCTCGTCCTCGGTCTCGGCGTACTGCCCCTTGAACACCGCCGGGATGTAGTCGAACATGAACCGCTTGCCGTCCGAGTTCTTCAGCACCCCGCCGTCGCCGCGGACGCCCTCGGTGACGAGGATGCCCTTCACGCTCGGCGGCCACACCATCCCGGTCGGATGGAACTGGATGAACTCCATGTTGATCAGCGCCGCCCCGGCCCGCAGCGCGAGCGCGTGCCCGTCGCCGGTGTACTCCCACGAGTTCGACGTCACCTTGTAGGACTTGCCGATTCCGCCGGTGGCGAGCACCACCGCGGGCGCCGAGAACAGGACGAACCGCCCCGATTCACGCCAGTACCCGAACGCCCCGGCGATCGCCCCGTCGGTGTGGAGCAGTTCGGTGACCGTGCACTCGGCGAACACCCTGATCCGGGCCTCGTGGTCACCCGTTTCGGCGAAGTCCTCCTGCTGCAGGGACACGATCTTCTGCTGCATCGTGCGGATCAGCTCGAGACCGGTCCGGTCGCCGACGTGCGCGAGGCGCGGGTAGGTGTGGCCACCGAAGTTGCGCTGGCTGATCCGGCCGTCGGGGGTCCGGTCGAACAGGGCGCCGTAGGTTTCCAGCTCCCACACCCGGTCGGGCGCCTCCCTGGCGTGCAGTTCCGCCATCCGCCAGTTGTTCAGGAACTTGCCGCCGCGCATCGTGTCCTGGAAGTGCACCTGCCAGGAGTCCTTGGAGTTGGCGTTGCCCATCGCGGCCGCACACCCGCCCTCGGCCATCACGGTGTGCGCCTTGCCGAACAGCGACTTGCACACGACCGCGACGCGCAGGCCGCGCTGGCGGGCCTCGATGACCGCCCGGAGGCCGGCGCCGCCCGCGCCGATGACCACCACGTCGTAGTCGTGCCGCTCGATCTCGGCCACCGGCGCTCCCCCTCTGTCACGGTTGGTCGGGCAATCCCCGTCAGTTGACGAATCGCAGGTCCGAGATGGTCCCGCTGGCAACGAGCATGATGTAGAAGTCGGTGAGCATCAGCGTGCCGAGAGTGATCCAGGCCAGCTGCATGTGGCGGGTGTTGAGTCGGCTGACCCACGTCCACATCCGGTACCGCACCGGGTGCGCGGAGAAGTGCTTGAGCCGGCCACCGGTGGCGTGCCGGCACGAGTGGCACGAGACGGTGTACGCCCACAACAGGATCACGTTGGCGACGATGATCACGTTGCCGAGTCCGAATCCGAATCCGCCTGCGGGGCCGTGGAATGCGAGCACCGCGTCGTAGGTGTTGATCGCGGAGACGATCAGCGCGACGTAGAAGAAGTACCGGTGCGAGTTCTGCACGATCAGCGGCAGCCGCGTCTCGCCGGTGTACCGCGAGTGCGGTTCGGCCACCGCGCACGCGGGCGGCGCCATCCACACCGACCGGTAGTAGGCCTTGCGGTAGTAGTAGCAGGTGAGCCGGAACCCGAGCAGGAACGGCAGCGACAGGAACGCCAGCGGGATCCACATCGGCAGCTCGCCCACCCACACCCCGAAATGGGTGGAGCCGGGTGCGCACGACGCGCTGACGCACGGCGAGTAGAAGGGCGTCAGGTAGTGGTACCGGTCCACCCAGTACGCGGTCCGCACGAACGACCGGACGGTCGCGTACACCACGAAGACCGTCAGACCCAGCGCCGTCAACAGCGGCGGCCGCCACCACGCGTCGGTCCGCAGCGTGCGCGCCGCGATCGCGGCGCGCACGGGTGACCGGACCCCGGTCGTCGTTCTCGCCGGGGCGCTCACCGCTCGTGCGGGTGACCGCCGACACCCTCGTCGTCGGCGCCCTGCCACAGCGACTGGTCGTACGGACCCTCCGGCACCGCGACCCGCTCGGCGGGCGGTACCTGCTGGGCCAGCCGCGGCGGCGATTCGTCCAGGTCGCTGGCGTCGATGCCGAGGCGTTCGACGTCGTTGGCGAGCCGGCGGACCGCGGACGCGTCGCCGTACACCGACCGCAACGAGCCGACGCACTGGCGCAGGTGACCGATCGTGCGGTGCAGCTCCATCATTTCGCTGGTGGACATTCGAACCTCCAACCACAGATGATGTGATGGCTCTCACAGTACGGCAGTTGTGTTGCACGCGCGTGCGATCCGAAAGGGACACGAGCCCATGTCGAACGAAACGGTGTCCGATCCCCGGCTCACGACGCCGGGGTACGACTTCACCGACCCCGCGGTCTACGCGTCCGGGGTGCCGCACGAACGGTTCGCCGCGCTGCGCCGCACCAGCCCGGTCTGGTGGAACCCCCAGCCGCCCGGTGTCGGCGGGTTCCGCGACGAGGGGTTCTGGGTGGTCACCCGGCACGCCGACGTGCGGGAGATCTCCCGCGACAGCGCGCTGTACTCGAGCTGGCGCAACGGTGCGATCGTGCGCCTGCGGGACGACGTCGACCGCGAGACGTTCGAGATGCAGCGGCTGATCATGCTGAACAAGGACGCCCCGGAGCACACGACGCTGCGCAAACTCGTCGCGCGCGGGTTCACGCCCCGCGCGATCGAGGGTCTGCGACGGGCGCTCACCGACCGGGCCGGCCGGATCGTCGCGGAGGCGGCCGCCGCCGGCGCAGGCGACTTCGTCACCCAGATCGCGTCCGAGCTGCCCCTGCAGGCGATCGCCGAACTGATCGGTGTCCCCCAGTCCGATCGGCGCAAACTGTTCGACTGGTCCAACGACATGATCGGCGGCGACGACCCGGAGTACGGCGTGGACCCGCTCGAGGCGGTCTCGCAGCTGCTCGGCTACGCGTACTCGATGGCCGACGACCGCCGCCGGTGCCCGGCCGACGACATCGTCACGACCCTGGTCCAGGCGGACGTCGACGGCGACGCCCTCACCCCGGAGGAGTTCGGGTTCTTCGTGCTGCTGCTCGCGGTCGCGGGCAACGAGACGACCCGCAACGCGATCACCCACGGCATGATCGCGTTCCTCGACCACCCCGACCAGTGGGAGCTGTTCAAACGCGAGCGCCCTGCCACCACCGCCGACGAGATCGTGCGCTGGGCGACACCGGTGACCTCGTTCCAACGGACCGCGACCGCGGACACCGTGCTGGGCGGGCAGACGATCCGGGAAGGCGACCGGGTGGTGATGTTCTACGCGTCGGCGAACTTCGACGAGGAGGTGTTCGAGAACCCGACCGCGTTCGACATCACCCGGGATCCCAACCCGCACCTGGGTTTCGGCGGGTCGGGTGCGCACTACTGCCTCGGCGCGAACCTCGCCCGGATGGAGATCGACCTGATCTTCGGCGCGATCGCGGACCGCATCCCCGACATCGCCCGGCTCGGCGACCCGGAGCGACTGCGGTCGGGATGGCTCAACGGCATCAAGCACTTTCCGGTCGGCTACGGCGGCGGATGCCCGGTGCCGCACTGAGCCGATCCGGCGTCCCCGCCCCGGATCCGCCCGACGTCACACCCGCGCGCGCAGGTCCGTGGCGAGTTGGGTCACGGTCTCGGCCGCGCAGGCGCGGTTGTCCCCGACGCCGCCGGACGCGCCTCGTTTCGCCCAGCCGACGACGTAGAGTCCCGCGAGCGGTTCTCCGGTCTCGTCGGAGATCACCCGGCCTCGACGGTTCGGCACGACCCCGCGTGCGTCGAGCGGGACGCCGTCGATCCGTTTGGTGGTGAACCCGGTGGCGCAGATCGCGGAGTTCGCGTGGAAGCTGCGACCGGCGGTCGTGGTGACCGTGACGGCGCCGAGGCCGGTCGTCGCGAGGTCGGCGACCTCCTGCCCGAACGACAGCACGATGCGCAGGGGGCCCGCGGAGTCGGTCGGCGGGGCGTGCATGCCGAGGACCTCGGTGGACGGCAGGTGCGACAGCTCCCGCAGCAGCGAGCCGCCCGCCCCGGCGCCGGGCGCGACACCGGCGCGGTCGATCAGCACCTCGGCGTGCTCGAGGTCGAGAAGCTCGTGCAACGCGGACGGAGTGAACGAGGCGCGGTCCGGACCCGACCGTGACAGGACCACCAGCTCTCCGACCCGGTCGCCCGCGGAGGCCCGATGGCGGGTTCTCGCGACCCACCGGACGACGTCGAAGGCGACGTTGCCCGCACCGATCAGGGCGCAGGCCGGTCCGGCGGGCGCGGGCGGTCGGAGGCCCGGGGCCCCGAGATTCTCGGCGACCAGGATGTCGATGGCCTGGTGGACGCCGCCCGTGGCGGCGCCGGGGCCGACCTGGCGCGGCTGGGACGCGCCACAGGCGAGGACCACGGCGTCGAATCTGGTCCGGAGTTCGTCGATCGACACGTCCACGCCGACTTCGGTACCGGAAACGATCGTGACGCGGTCGTCGTGGAACGGCACGTCGAACAGTCGGATCATCTCGCGCACGCCGACGTGGTCGTGGGACACCCCCCGGTGCAGCAGGCCCCCGACGGTGTCGTGCTGCTCGTAGACGGTGACGCCGATCGACGTCGAACGCCGCAGGAGTTCACGGACGGTGTACATCGCGGCCGGCCCCGACCCCACGATCGCGATCTCGAGCCTGTCGCTCGGGCGGGCCAGCGTCAGCTCGAAGACGGCGCGGGGTCGGGCGCGCGGTGCGGTGGGGGCCTGCGCGAAGAACTCCCTGTTGCGGATCGCGTACCGGTGCTCGGTCGAGGTCAGCGCGTGCTCGGGTTTGATGGCCGAGGCCGGGCAGGCCTCGACACATGCCGTGCAGTCGATGCACGAGCCGGGGTCGATGTACAGCGTCTCGGCGTCGGCGAAGCCCTCCTCACCGGGGGCGGGATGAATGCAGTTCTGCGGGCACACCCGCACACAGGACGCATCCTTGCAGCAATGTCCCAGGATGACGTGGGCCACGACGGCTCCTACTCAGAGAAGGTTCGACTTTCGGTAGATCCACCGAGCGCCGAAATTCAGCAGTCCTTCTTTGCTCAGGAATTCGATGAACGGCTCCGCCGCCCGGCGGAACATCATCCGATGGTGCTCGTTGTCGTCGATGTTCGACCTCACGACGTCCCAGTCGAGTCCGAGATCGTCGTACACCCGGCGATTGATCAGACTCCGTGCGATCAGATGCGTTCCCAACGCGATCAGCAGCGTGCTCACCCATCGCCGGAATCGGGAGAGCCCGATCAACCGATCGCGGATCTTCCGACGTGCGTACGCCATGTGCCGGGACTCTTCGACAACGTGAATGTAGGCAGCGCGGCGAATGGGTGCGGCGACGTCCTCGCTGGTCGTCCAGTCACGTTGCATGACGTCGAAGATCTCCTCACCGGCGAGGACGACACCGTAGGCCACTTCGTCCCAGACGATGTGCCGGAACACCCAACCGAAGAAGTCCAGCATGCGGTCGCGCGGATAGAACCGCGATCCGATGCTGTCGACGGCATTCGCGAACATCAGCGAGTGCAGGTTCTCGTCCGCACATTCGTTGAAGAGGAACTTGACGTCCGGTCGGGCCGGATCCGCACTGTGGCTCGCCCTCAGCAGGGCCACCTGCAAACCCACCTCCAGCCAGATGCCGACCCCCAGGAACTGGGCCACCTCGCTCCTGGTGAGCCGGACACGCTCCGGTTCCGACAAGCTGTCCCACATCGGGGTGCCGAACAGGGGCGACCACTCCGGCGTCATGCCGTGGCGCTCGTCGTCGCCGGGTTCGGACCGGTAGACCAGCGGACTCCTCGAATCGAAGGACAGCCGCTTGGCAGATTCCAAAAGGGTCTCGAACAGTGCGTCGCTTTCGGAAGCTGTCATCCTTCCTTACTCCTCAATTCGGCTGAAATCGAATTTCGATTCGATTAACGTCTCGACGTGGACACTCGGGTTCCGGCCCGCCACCCGCGCGAGCACGGACGGGCTCCGGTTTGACAACTCTTTACCATTGTCGTTCCCGGTGTCAGAACATGGCTCGAATCATACTGGCGCGCAGCGCCGGATGACGCATGGGCACGCGGCGCCGAATACCGGCGGACCCGATTCCGGCGAACAACGCGGGCGACGAATATCGATTCAATGTGAATCTATAATGTAAATCGATCCTGGCGGAGGGCGGTTTGTCCGCCCTACGGATCACGAGGCGGCGACCATCCGGGCGCAGCGGATCGCGGGCCGGACACGGCCGCGGCCCGGTCCGCGCTCGCCACATCCCCCACCACCAGGCCGTGCCGGTTCTAGATTCGAATCATGGACCTGCGCCAGATGGAGTACTTCCTCGCCGTCGTCGACAACGGCGGGGTGACGCGCGCCGCGGAACAGCTGCGGGTGGCGCAGCCCTCGCTGTCGCAGGCTGTGCGCAAGCTCGAGAAGGACCTCGGCATCGAGCTGTTCCACCGGGTCGGGCGCGGACTGGTGCTCGCCCCCGCCGGCGAGGCCCTCGTCGGCCCGGCCCGCGCCATCCTGCGGGACGTGGCGTCGGCGGCCAGCGCGGTCCGCGACGTCGGTGCGATGGGCGGCGGCCGGATCGACATCGCCTCGCTGTCCGACCTGTCCTCCGACCCGCTGTCGGTGTGGGTCGCCAAGTTCCGCAGGCAGTACCCCGACGTCCGCTTCCACATCGAGGAACGCGACGAGACGGCCGACGTCGTCGCGCTCGTGAAGTCCGGCGCCTGCGAACTGGGCATCCTCTCGCTCCCCCTGCCGACGGAGGAACTCGACGGCGAGGCGCTGATCGACCAGCACCTGGTGCTGGTGTGCCCGCCGGGCACCGACGCCCGGTGGCCCGACCCGGTTCCGATCGAGAGCCTCTCCCGCGCGCCGTTCGTGATGGGTGAACGCGGCACCGCGACCCGCGACTTCATCGACCGCACGCTGCGCCTGCACGGTGTCGAACCCGACGTCGCGGTCGAGGTGCGTCAACGCGGCGCCGTGCTGCCGATCGTCCTCGCCGGCGGCGGTGTCGCGATCATGGCGCTGCGCAGTGGACTCGACGCGATGCTCCGCGGCGGCGTCGTACGCGAGCTCTCGCCCCGACTGACCCGCCCGATGGGGGTGGTGCACCGGCCCGGACGGATCACGGCGGCGTCGACCGAGTTCCTGGCCTGCGCCCGCGCGTCCTTCGAGGAGTTCGCCCAGTCGATCGCCGAGCACATGGCCGAGGGGGCCTCGCTGGTCGAGGCCGCGAAACGCACCCGCGACGAAGGGGACCGCCGGATGCGCGAGGAGAACGCGCGCCGGTCCGCCTGATTCATAGGCTATGGCAGTATTTTTCCAATCTTTTTCGTCTTTGACCCAATTGATTCCCGCGCCTTGAATGGTGTGCACCCGATCACACCGTCGCGACGCGAGTCGGATCCCTCACCAGGCAGCCGCCTTCGGACCACCCGACCCGGGCCCACCCCGCTCGCCGGTGTCCCCCGTCGTCCGTCTCGAAGGGACCTCCATGACTCAGACAGCAGAGCCGGCGGCAACGTCGGCACCGGCAGCCCAGCCGGCGGCGCCACGGCAGGCGCGCCGCGCCTGGATCATCGTCGGCCTCCTGGTCCTGTTCATGCTCATCAACCACGCCGACAAGACCGTCATCGCGTTCGCCGGGGTGCAGATCCAGCGCGACCTCGGGCTGACCTCGGAGCAGTTCGGGCTGCTGCAGAGCGCCTTCTTCTGGCTGTTCGCGGCCGGCGCCCTGTTCTTCGGCTGGCTCTCGTCCCGGGTGAACATCCGATGGCTGCTCGCCGGGCTGATGCTGACCTGGGTCGCCACGATGGTCCCGCTGCTCGGCACGGTCAGCTTTGGCGTCCTCATCGCGTCCCGCATGATCCTCGGCTTCGCCGAGGGTCCCGCGTTCGCGCTGGCCAACCACGCCGCGCACTCCTGGTTCCCGCCGGAGAAGCGGGCCATGGCGGGCGGTTTCGTCTCCGCGGGCGCCTCGATCGGCACCCTGGTCGCCGCGCCGGTGCTCACCTTGATCATCTCCCACTGGAACTGGCACGCCGCGTTCTACGTGCTCATCGCGATGGGCCTCCTGTGGGCTGTGGCCTGGCTGATCCTCGGCCGCAGCGCCAGCGAAAGCGACAGCGGCGGGGCTGCCTCCAGCGCCGTGGTCGAGACGGTCGACGCCCCGTACAAGACGATCCTGAAGACCGGCACCGTGATCGGCATCGCGGTACTGATGTTCAGCTCGTACTGGTCCACCGCCCTGAAGATCTCCTGGCTGCCGGTCTACCTCCAGGAGGGGCTGGGCTACGACACGGCCACCACCGGCCAGCTCATGATGCTGCCCTACGGGCTCGCCGCCATCGGCGCGATCGTGGCGGGCTGGTTCTCCGGCAGGCTGGTCTCCCGGGGCGTCTCCCGCCGGGTCGCCCGCGGCTACCTCAGCGCGGCCCTCGTCGCCGGCGGTGGGCTCTCGATGGCCGGGTTCACCCTGCTCCAGCAGGGTGCCCCGCAGCTGATCCTGGTCGCCCTCGCGTTCTCGCTGAACACCGCGGCCTTCGGCGTCGCGCTCTCGGCGGTCGCCGACGTCGTCTCGGCGAAGAAGCGCGGCATGGTGCTCGGCATTCTCTCGGCGATCGCGAGCATCTCCGGGATGGTCGCGCCGCTCGTCATCGGCTTCGCGGTCGGCTCGTCCGCCGACAAGATCACCGGCTACGCGTTCGGCTTCCAGTCCAGCGGCGTCCTGCTGATCGTCGGCGCGGTGATCGCGGTCTTCCTGGTCAATCCCGAGCGCGACATCGCCCTCATCCGCCGCCGCGTCGAACAGACCGCACGTCCCAGCATCGAGGAGACCGCGTGAACACCATGATCGACAAGCCCCTGGACGGCGTCCGCGTCGTCGACTTCGGACAGTTCATCGCGGCCCCCGCCGCCACCCAGGTCCTCGTGGATCTCGGCGCCGACGTGATCAAGATCGAACCGGTGCACGGAGAGTCGGCCCGCGGGATCGGCCCGCACGGCGAGGCCATGGTCCAGAACTACAACCGCGGCAAGCGCGCCATCGCGCTCGACCTCAAGGATCCGCGCGGCCAGGAGATCGCCCGCCAGCTGATCGCCGACGCCGACATCGTCGTGCAGAACCTGCGCCCCGGCGTGATGGACTCGCTCGGCCTCGGCGCCGAGGCCATGCGCGCCACGCACCCGCACCTCGTCTACGCCACCGTCAGCGGATTCGGCCTGCACGGGCCGTCCCGCAACCGCGCCGGCCTCGACATCGCCGCGCAGGCGGAGAGCGGACTGATGTGGGTGACCGGCGAGCGGGACCGGGAGCCGCAGAAGGTCGGCGCCCAGATCGTCGACGCCGCAACCGGTTACGTCTGCGCCCAGGCCATCCTCGCCGCCTACATCCGGCGCCTGCGCACCGGGGAGGGCGACACCGTCGAGGTCTCGCTGCTCGAGGTCGCCCTGCACCTGCAGACACCGAACTGGGGCGCCTACCTCAGCACCGGGGTCGAGCCGACACGGATGGGCAACGGGCAGCCGACGGTGGCGCCCGCGGCCGACATCATGCCGACCCGCGACGGCAACGTGGTGGTCTCCGCCTACTCCGAGGTGCACTTCAGCCGGCTGTGCCGGTTGCTGGGCAGGCCCGAGCTCGCCGAGGACCCCCGCTTCGCCGACAACGCGTCCCGGGTCCGCAACAAGCCGGCCCTGCTGGCCGAACTGCATGCCGCGTTCGCGACGATGACCAGCGACGAGGCCATGGACATGCTGACCGGCAACGGCGTCGTCGCCGGCCGCATCAACACCTACCCCGAGGCGCTGCGCAGCCCCGACGTCGAGGCGTCCGGACTCTTCATCGAGGTCAGCCGCCCCGACGGCATGCCCGCAACCGCCCTGGGCACGCCGTGGCACCTCGAGAGCATCCCGAAGCTGCCGGCGGCCGGCGCACCCGACCTGGGCCAGCACACCGCCGAACTGCTCACCGAGCTCGGCTACCCCGGCGAGGCGATCGACGCCCTCGCAGCCGACGGCGTCGTCGTCCGGCGCTAGGCCGCGGTCCCGTCACCTCACCACCCGCACCACCCATCTTTGAAGGAATCACCATGCAGCGCACCATCTTCACCGAAGACCACGATGCCTTCCGGGACTCCGTCCGGCAGTTCATCGCCAAGGAGATCACCCCGAACATGCCCGAGTGGGAGGAGGCCGGCTGCATCCCCCGCGACTTCTACTACAAGACCGCGGAGATCGGCATCAACGGCCTACAGGTGCCCGAGCAGTACGGCGGCGGCGGTATCGACAGCTTCCTGTTCAACACCGTGGTCTACGAGGAGATCGGTTACGCGGCAGCGTCGCTCGGCGGCTTCCAGGTCCACCTCAACACGGTGCTGCCGTACTTCCTCGAGTACGCCGACGAGGAGCAGCGCGACCGCTGGTTCCCCGGCTTCGCCGACGGCAGCCTGGTGAGCTCGATCGCGATGACCGAACCCGGCATCGGCTCCGACCTGGCCGGCGTCGCCACCACCGCGGTCCGCGACGGCGACCACTACGTCCTCAACGGCAACAAGACGTTCATCACCGGCGGTATCGGCGCCGACCTGGTGATCGTCGTGGCCCGTACCTCCAAGGACGAGACGAACCGGCGCAACGGCCTGTCGCTGATCGTGGTCGAGCGTGACATGCCCGGCTTCATCCGCGGCCGGAACCTGCACAAGATCGGGATCAAGTCGTCCGACACCGCGGAGCTGACCTTCGACAACGTCCGGGTACCCGTGGCCAACCTGCTGGGTGAGGAGGGCGGGGCGTTCGCAATGCTCGGCCACAACCTGCCGCAGGAGCGGCTGTCGATCGCGATCACCGGCGTGGCCACCGCCACCGCCGCCGTGAACCTGGCCGTCGAGTACGCCCAGGAACGTCAGGTGTTCGGCAAGCCGCTGTCCAGCTTCCAGAACACCAAGTTCGTGCTCGCCGAATGTGCCACGGAACTGCAGGCCGCGCAGTCGATGCTCGACCAGGCGCTGATCGCCCTCGACAACGGCACCTTGACCCCGGCCGATGCCGCGAAGGTCAAGCTGTTCTGCACCGAGATGCAGGCCCGCGTCATCGACAAGTGCCTGCAGGTGCACGGCGGCTACGGCTACATGACCGAGTACCCGATCGCCCGTCTCTACGCCGACGCCCGCGTCACCCGGATCTACGGCGGCACCAGCGAGGTCATGAAGAGCGTCATCTCCAAGTCGCTCGGAATCTAGCCCCGTACCAGCGAACACCGAAGGACCAATCACCATGCAGATCAAGGACATCAACGCGGTCGTCACCGGTGGCGCCTCCGGCCTCGGCCTGGCCAGCGCCACCCGGCTGATCGAGTCCGGCGCCACCGTGACCCTGCTCGACCTGCCCGGCTCCCCCGGCGCCGAGCAGGCCGCGGCACTGGGCCCGGCCGCGCAGTTCGTGCCCACCGACGTCACCGACTCCGAGGCCGTCGAGGCCGCGTTCGCCGCCGCCGCCGAGCGCGGCCCGGTGCGGGCGGTCGTGCACTGCGCCGGCCGCGGCAAGCCGATGCGCATCCTCGACAAGGCAGGCAAGGCCGCCGACCTCGAACCGTTCGAGTCGGTGATCCGGCTCAACGTGATCGGCACGTTCAACGTGCTGCGCTACGCGGCCCAGACGATGGCCGCGAACGAGCCGCTCGACGGCGACCGCGGCGCGATCGTGCTCACCGCGTCCGTCGCCGCCTACGAGGGGCAGATCGGGCAGATCAACTACGCCACCTCCAAGGCAGGCGTCGTCGGCATGACGCTGCCCGCCGCGCGCGACCTCGCCAGCGTCGGCATCCGCGTCAACACGATCGCACCGGGCGTTTTCGCCACCCCGCTGCTGCTCAATGCCCGTGACGACATCCGGGACGCGCTGGCCGCGGCGGTGCCGCACCCACAGCGGCTCGGCGAGCCCTCCGAGTTCGCCGCCCTCGCCGAGCACATCATCTCCAACGGCATGCTCAACGGCGAGACGATCCGCCTCGACGGCGCGATCCGGATGGCGCCCCGATGACCGACGAGGTCACCGCGCCGGTGGTCCTGACCGAACGCCGCGGCCGGGTCCTGGTGGTCACCCTCAACCGCCCGCAGGCCCGCAACGCCGTCGACGGTGCGGTTGCCGCCGCGATCGCCGAGGCGATGGACCTGCTCGACAGCGATCCCGAGCTCAGCGTGGGCGTGCTCACCGGCGCCGGCGGATTCTTCTGCGCCGGAATGGATCTCAAGGCCTTCCTGCGGGGCGAGAGCCCGCGTATCGAGGGTCGCGGCTTCGCCGGGCTGGTCGAGGCGACGCCCGGCAAGCCCCTGATCGCCGCCGTCGACGGGCCGGCGCTGGCCGGCGGGTTCGAGATCGTCCTGGCGGCCGACCTCGTCGTTGCGGCCCCGACGGCCACCTTCGGGCTGCCGGAGGTGCGGCGCGGCCTGGTCGCCGCCGCGGGCGGGCTGTCCCGGCTGCCGGCGCGGCTGCCGCGCGCGATCGCGCTCGAGATGATCCTCACCGGAGCATCCAAGACGGCCGAGCAGCTCCACCCGCACGGCCTGGTGAACCGTCTGGCACCCGAGGGCGAGGTGCTCGCCGCCGCCCTCGACCTCGCCGAGGAGATCGCCGCCAACGGCCCGCTCGCGGTGCGGGCCAGCAAGAAGGTCGTGGACGAGTCCACCGGCTGGTCCCCCGCCGAGACGTTCGAGCGCACCCGGCAGATCGTGATGCCGGTGTTCGGCTCGAACGACGCCCGCGAGGGCGCGGCCGCCTTCACCGAACGACGCACCCCGGTCTGGACCGCGACATGAGACGCCGGGACGTGAGCACCGGGATCGAGAGAACAGGAACACACCATGCGTGATGCAGTCATCGTCGAGGCGGTCCGGACCCCGATCGGGCGCCGCAAGGGCAGCCTCGCCGAGGTCCACCCCGTCGACCTGTCCGCGTGCGTCCTCACCGCGTTGCTCGACCGGGCCGGCATCGACGCCGGGGCCGTCGACGACGTCGTGTGGGGCTGCGTCGGTCAGGTCGGCGAGCAGGCAGGCAACATCGCCCGCAACGCCGTCCTCGCTGCGGGCTGGCCGGAGTCGGTTCCGGGCACCACGATCGAGCGTCAGTGCGGATCGAGCCAGCAGGCACTGCATTTCGCGGCCGCAGGGGTGATCTCCGGCCAGTACGACATCGCAGTCGCCGGCGGCGTCGAGTCGATGACCCGGATCCCGATGGGATCGGCGCGTCGCGTCGGTCTCGGCGACCCGAACAGCGACGCGATCAGGCGCCGGTACGAGGGCATCGAGTTCAACCAGGGTCGCGGCGCCGAGATCCTCGCGGCCCGGTACGACCTGAGTCGCGGCTGGCTCGACGAGTACAGCCTGCGCTCGCACCAGCGCGCGGCGCGGGCGGTCGACGAGGGCCGCTTCGCCGGCGAGATCGTCCCGGTGACGCTGCCGGACGGGACGAAGTTCGACGCCGACGAGGGGATCCGCCGCGCCACGACTCTCGACAAGCTCGCGCAGCTCGAGCCCGTGTTCGACGAGGACGGCCGGATCACCGCCGGCAACGCGTCGCAGATTTCCGACGGCGCCGCGGCGCTGCTGGTGATGTCCGGCGAGCGGGCCCGGCAGCTGGGACTGACGCCGCTGGCCCGGGTGCACACCGCGACCGTGGTCGGCTCCGACCCCGTCGCGATGCTCGGCGGTCCGATCCCGGCGACCGCGCGGGTGCTCGAACGCGCCGGGCTGACCCTCGACGACATCGGCGCGTTCGAGGTCAACGAGGCGTTCGCCAGCGTGGTCGGGGCCTGGCTGCGCGCGACCGGCGCCGACGAGGAGCGGGTGAACCCGCTCGGCGGCGCGATCGCGCTCGGCCATCCGCTCGGCGGCTCGGGTGCCCGCCTGGCCACCACCCTCGTCCATCACCTGCGGGCCGAGGGCGTCCGGTACGGCCTGCAGACCATGTGCGAAGGCGGCGGCATGGCGAACGCGACCGTGTTCGAGAACCTCACCGTCGCAAGCTGATCCACGAAGCCCGTGCCCGACCCGGCCCGGCGCCGGGTCGGGCACGGGTCCATCAGCGGACCGTCGCCGCCCCGAGGAGCGGCAGCGCGGTCTCGAACCATCCCGGCGCGGCCGCGGTGAACGCGGCGCGGTCGAGCACCCCGGCGCCCTCCGGGATCCGCCCCAGCAGCGGCGTCCCGGTGACGTCCGCGAGATCGGCGAGATTGCACCGCATCGCCAGATCCGGTGCCGCGGGCCAGGATCCGATCACCGTGCCCACACAGGACGCGCCGGCCTGCCGGGCAGCCGCGACGGTCAGCGCGCTGTGATTGAGCGTGCCGAGGCCCGCCGCCGCGACCAGCAGCAGCGGCGCGTCGAGGGCGACCGCGACGTCGGCGAGGGTGAACCCGCCCTCCCCCATCCGCACCAGCAGGCCGCCCGCACCCTCGACGAGCGTCAGGTCGTGGGTGGCGTCCAGTTCCCTGACCGCTGCGATCACGTCGGCGGGGCCGAGCAACGGCAGGCCGGCGCGGCGCGCCGCGGTGTCGGGAGCGAGCGGCTCCGGGTAGCGGGCCAGTTCGACGACGTCGAGCACGCCCGAAAGTCGTTGCACCTCGGCCAGATCCCCGGGTTCGTCGGCACCGACACCGGTCTGGACGGGCTTGCACACCGCGACCGACAGCCCGCCGGCGAGTGCACACGCGGCGACGGCGGCGGTGGCGACCGTCTTGCCGACGTCGGTGGAGGTGCCGGTGACGCAGAGAACGCTCATGCGTGCGCCGCCGACGCCAGCGCTGTCGTTTGGGCCGACGCGAGCACGTCGGTGAGCACGGACTCGATCACCGTCATGTCCTGGTCGGTGAGGTCGGCGCGGGCCGTGAGCCGCAGCCGCGAGGTGCCCTCGGGCACCGACGGCGGCCGGAAGCAGCCGACGTGCAGCCCCCGGTCGCGGCAGGCGACGGACGCGTCGTACGCGACCTGCGGATCGCCGAGAATCACCGAGACGACCGCGGATTCGGGCACCCCGGCCCCGGTGATCCGGGCGAGGTCGTGGGCCCGTCCCAGGACCGCGGCGGCGCGCTCGGGTTCGCGGCGCAGCACGGCCAGCGCGCCGCGGGCCGCGCCGACGGCGGCGGGGGCGAGTCCGGTGTCGAAGATGAACGTGCGGGCGGCGTCGATCAGGTGGGCCCGCACGCGCTCGTCACCGAGTACGACGCCACCTTGCGAGGCAAGGGATTTCGACAGGGTAGCGGTGACCACGACGTCGGGTTGTCCGGCCAGCCCGGTCTCGTGCACCAGTCCGCGGCCGCCGTCGCCGCGGACCCCGATCCCGTGCGCCTCGTCGACGAGCAGCAGAGCGCCGTGCTCGCGGCACACCCGATGCAACGCCCGCAGCGGCGCCAGGTCGCCGTCGGCGCTGAACACCGAGTCGGTCAGCACCAGCGCACGCGGTTCGGTGCGGGACGCGAGCGCGACCGCGACGGCGTCCACGTCGGCGTGCGGGGTGACGACCACCCGCGACCGCGACAGCCGGCACGCGTCGACCAGCGAGGCGTGGCAGCCGGCGTCGGAGACGATCAACGCGTCCCGCCCGGCCAGGGCGGTGACGGCACCCAGGTTGGCGGCGTACCCGCTGGCGAACACGAGTGCGGACTCGGCGCCGACGAACTCGGCGAGTTCCCGCTCGAGCAGTTCGTGTTCGACGGTGGTGCCGGTCACCAGCCGGGAGCCGGTCGAGCCACCGCCCCAGCACCGCAGCGCGGCCGCGGCGGCGTCCAGGACCTCGGGGTGCCGGGCCAGGCCGAGATAGTCGTTCGAGGCGAGGTCGACGAGCGCCGAGCCTGCCGTCCGGGGACGCAGCGTGCGCCGGAGGCCGGCCGCACGGCGCGCGTCGGCGATGTCGTCGAGCCAGCTCAGTGCCTGATCGTTTCCCACGACATCGCACGATACGCGCTCACTTGAACGGTGTTCAAGTGTGGGTTTCGGGGGTGCGCCGCATGCGCGCGGTCACGCCCCCTGACTGCGCGCGGCCGCGACCATGCCGGCCGCGATGGTCGCGACGTCCTCGGGTGTGGCGACGTAGGGCGGCATCGCGTAGACGAGTCTGCCGAACGGCCGCAGCCACACGCCGGCGTCGACGGCCGCGTCGGTGGCCGTGCGCATGTCCACCGGTTCGGCCATCTCGACGACCCCGATCGCGCCGAACGTCCGCACGTCGGCGACGCCGGGCAGCGACCGCGCCGGCTCCAGCCCGGCCACGAGGCCGTCGTGCACCGCCGCGACCTCGGCGCGCCAGTCCCGCGACAGCAGGAGCTCGACCGCCGCGACCGCGACCGCGCAGGCGAGCGGATTGCCCATGAACGTCGGCCCGTGCATCACGCCGCCGCCCTCCCCCGCACTGATCGCCTCGGCGATCGCGGACGTGCACAGCACCGCCGCGAGCGTGAGGTATCCGCCGGTCAGGGCCTTGCCGACGCACATGACGTCGGGCGCGACCCCGGCGTGGTCGGCCGCGAACAGCTCCCCGGTGCGGCCGAATCCGGTGGCGATCTCGTCGAAGATCAGCAGCAGGCCGTGCTCGTCGCACATGCGCCTGAGTTCGGTCAGGTACCGCGGGTCGTGGAAGCGCATGCCGCCGGCGCCCTGCACGACCGGTTCGACGATGACCGCGGCGAGCTCACCGGTGTGCCGCGCGAGGATCGCCTCGAACTCGGCCACGTACGCGGGGTCGAACTCCCGCGGCGGCACCGGCGCGAACACCTGCCGGGCGAGGACGTCCGTCCACATCGAGTGCATGCCGCCGTCGGGGTCGCAGACGCTCATCGGCGCGAACGTGTCGCCGTGGTACCCGCCGCGCCAGGTCAGCAGCCGGTGCCGCTCCGGGCGCCCGATCGCCCGCTGGTACTGCAGTGCCAGCTTGATCGCGACCTCGACGGACACCGACCCGGAATCGGCGAGGAACACCTTGTCGAGGCCGGCGGGCGTGATCGCGACCAGCAGTTCCGCGAGCCGGGCCGCCGGCTCGTGCGTCAGGCCGCCGAACATGACGTGGCTCATCCTCCCGAGTTGCGCGGTCGCGGCCGCGTCGAGCACGGGGTGCCGGTAGCCGTGCACGGCCGACCACCAGGAACTCATCCCGTCGACGAGCTCACGGCCGTCGGCGAGGGTGAGGCGGGTGCCACGGGCGGACTCGACGACGAGGGTGTTCGTCGACGCCGGGAACGCACCGTACGGGTGCCACAGGTGATCGGCGTCGATCTGCGCGATCCGGTCCGCGCTCAACTTCTGCTGGGACATGGGGGTCGAGACTAACTAGGGTCGATTCCATGCCCGTATCCGCACCACCCCGGCCCCGCCCCGTGTGGCCGGGCAACGCGTACCCGCTCGGTGCGACGTACGACGGTGCGGGCACCAACTTCTCCCTGTTCTCCGAGGTCGCGGAGTCGGTCGAGCTGTGCCTGATCGCGCGGGACGGCAGCGAGGAGCGGGTCGCACTGACCGAGGTCGACGGCTACGTCTGGCACGCCTACCTGCCGGCGGTGGTGCCCGGGCAGCGGTACGGGTACCGCGTGCACGGCCCGTTCGACCCGGCGAACGGTCTGCGCTGCGATCCGAGCAAGCTGCTGCTCGACCCGTACGGCAAGGCCTTCGACGGCGCGTTCGAGTTCCGGACGGGACCGGCGGGGTGCGCCTCCGGCGGCCGGCCGCTGTACGAGCGCGGCGTGGACTCCCTCGGTCACACGATGACGACTGTCGTGATCAACCCGTACTTCGACTGGCAGTCGGATCGCGCGCCGCGCCGGCCGTACCACGAGACCGTCATCTACGAGGCGCACGTGAAGGGGATGACCGCGACGCATCCCGGTGTGCCGGAAGAGCTTCGGGGCACCTACGCGGGACTCGCGCACCCGGTGGTGATCGACCACCTGACCGCTCTCGGGGTCACCGCGATTGAGCTGATGCCGGTTCACCAGTTCCTCCACGACCAGGTCCTGCTCGATCAGGGACTGCGAAACTACTGGGGGTACAACACCTTCGGGTATCTCGCTCCGCACGTCGAGTACTCGTCGGCCGCGAAGGCGTCGGGCGCGGTCGCCGAGTTCAAGGCGATGGTCCGTTCCTTCCACGCCGCCGGGATCGAGGTGATCCTCGACGTGGTCTACAACCACACCGCCGAGGGCAACCACGAGGGGCCGACGCTGAACTTCCGCGGTATCGACAACGCCGCCTACTACCGCCTCGTCGACGACGACAAGTCGCGGTACATGGACTACACCGGCACCGGAAACAGCCTCAACGCGCGGCACCCCCACACCCTGCAGCTGATCATGGACTCACTGCGGTACTGGGTGACGGAGATGCACGTCGACGGATTCCGGTTCGACCTCGCCTCGACACTCGCCCGGGAACTGCACGACGTGGACCGGCTCTCGGCGTTCTTCGACCTCGTCCAGCAGGATCCGGTCGTCAGTCAGGTCAAGCTGATCGCCGAACCGTGGGACGTCGGCGAGGGCGGCTACCAGGTCGGCAACTTTCCAGGGTTGTGGACCGAGTGGAACGGCAAGTACCGCGACACGGTCCGCGACTACTGGCGCGGACAGCCCGCGACGCTGGGCGAGTTCGCGTCCCGGCTGACCGGGTCCTCGGACCTGTACGAGGAGACCGGCCGCCGACCGAGCGCGAGCATCAACTTCGTCACCGCGCACGACGGGTTCACCCTGGCGGACCTGGTGTCCTACAACGAGAAACACAACCTTGCCAACGGCGAGGACGACCGGGACGGCGAGAGTCACAACCGCTCGTGGAACTGCGGCGTCGAGGGCCCGACCGACGACCCGGAGATCCTCGCGCTGCGGGCCCGCCAGCGCCGCAACATCCTGGCGACCCTGTTCCTCAGCCAGGGCACCCCGATGCTGGCGCACGGCGACGAGATGGGCCGGACCCAGTCCGGCAACAACAACGTCTACTGCCAGGACTCGCCGCTGTCGTGGATGGACTGGTCACTGACGGAATCGAATGCGAATCTGATCGAGTTCACCCGCCACGTCATCGCGCTGCGGGCCGCACATCCGGTGTTCCGTCGACGCCGCTTCTTCGACGGCCGGCCGGCGCCGGGCGGCCACACCGACCGCGACATCGTGTGGCTGACCCCGACCGGCGTGGAGATGACCGACCAGGACTGGGACAGCGGGTTCGGGCGGTCACTCGCCGCGTACCTCAACGGCGATGCGATCCGCGAACCGAACCACCGCGGCGAGCCGGTCACCGACGACTCGTTCCTGCTCTGCTTCAACGCGCACGACGAGGGCCTCGAGTTCACGGTCCCCGACGACGGCTCGCACCGGCACTGGGTGGTCGCGCTCGACACCGCGGCGGCGACCGGGCGCTCCGATGCGACCGTCGACGCCGGGGCGACGCTGAAGGTTCCGGGGCGCTCGCTGACCGTGCTGCGCCGGGCGGGCTGACCGTGCAACCGATCACGTCGACGTACCGGCTGCAGTTGCGACCCGACGCCCTGACCCTCGACGGTGCCCGCGAGCTGGCCGGGTACCTGCAGGAACTCGGTGTCTCGCATCTCTACCTGTCCCCGGTGTCGACGGCCGTGGACGGGTCGACGCACGGCTACGACGTCACCGATCCGACGACGGTGTCGGAGGCGCTCGGTGGCCGGGCCGCGCTGGTGGCCCTGGTCGCCGAGCTGCGCGGCCGTGACATGGGCGTCGTCGTGGACCTGGTGCCGAACCACGTCGGGGTCGGTCATCCGCAGCAGAACCGGTGGTGGTGGGACGTTCTGCGCCGCGGCCGCGACTCCGCGTACGCCGGCTATTTCGACATCGACTGGGCGCAGGGACGATTCGCGGTCCCGGTGCTCGGTGACGACGGCGAGTCCGCTTTGTGGCTCGACCGGGGCGGCCCCGAACCGATGCTCGCGTACCACGATCACCGGTATCCCCTCGCGCCCGGCACCGAGAACGTGGGCGTGGGCGCCACCGGCGCCGTGGGCGTGGGCGCCACCGGCGCCGTGGGCGTGGGCGCCACCGGCGCCGTGGGCGACGACGTCGCCGAGGTGCACCGCAGGCAGGCGTACGAGCTGGTGCACTGGCGCAGCGGGCGGGTCGGGTACCGACGGTTCTTCACCGTCGACTCCCTGGCCGCGCTGCGTCAGGAGGATCCGGTGGTGTTCACCGTGACCCACCGTGAACCCGCCTCGTGGTTCGCCGAGGGCCTCGTCGACGGTGTGCGGGTCGACCATCCCGACGGCCTGACCGACCCGGCCGGCTACCTCGCCCGGCTGCGCGGCCTGCTCGGCCCGGAGCGCTGGCTGGTGATCGAGAAGATCCTCACACCCGGCGAGCACCTCGACCCGGCCCTGCCCGTCGACGGCACCACCGGCTACGACGCCCTCGCCGAGTTCGGCGGCGTCTTCCTCGATCTCGCGGGCGCCGCCACGCTCGGGGAGCTGCACCGCGAGCGGACCGGCACCAGCGGGGACGCGGCGTGGCTCGCCACCGCGGAACGCGAGGCGAAGATCGAGGTCCTGCGCGGCGGCCTGGCACCGGAGGTGCGGCGGCTGGTCGAGACGGTGCGCACCGACGCCGGCGTCGTCGTCGACACCGGCGTGCTGACCGACGCGGTGATCGAGACGGTGACCCGGATCCCGACCTACCGCACCGACTACGGTCCGGGCGCCGGGTCGCTCGCCGCCGCGGTCGGGGACGTCGCCGACGCCCGCCCCGACCTCGCCGAGCCCCTCACCGTGATCGTGCGGGCGGTGCTCGCCCGCGGCGAGGCGGCGGCACGCCTGCAGCAGGTGTGCGGCGCGGCCACCGCGAAGGCCGTCGAGGACCGCCTGTTCTATCGCACGGCCCGGCTGATCTCGCTGCAGGAGGTCGGCGGCGACCCGGGCCGCTTCGGGGTCACCGTCGCGCAGTTCCACCTGATGCAGACCGAGCGGGCCAGGCACTGGCCCGCCGCGATGACCACCCTGTCCACCCACGACACCAAACGCGGCGAGGACGTCCGCGCGCGGATCGGGGTGCTGTCGCAGGCACCGGACCTGTGGGCGCGGTCGGTCCGGGAGTGGGAGCACCTCGCCCCGAGCCCCGATCCGGTGACCGGGCTGCTGTTGTGGCAGACCATGTTCGGTGTGTGGCCGGGCACCGGCGCCCCGACCAGCACCCTGCGCCGGCGACTGCACGACTACGCGACGAAGGCGGTCCGCGAGGCCGCCGTGCACACGGACTGGGCGGCCGTCGACGAGGCATACGAGGCGCGGGTGCACGACTGGATCGACACGGTGCTCAGCGGACCGGTGTCGCGGTCGATGTCGGCGGTCGTGCGGCGACTGTCCACGCACGGCCGGATCGTCTCGGTCGGCCAGAAGCTGCTGCAGCTCGCCGGGCCCGGGATCCCCGACGTGTACCAGGGCACCGAACTGTGGGAGGACTCTCTCGTCGACCCCGACAACCGCCGACTCGTCGGTTTCGACGTCCGCCGCCGGCTGCTCGACCGGCTCGATCCGGCCACCTCCGTCGACGAGGCGACCAAGATGCTCTGCGTGCGGGAGGCGCTGCGGTTGCGGCGCGAACGCCCGTCGTGCTTCGTCGGTGGCTGCTACACGCCCGTCTTCGCGGACGGTCCGGCCGCCGACCACCTCGTCGGATTCCTGCGGGGAGACGAGGTGATCGCGGTCTCGGCGCGTCTGACGGTCCGACTGTTCGAGCACGGCTGGGACGAGACGGTGCTGCCGCTGCCGCCCGGCACGTGGACGGATCGGCTCAGCGGTCGTTCGTTCCACGGGAAGGTCGACCTCGCGACACTGTTCGCGCGCCGCACGATCGCACTCCTGACACGGGACCGACCTGCGAGTTACCACTGAACGAGACAATTCGGCACGCGATGACGGAACACACCCTACGGTGACGGGAGACACAACTCACCACCGCGGAGGAACTCGTCACATGGGCAATCGGTTCGAAGGCAAGGTCGCATTCATCACCGGCGCGGCGCGTGGACAGGGCAGGGCCGAGGCCGTCAAGTTCGCCTCCGAGGGCGCCGACATCATCGCTCTCGACGCGTGCACGAAGTTCGCCTCCACCCCGTACGAGGGCGCCACCGAGGAGGACCTCGCCGAGACGGTCCGGCTCGTCGAGGCGCAGGGCCGCAAGATCGTCGCCACGAAGGCCGACGTCCGCGACTTCGCCGCCGTCACCGCCGCGCTCGACGCGGGTGTCGAGGCGTTCGGGCGGCTCGACGCCGTGGTCGCGAACGCCGGCATCTGCTCGGCCGCGCTGTCCTGGGAGATCACCCCCGAGCAGTGGCAGGAGACGATCGACGTCAACCTCACCGGCGCGTTCTTCACGTGCAAGGCCGCGATCCCGAAGCTGATCGAGCAGGGCGAGGGCGGCTCCATCGTCCTGACCAGCTCGGTCTCCAGTCTCAAGGGCGCGCCGTTCTTCGGCCACTACGTCGCCAGCAAGGCCGGCATGGCCGGCCTGACCCGGACCATGGCCAACGAGCTCGGCATGCACAAGATCCGGGTCAACAGCGTGCACCCGTACGGTGTCGCGACCGGGATGGTGATGTCCGACGTGCTTCCGCTGATGGAGCGTTTCGCCGAGACCCTCGCCCCGGCGTTCATGCCCTCGCTGCCCTACGGCTTCAGCGAGCCCGAGGACGTCGCGAACGTCGTCGCGTTCCTGTGCTCCGAGGAGGCCCACCACATCACCGGCATCAACATGCCGATCGACCTCGGCAACGCCGCCCGGTGACGCGGCCCGGACAGATCTGAGCGACACCCGAACCGCCGGCCGGACCTATCCGGTCGGCGGTTCGTCGTCCGCGACGCTGTCCGGCATGCCCTCGCCGTACCGATCGAGGATCTCGCGGACCCGACCGCCCCACCGTTCGTGTGCGGACTGCCGGGTGACGCCCGCGGCGCGGGCGATCAGCGCCCAGGTCACACCCGCCGCCCGCAGCACGACGACGGTGTCGGCGCAGTCGAGTCCGGCCGCGAGCTGCAACCGCAGCGAGGCGAGCTGCCAGGCGAGCTGCCGCGACGCGGGGATCCCGGTCCCCTGCTCCGCCTCCCACTCCGCGGATCCCGGCAGCGGCCCCGCACCGACGATCAGGTCGGCCTGCCGCCCCACCTCGCTCATCGCGGCCACCGTCACCGCGGAGGCGCGCCCCGTCACGTCGGCTGTGAGCGCTCGTTCGACCAGGCCGTCCATCGCGTCTCCTGTCAGGGTATGCCTTACAAATCCGTCAGGGCCATCCTGACACAGTGTGGGCGGGACGTCCAGCCGTCGTCGGTGCCCCATCGCCCACCGCGGCCGACTCCGCGCGACCCGGCCCCACGACCTCCGCGCACGCTGCGCCGGTCCGATCGGCAGATCAGGGTGCGACACTGAGCTTTTCGAGTCGGGACACCGCCGCACCCGCCACCGCGAGGGCGACGTCGGCGCAGTCCATCCGGTCGCCCGGCTCGGCGGCCGCCCAGCTCCGGCCGTGCGCATAGGCGCTGAGCCGGTTCCACTGGGCGAGCACCTCCGTCGCCGGATCGGGGCCGCCGAGCGCATCCGGCGGCATCAGCAAGCCCGCCTGGGCGACGATGAAGCTGTCCGAGTCGATGGCGTGGAAGCGGCGCTCGCCGAGACCGGGTCGCAGCGCCCGAGCGGCGGCCAACAACTCCGCACGGCGCATGTCGGCGGCGGCGCACGCACCCGGCCCGGCCCTGCTCGCCTCGAGGTACTGACGGCGGTAGACCTGGTCGCGATAGCCGAACTGCAATGTGCGACAGCACTGTTCGTCGACCGGGCCCGCCATCAGCCACAGCGCGGTGGACGCGGTCGTGATGGCGGAGCGGATCAGGGTCGGGTGTGCGAACTCGTGCGCGTCGACATCCCGGCCGGCCAGGTCCAGATGGTCGAGAGCGCTGCGGACGAGCTGGACGACGGTACCGTGAAGCGAGAGACCCGACGCCCGCAGCATTCGGTCCGCGACCTCGGCATCCGAGCCCGGCGCGGTCTCGATGCGGCCCAGCCGCCGCGCCAGCTCACCGGCCGCGGTCGACACCCGCTCACCCATGCTCGAAATCTAACGGATTCCGCACCGGGCACGGCAGACCCGCCGGCGCGTCACCCGGTACGGCGAGAGGCGAACCCGCTACCCCGCCCGCGCCGCGCCGAGCCGGCCGGGGTTGTCGACCGCGTCGGCGCAGCGCCCGCACGAGGCGTCGGTCACGACGGCCGGGCCGCCGCACAGCCAGCACTCGGCATCGGACCGGGTGCGCTCACCGAAGCCGATTCGGTCTCCGTACGCGAGCCGGCAGTCCGCACATCCGTCACCCTGCGCGCCCACGAGGTTCGAACACCCCGGGATCACACACAGCTCGACGGCGTCGGCTCCGCGACGCCACGTGCCACCCAGTTCCGCACCGACACCGTCTCGCTGCCACGTACTCGCATATGCCACGCTCAACAACCCTCCCCGGTTAGCTGACCTGTAATTGAAAGTCGCATCAACTCCGGCCCTGCGACGACCCCTGTCACCGGACCGGAACACGTTGGATGCGCATTCAATTTCGTTTGGAACTTACACCGATTCACTCGTGAGCGCGTCACAAGCAAGCAAGGTTAACCAACGGTTTGCTTTCGCGCCATTCACCTGGACGTACGACCAATTCGGTTCCGGCGGAACGACGTGGTCCGCGGGCCCGGCACCGGTGGGGCATCCTGGACCGGTGACCACCGCGCGGCACTTCGACGTCTGGGCCCCGTCACCTCGGCGGGTGCGACTCCACCTCGACGGGACTCTGCACCCGATGACCCGCGATGCGGAGGGGTGGTGGCACGCCGACGTCGACGCCCCTCCGGGCGCGCGATACGGCTACGTCCTCGACGACGACCCCGCCGTTCTGCCCGACCCCCGCTCACCCCGCCAGCCGGAGGGCGTGCACGCACCGTCGACGCTGCACACCCTCGATGCGGACGGGTGGACCGACTCGGGCTGGACCGGACGGCAGCTCGCAGGCAGCGTCGTGTACGAACTGCACGTCGGCACCTTCACCGTGGAGGGCACGTTCGATGCCGCCGCCGCGCGACTCGACCACCTCGCCGACCTGGGCGTCGGATTCGTGGAGCTGATGCCCGTCAACGGATTCAACGGCGAACTGGGCTGGGGATACGACGGCGTGCTCTGGTACACCGTGCACGAACCGTACGGCGGCCCGGACGGCCTGCAGCGGTTCGTCGACGCCTGCCATCGCCGTGGGATGGGCGTGATCCTCGACGTCGTCTACAACCACCTCGGTCCCTCCGGCAATCACCTGCACCGCTTCGGTCCGTACCTGTCGCCGAGCCGGACCGCGTGGGGTGACGCGCTCAACCTCGACGGGCCCGGCTCCGGGCCGGTGCGCCGGTTCATCGTCGACAACGCGCTGCGGTGGCTCCGCGACTTCCACGTCGACGGCCTGCGACTCGACGCGGTGCACGCGCTGACCGATCGCACCGCGACGCACCTGCTCGAGGAACTGGCCGTCGAGACCGAGGCCCTGTCGGCGCATCTGCGCCGTCCCCTCACGCTGATCGCCGAGTCCGACCTCAACGATCCGACCCTGATCACCCCGCGGTCCGCCGGTGGCTACGGCCTGCACGCGCAGTGGGACGACGACGTCCACCATGCGGTGCACGCCGCCGTGTCCGGCGAACGGCAGGGCTACTACGGCGATTTCGGGTCGTTGCAGTGTCTCGCGACGACATTGCGTCAGGGGTTCTTCCACGCCGGGACCTTCTCGAGTTTCCGTGGCCGCACCCACGGGCGGCCACTCGATCTGCGACGCACCCCGGCGAGCGCGCTGCTCGCGTACACGTGCACGCACGATCAGATCGGCAACCGCGCCACCGGCGACCGCCCGGGTGAGTACCTGACGTTCGGGCAGCTCGCGATCAAGGCGGCCCTCGTCCTGTGCTCGCCGTACACGCCGATGCTGTTCATGGGCGAGGAGTGGGGCGCGCGCACCCCGTTCCGGTACTTCTCCTCGCACCCCGAGCCCGACCTGGCCGCCGCGACGGCGGCGGGCCGGATCGCCGAGTTCACCGCGCACGGATGGCCGGCCACCGAGATCCCCGACCCGCAGGACCCGCGGACGTTCGAGCGGTCGAAACTCGACTGGGCCGAACGCACCACTCCGCCGCACGCCCGCCTGCTGCAGACCTACCGGGACCTCGTGTCGCTGCGCGCCGAACGCGCCGAACTCACCGACCCGTGGCTCGAGCACCTGTCGGTGGAATACGACGAGGACACCCGATGGATCGTGCTGCACCGCAACACCATTCGCGTGGCGTGCAATCTCGGCCCCGATCCGGTGACGGTCCCGGTCGGCGGCACTCCCCTGCTGTGGTGGGACCCGCCGACCCAGGACCCGACCGGCGCGGCGACCGTCGTTCCCGGGCACTCGTTCGTGGTCCTCGACGCCGGCGGCCGCGCCTAGGGCGCGACTCGCCGCACCGCCGGCGGTCGACGGCCACCAGGGCACGGTCCGCCCGACGATCGCGGTGATCCGGCCGCGGCCTACCTCGTCCGCATGATCCGGTGGACGAGCACCGCGTTGAGCGCGAGCACGACGGTGGTGATCAGCGCGGCGACGTGGGTGCCGCTGACGAACGCATGCTGCGCCGATTCGAGCAGCGCCGCGCCGACCGCGTCGGGCGCCTGCTGCGCGACGGCGACCGCGCCGCCGAGCGTCTCCTGCGCGGCGTGCGCCGCGCCGTCGTCGAGGGCGGACACGTCGAGCCGTCCCCGGAAGACCGCCAGCACCACACTGCCCAGCACCGCGACACCGAGCGCGACACCGAGCTCGTAGGCGGTCTCGGAGACCGCCGAGGCGGCCCCGGCGCGCGCCGGCTCGACCGCGCCGACGACGAGGTCGGAGGTCAGCGTCAACGCCATGCCCACGCCGATGCCCGCCAACACGAACCCGACGACGAACGCGATCGGGCCGCCGTCGGCCCGGAGCAAGGTCAGCGCCGCCGCACCGAGGGCCGAGACCGCCAGACCGGTGGCCAGCACCGTTCCCGGCTGCCAGCGCCGGACGAACCACGCGGCGAGCAGCGAGAACACGATGTTCATCGCGGTGCCGGGCAGCATCAGCAGACCCGCCTCCAGCGGGGTGTACCCGAGCACCAGCTGCAGGTACTGCGAACCGAAGAACAGCACTCCCGCGAACGCGAAGATCGACAGCAGGTTGGTCAGGACGGCGGTCGTGAACGCCGGGCGCGCGAACAGACCCAGATCCAGCATCGGCGCGTCGAGCGTGCGCTGCCGGCGCACGAACGCCCACCCGGCGACCGCACCGATCGCGCCGACAGCGGCCAGCGTCCACGACGGCCCGTGGGCGACGGATTCCTTGACTGCGTAGACCAGCGGGATCATCGTCAGCATCGACAGCGCGGCGCTCGGAAGGTCGAACCGGCCCGGGTTCGGGTCCTTCGATTCCCGGATCACCAGGGGGCCGAACACGATCAGCACCAGCATGACGGGCAGGTTCACCAGGAACACCGAGCCCCACCAGTAGTGCTCGAGCAGCCAGCCACCGATCAGCGGTCCGGCCGCCGCACCACCGCCGGCCATCGCACCCCACACCGCGATCGCGGTGGTGCGCTGGCGCGGATTCACGAACATCGTCCGGATCAGTCCGAGCGTCGCGGGCATCAACGTCGCGCCGGCGATGCCCTGCAGGGCGCGGGCCGCGATCAGCATCGCCGGGGAGACGGCGAACGCGGCGAGCGCGGACGCGAGACCGAATCCGGCCGCGCCGATCAGCAGCAGCCTGCGCCTGCCGATCCGGTCCCCGAGGGTGCCCATCGTCACGAGCAGACCGGCGAGCACGAACGAATAGACGTCGATCATCCACAACAGCTGGGTGCTGGTCGGCGCCAGATCCTCACTGATGAACGGCAGCGCGAGGTCGAGCACCGTGCCGTCGACGGAGATCAGCAGAACCGCCAGCGCGAGCACGACCAGCCCGAGCCAGTCGCGGGCGCCGGCCCGGCCGGGGTCGGCGATGACGGTCGGCGGTGTGCGGTCTGCGGTGACAGACACGAAGAACTCCCCTCGAATTCCGAGTACAGATGCTGCGAACCAACTCAACTGAACCGTCCAGCCGGTACAGTGACCGCTCCAGGCTAACAGTCAACCGTCCAGCCGGTACAGTGATTTCCGTGACAGACGCCCCCGAGCCCACCACCCGCGACCGCATCCTCGACGCCCTCGAGAAACTGCTGCTCACCCGCGGGTTGTCCCAGGTCACCCTCGAATCCGTCGCCGCCGAGGCCGGCGTGTCCAAGGGCGGCCTGCTCTATCACTTCCGCAGCAAGGAAGCGCTGCTCGCCGGCATGGTGCGACGACTCGGCGAACGATCCGACCAGCAACTCGCGAGCTCAGGGCGATCCGTCGCCGAGTGGTACCTGCAGACCATGGACACCGGCGCCACCAACGAACTCGCCCTGTTCCAGTCCACCATCGCCGCGCTCCGCTCCGTCGACGGCCAGCAGGGCGAGGTGCAGCAGGCCGTCATCCAGATGATGCGGTCCTGGGACGACGAGCTGAAGGCCGAGATCGGGGACCCCGTCCAGGCCGAGATCGTCCGGCTCGCCGGCGACGGCATCTACCTCGCGGCCCTGATGGGGCTGCCGCAGCCCGAACCCGAACTGCACCGCCGAGTGGTCGACCGGCTCCTCGGCCGCGAGGGCGCCGGCGACGGCGGCGGCGCATCCGGGTAACCGGCTCCCGCAGAGCCGATCTCGCCGGCGTCAGAGCGGCAGCGCCACGTACTTCGTCTCGAGGTACTCCTCGATGCCCTCGGTGCCGCCCTCGACGCCGAGCCCGGACTGCTTGACGCCGCCGAACGGGGCCGCCGGGTCGGAGATGACGCCGCGGTTGACCCCGACCATGCCCGATTCGAGTGCGTCCGCGACCCGCAGCGACCGGTCCAGCGAGCGGGTGTAGATGTATGCGGCCAAACCGAACTCGGTGGCGTTCGCGGCGTCGATCGCCTGCTCCTCCGTGTCGAACCCGGTGATCGCGGCGACCGGACCGAAGATCTCCTGCGCCACGATCCGCGCGTCGCCGGGCACGTTGTCGAGGACCGTCGGCTCGTAGAACCAGCCGGGACCGTCGAGCGGCCGTCCGCCGGTGCGGACCCGCGCGCCGGCCGCGACGGCCTCGTCGACGAGGGTCGCGACACTGGTGCGCTGCTTCTCGTTGATCAGCGGACCGATCTGGGTGCCCTCGTCGTAGCCGGGTCCGACGGTCAGCGCGGCGATCCGTTCGGTCAGCTTCGCGGTGAATTCCTCCCGCACCGCGTTCGCCACGATCAACCGGTTGGCGGCCGTGCACGCCTCGCCGCCGTTGCGCATCTTCGCGGCCATCGCGCCGTCCACCGCGGCATCGAGGTCGGCGTCGTCGAACACGACGAACGGCGCGTTGCCGCCCAGTTCCATCGACGTGCGCAGGACCTGCCCTGCGGACTGTTCGATCAGCAGCTTGCCGACCCGGGTCGACCCGGTGAACGTGACCTTGCGCAGCCGCGGATCCGCCAGCAGCGGACCGCTGACCCCGCCCGCATCCGCGGTGGGCAGCACCGACAGCACGCCCTCCGGCAGCCCGGCGTCGGCGAACACCTGCGCCAGCAGCAGCATCGTCAGCGGCGTGTCCTCGGCCGGCTTGACGATCATCGTGCACCCGGCCGCGAGGGCAGGCCCGATCTTGCGGGTGCCCATCGCGAGCGGGAAGTTCCACGGCGTGATCGCCAGGCACGGCCCGACCGGGGCCTTCGTCACCAGGATGCGGCCGTTCCCGGACGGCGCCGTGGTGTAGCGGCCCTGGATGCGCGGCGCCTCCTCACTGAACCAGCGCAGGAACTCGGCCCCGTACGCGACCTCGCTGCGGCTCTCGGCCACCGCCTTGCCCATCTCCAAGGTCATCAGCAGCGCGAAGTCCTCGGCCCGGTCGGTGACGAGTTGCCATGCGGCGCGCAGGATCTCGGCGCGCTGCCGCGGCGCGGTCGCGGCCCACTCCCGCTGCACCCGGTGCGCCGAGTCCAGCGCCCGCAGCGCGTCGTCCGCGGACGCGTCCGCGACCTCGGCGAGAACCTCACCGGTCGCGGGATTGCGCACCGCGAACGTACGGCCGCCGGTCGCGTCGGATTGCTTGCCGTCGATCCACAGCCCGGTGGGCACGGCGGCGAGGAGTTCGTCGAAGTTGCTCATGGCGTTCCTTTGCGTGACGTGGCTGCGTTGTCCGACCTGCCGAGTGATCCGGACCTGCCGAGAAGGGCGCACCCCCACCGTATCCACCGATCGGTCACCGGGGCACGCCCCGCACCCCGGTCAGCTCACCGAGGACCGACTCGAGAACGTCAATCCCCTCGGTCAGCAGTTCGTCGCCGATCACCAGCGGCGGCAGCAACCGGACCACGTTGCCGTACGTACCGCAGGTCAGAGCGATGACACCCTGCTCGAACGCGCGGGCCGCCACGGTCCGGGTCAGGTCCGGATCCGGTTCCCGCCCACCGGCCACGACGAATTCGATCGCGAGCATCGCTCCGCGACCCCGGACGTCACCGACCGCGGGCATCCGCTCGGCGAGTGCCCGCAGGCGCGGCATCACGACGTCCTCGATGTGCCGGGCTCGCGCGGGCAGATCGAGGCGACGCATCGTCGCGATGGCGGCGACGGCCGCCGCACACGCGACCGGGTTGCCGCCGAACGTGCCGCCGAGCCCGCCTGGGTGCACCGCGTCGAGAAGCTCCGCGCGGCCGGTGATCGCGGACAGCGGGAGGCCGCCCGCGATGCCCTTGGCCATCGCGACGATGTCGGGAACGACACCCTCGTGCTCACTCGCGAACCAGGTTCCGGTGCGGGCGAACCCGGTCTGCACCTCGTCGGCGATGAACACGACACCGTTCGCGCGGGCCCACTCGGCCAAGGCCGGAACGAATCCCGGTGCGGGAACGATGAATCCGCCCTCCCCCTGGATCGGTTCGAGGATGATCGCGGCGACACTGTCGGCACCGATCTGCTTCTCGATCCGGGTGATGGCCCGCCGCGCCGCCTCGTCGCCGGTCAGTCCCGGATCGTCACGGAACGGGTACGACATCGGCATCCGGTGGATCTCGGGGGCGAACGGACCGAAGTGCGCCTTGTACGGCATCGCCTTCGCGGTCAGCGCCATCGTCAGATTGGTGCGGCCGTGATAGGCGTGGTCGAACGCCACCACCGCCGGCCGGCCGGTCGCCAGACGCGCGACCTTCACCGCGTTCTCGACGGCCTCCGCACCGGAGTTGAACAGCGCCGAGCGCTTCTCGTGGCCGCCCGGGGTGAGGTCCGCGAGCTCCTCGGCGACCCGGACGTACCCCTCGTACGGGGTGACCATGAAACACGTGTGGGTGAAGTGCGCGGCCTGGTCCGCGACGGCCCGCAGCACACCGGGGTCGCTGGCCCCGACGCTGGTGACCGCGATCCCGGAACCCAGGTCGATCAGCGAATTGCCGTCCACGTCGACGAGCACGCCGCCGTCGGTGTCCGCCGCGTACACCGGCACCGACGAACCCACGCCTGCCGCGACCACCGCCGCCCGGCGGGTGGCCAACGCCCGGGACCTCGGTCCGGGGAGTTCGGTGGTGACCGACCGTCGCTGAGGAAGCCGGTACTGCGGTTCTCCGCGCATCACCTACCAGTGTGCGACAGATCGCCGCGCCGTGACAGGAAGTCGCGGCCGCGGGTCAGCCGACGTCCGGCCGGCGCACCGTGACCCGGTTCGCCGCGATGTCGACCCCGACCCGGGGCGGGGCGCCGTCCCCGGTCTCGTCGCGGTGCATCAGTGCCGTCTGCCGCTGCTCGAACTCGTGGTGTTTGCCGCCCTGGAACACGGCCGTGACCTCCTCGAACCCGCTCGCCGCGACGGTCCGACCGCCGCGCCGGCGGGTCCACGGCAGCATCCGGCCCCCGGTCACCCGGTTCCACAGCGTCTCCGCGAACGCGACGAGCACCAGCAGGCACACCAGCCCGGGAATCGTCATGGCCCACAATGCACCCATCGGACCAGGGTATGTCGGGAGACGCGGCCCTAGGTGAGGTAGCGGTACGCGGGCGAACCGGGTTCGAGCTGCTCGACCTTCATCGGGGACGCCGCCATCCGCTCCAGCAGCGCGGTGATCCCCTCCGCCGACCCGAGTTCGATGCCGACCAGCGCAGCCCCGGTCTCCCGGTTGTTGCGCTTGACGTACTCGAACAGGGTGATGTCGTCCTCGGGGCCGAGCACCTCGTCGAGGAACCGGCGCAGCGCGCCCGGCTCCTGTGGGAAGTCGACCAGGAAGTAGTGCTTGAGACCCAGGTGCACCAGCGACCGTTCGACGATCTCGCCGTACCGGGAGACGTCGTTGTTGCCGCCGGAGATCAGGCAGACCACCGTCGACCCCGGCTCGACCCCCAGGTCCGCCAGCGCCGCCACCGACAGGGCGCCCGACGGCTCGGCGATGATGCCCTCGTTCTGGTACAGCCCGAGCAGGGCCGTGCACACCGCGCCCTCGTCCGCGTGCGTCATCGTGAAGTTGCCGCCGCCCGCACTCGGCCGCGCCACCAGCGGCAGCGAACTGTGCGTGACGACCTCCCCACCGAGACCGGCCATCACCGCGAACGGCAGGTCCCCGATGCGGCGCACCGCGGTTCCGTCGACGAACGGGTCGATCTCCGGCAGCGTCACCGGGGCGCCCGCGACCAGGGCCGCCGTCATCGACGCCGCCCCACTCGGCTCGACGCCGACGATCGCGGTGCGCGGCGACCGCTCGTGCAGGTAGGTGGCGATGCCCGCGATCAGTCCGCCACCACCGACCGGCACGATCACCGTGCCCGGCTCCTCGCCGAGCTGGTCGAGGATCTCGGCGGCGATCGTGCCCTGCCCGGCCGCGGTCCGCGGGTCGTCGAACGGCGGGACCATCGTCGCGCCGGTGGTGCGGACGTCGTCCGCGGCGGCCTCCGCCGCCGCGTCGTAGGTCTCGCCGGTCGCGATCAGTTCGACGAAGCCGGCGCCGTGCGCGAGGATCCGGTCCCGCTTCTGCCGCGGGGTGTTCGCCGGCACGTAGATCCGCCCGCGAATGCCCATGGTCCGGCACGCGAACGCGACACCCTGCGCGTGGTTGCCTGCGCTCGCACACACCACACCCGCGGCCCGCTCCTCGTCGCTGAGCTGCACGATCAGGTTGTAGGCGCCGCGAATCTTGAACGAACGCACCACCTGGAGATCCTCGCGCTTGAGGTAGACGTTCGCTCCGGTGGCCGCGGACAGGCGTGGACAGAACTGCAGCGGCGTCGCCTCGACGACTCCGGAAATTCGCTGCGCGGCGGCATCGATCTCGCGCGCGTCGAGCGGCGCAGCCTTCACGTCAGCAAGTTCCCGGGTGTTCGACACCCGTCCATGCTGCCACCTCGGGCGCCGCCGGGAACACTTGGCCCGGTTCCGAGCGCCGAGCGCGCCGCCCGGGCCGCGTCACCACTCACCCGCCGGCCCCGAACTGCGACGGCCGCGGGATGTTGCGGATGTTCGACTTCGCCATCTGCACTGCCTCGCCGACGCCGCCGTTCATCACCATCTTCGACATCGCCAACGCGAAGCCCTTCACCTGGCCTGCGCTGATCGAGGGCGGCAGGGACAGCGCCATCGGGTCGGTGACGAGGTCGAGGAGCGCCGGGCCGTCGTGGTCGAGGACCGCGCGCAGCCCGGACTCCACATCGGCGGGGTCCTCCACACGTCGCGAGAAGATGCCGAGTGCGGCGGCGACCGCGGCGTAGTCGACGCCGGGGACGTCGACGCCGAAGTCCGGAAGCCCGTCGACGAGCATCTCGAGCTTCACCATCCCGAGGGTCGAGTTGTCGAACACCACCACCTTGACCGGCAGCCGGGTCGCCGCGACCGTGATCAACTCCCCCAGCAACATCGACAGCCCCCCGTCACCGGACACCGAGATCACCTGTCGGCCAGGACACGCGACCTGCGCCCCGATCGCGTGCGGCAGCGCGTTCGCCATCGACCCGTGCAGCGCCGACGACAGGAACCGCCGCGACCCGTTCGGGTTCAGGTACCGGGCGGTCCACACGTTGCACATCCCGGTGTCCGCGGTGAGGACGGCGTCCGGCGCGGCCAGGTCGTCGAGGATCGAGGCCGCGTACTCCGGGTGGATCGGTGTGCGCTGCTTGACGTCTCCGGTGTAGGCGCCGACGACCTTCTCCATCAGCATCCGGTGCCGCGTCAACTGCGATTCGAGGAAACCGCGGTCGGCTTTGCGTCGAACCAGCGGTGCCAGCGCCCGCAGCGTGCTGAGCGTGTCGCCGTGCACCGCCAGGTCCAGTCCGGTGCGCCTGCCGAGTTTGGCCGCATCGCAGTCGATCTGCGCGGTGCGGACGCCCTCGGGCAGGAACTGGTCGTACGGGAAGTCGGTGCCGACGAGCAGCAGCAGGTCGGCGTCGTGCATTCCGTCGTGGGCGGCGCCGTACCCGAGCAGGCCGGTCATCCCGACGTCGTACGGGTTGTCGTACTGGATCCACTCCTTGCCGCGCAGGGTGTGCCCGATCGGCGCACCGACCTGCTCGGCGAGGGCGAGCACCTCACCCCGCGCGCCGCGCACCCCGGCACCGGCGAAGATCGCGACCCGCCGGGCGTCGTTGATCGCGTCCGCGAGCGCGGCGACGTCGTCGGCGGCCGGGACGATCGCCGGCCGCCCGGTCCGGATCACGGCGGGCGGCGCGCCCTCCGCGGGCCGGTCCGCGACGTCACCAGGCAGGGTGATCACCGCGACGCCGGGCCCGGCGAGGGCGTGCTGCATCGCGGTGTGCACCACCCGCGGCGCCTGCGCCGGCGCGCCGATCAGTTCCGTGTAGACCGAGCACTCGACGAACAACCGGTCCGGATGGGTCTCCTGGAAGTATCCGGTGCCGATCTGGACACTCGGGATGTGCGAGGCGATCGCCAGCACCGGCGCCCCCGACCGGTTCGCGTCGTACAGGCCGTTGATCAGATGCAGGTTCCCCGGACCGCACGAGCCCGCGCACACCGCGAGCTCGCCGGTCACCTGGGCGTCGGCCGAGGCCGCGAACGCGGCCGCCTCCTCGTGCCGCACGTGGATCCAGTCGACACCGCCGACGCCCGCGCCGCCGGACCGCCGGACGGCGTCGACGACCGGATTGAGACTGTCGCCGACGATGCCGTAGATCCGGCGCACACCGGCCGCGACGAGCTGGCCGACGAGCTGGTCCGCAACCGTGGCGGGAGCCATCGCACGGCACCTCCGTAACCGGATCGGCGCCGAGCACGGCGCCTCGGGACGCGGGACGCGCTACCGCGGGGTGAGGACGAACACCGGGATCTGCCGGTCCGTCTTCGTCTGGTAGTTCGCGTAGTCGGGGAAGGCCAGCACGGCCCGCTCCCACCACACCGCCTTGTCGTCGCCGGTCACCTCGCGGGCGGTCATGTCCTGCTTGACCGGGCCGTCCTGCAGCTCGACGTGCGGGTCGGCGATCACGTTGTGGTACCAGACCGGGTTCTTCGAGGCACCGCCGAGCGAGGCGACGATCGCGTACTGGCCGTCGTGCTCGACCCGCATCAGCGGAGTCTTGCGCAGCTTCCCCGACTTGGCTCCGCGCGTGGTCAGCACCACGACCGGCTTGCCGTTCAGGGTGACCCCCTCGGTCCCGCCGGACCGCTCGTACAGCTCGACCTGCTCGGCTGCCCACTGGCTCGGGCTGGGTTCGTACTCTCCGGAAAGTGGCATGACTCCAGTCAACACCGGCGCACCGACAGGCGCAGCACGGAGACGGATCTCACCTTCTCGAACAGGATTGTTCGGTGGACCGAAACCTTGGTCGCAGGTACCCTGAACTCATGACCACCGCCGGCCACCTGCACACGCGGCACACGCACGGCACCGTCGACATCGCCGGTACCGCGTGGCCCCTGTACAAGCTCGAGGCCCTCGTCGTCGGCCTGCTGGTCTTCCTCACCCTGCTGATCGTCACCCAGACGCTGCAGCCCGCCGTGCTCGCGGCCGCCGCCGCCACCGTGATCGTGTGGTGGGCGCGCAGGCTGCACTGGAACACCACCCGCTGAGGCGGGGCACTCAGACCCCGCGCCCGGGCGGACCGGGCGGCGTTCGGGCGCCCAGGGCGCCGAATCCGGAGCTGGGACACCCTCGCCGGTCGTAGGCTGGTCGACGGGGCACACTCACCTCGGGAGCCTGCGATGTCCACTCCGAACGACTCGACTCCGAACGACTCGACGACCGTCCCACCCGGCGGGCAACCCGCCGCCGGACAGCCCGCCGCGTATCCGCCACGACCGCCGACCAACATCGGCTGGGCCGTCGCCTCACTGCTGTTCTTCTGGCCACTGGCGTTCGCCGCGTTCACCCACGCCCTGGACGTCTACCCCCGCTGGGCGAGCGGCGACCCCGCCGGCGCGCAGGAGGCGTCCGAGCGGGCCCGCCGACTCGGGCAGATCTCGCTGTGGCTGTTCGGTGGCCTGCTGCTGTTGTTCCTGATCGTGTACGCCGTGGTCGCCGCCGTGGTCATCACCAACGGCGGCGGCTACGACGCAGGCTGGCATCACCCGCACATGCGGTGACCAGCCGGACCGCTACCCGCTCAGGCAGCTCGGCCCGAGCAGGGCCTTCAGGTCACCCATCAACGCCGACGACGGCTCCACCCGCAGGCTGTCGTCGAGCTTGAGCATCGTGATCCGCTCGCCGCTGATCAGACGCAGGTGCACGTCCGACGTGCCGGGGTGCCGGGTGAGCACCTGCTTGAGCGCCCCGACCTTGTCCGGGGTGCACATCCGCGTCGGCAGGCTCACCGCGATCGGTTTGGCCACGCCGATCGCCGACAGGTCCGGCACCGCGAGGTCGTTCGCGATGATCGAGACCCGCTCGTCGCGGACGTTGACCCGGCCCTTGACCAGGACCACCGAGTCCTCGGCGATGTCCATCCCGTACACCGAGTAGGCCTGCGGGAAGAAGATCACCTCCACCGAGGCGCCCCCGACACCTTCGAGTTCGGTTGCCGCCCAAGTCAATCCGTTCTTGTTGATCCGCCGCGTGACCGACGCGAGGATGCCGCCGACGGTGACCTGCGCGCCGTCGCCGGCCTCACCCTCGAGGATCGCCGCGATCTGCGTGTCGGTCTGCGCGGCGATCACGTGCTCGACCCCGTCCAGCGGGTGCCCCGACACGTACAGGCCGAGCATCTCCCGTTCCAGGGCGAGCCGGTGCTTGGTGTCCCACTCCTCGTCGGGCACCTTCACGTTGAACACCGACGTGATCGACTCGTCCGCGTCCGCACCGCCGAACAGGTCGAACTGGCCCGCCGCCTCCGCCTTCTTCGTGCCCATGACCGCGTCGATCGCGTCGGTGTGCACGAGGAACAGCCCCTTGCGCGGATGGTGCAGCGAGTCGAAGGCGCCGGCCTTGACCAGCGACTCGGTGACCTTCTTGCTGCACGCCTGGGCGTCGATCTTGTTCAGGTAGTCGGAGAAGTCGGTGTACTTCCCCTTCTCGGTGCGCGCCGAGATGATCGACTCGACCACGTTCGCGCCGACGTTGCGTACCGCGCCCATGCCGAACCGGATGTCCTCGCCGACCGACGCGAAGTTCACCACCGACTCGTTCACGTCCGGCGGCAGCACCGTGATCCCCATCGAGCGGCAGTCCGCCAGGTAGATCGCCGACTTGTCCTTGTCGTCGCCGACCGAGGTGAGCAGCGCGGCCATGTACTCGGCCGGGTAGTTCGCCTTGAAGTACGCGGTCCAGAACGACACCAGGCCGTAGCCGGCGGCGTGCGACTTGTTGAACGCGTAGCCGGCGAACGGGAGGACGGTGTCCCACAGGGCGGTGATCGCCGCCTGCGAGTACCCGTTCTCCTTCATGCCCGCCGCGAAGCCGTCGTAGGCCTCGTCGAGGATCTCCTTCTTCTTCTTGCCCATCGCGCGGCGCAGCAGGTCGGCCTGGCCGAGCGAGTACCCGGCCACCTTCTGCGCGATCTGCATGATCTGCTCCTGGTAGACGATCAGGCCGTACGTCTCGGCCAGGATGTCCTTCAGGGGTTCCTCGAGCTCCGGGTGGATCGGCTTGACCTCTTGCAGGCCGTTCTTGCGCTTGGCGTAGTCGGTGTGCGCGTTCACACCCATCGGACCCGGCCGGTACAGCGCCAGCACCGCGACGATGTCCTCGAAGCCGGTCGGCTTCATCAGCTTGAGCAGGCTGCGCATCGCGGTGCCGTCGAGCTGGAACACGCCGAGGGTGTCACCACGGGCCAGGAGTTCGTACGTCGCCGGGTCGTCCAGCGGCAGCGAGTCCAGATCCAGGTCGATGCCGCGGTTCGCCTTCAGGTTCTCGATCGCGTCGCCGAGCACCGTCAGGTTCCGCAGGCCGAGGAAGTCCATCTTCAACAGGCCGATGGCCTCACACGACGGGTAGTCCCAGCCGGTGATGATCGCGCCGTCCTGGGCGCGCTTCCACACCGGGATCGCGTCCGTGAGCGGCTCGCAGGACATGATCACCGCGCAGGCGTGCACGCCGGCGTTGCGGATCAGCCCCTCGAGGCCGAGCGCGGTGTCGTAGATCTTCTTGACGTCCGGGTTGGTGTCGATCAGCTGCCGGACCTCGACGGCCTCCTTGTACCGCTCGTGGTCGGGGTCGGTGATGCCCGACACCGAGATGTCCTTCGCCATGATCGGCGGCGGCAGCGCCTTCGTGATCTGGTCGGCGATCGCGAACCCGGGCTGCCCGAACTGGACGCGCGCCGAGTCCTTGATCGCGGCCTTCGTCTTGATGGTGCCGAACGTGATGACCTGCGCGACCTTGTCGCTGCCCCACTTCTCGGTGGCGTAGCGGACCATCTCGCCGCGGCGGCGATCGTCGAAGTCGATGTCGATGTCGGGCATCGACACGCGCTCGGGGTTGAGGAACCGCTCGAACAGCAGGCCGTGCGGGATCGGGTCGATGTTCGTGATGCCCATCGCGTACGCGACCAGCGACCCGGCCGCGGAGCCACGACCGGGACCGACCCGGATGCCGACGTCCTTGGCGTGGTTGATCAGGTCGCCGACCACGAGGAAGTACGCGGGGAAACCCATCTGGTTGATGACGCCGATCTCGTACTCGGCGCGGGTGACGTACTCGTCGGGCACCGGCCGGCCCGGGAACCGTGTCTCGCGCAGGCCGCGCATGACCTCGTGATGCAGGAACGTCTGCTGGGTGTGCCCTTCGGGGACCGGGAAGATCGGCATCCGGTCGCGGTGCGTCCACACGTCGTCGTAGGGCTGCACCCGATCGGCGATCAGCAGGCTGCTGTCGCAGGCGCCGGGGACCTCGGTGTCCCAGATCGCGCGCATCTCCTCGGCGGACTTGAGGTAGTAGCCGTCACCGTCGAACTTGAACCGTGTCGGATCGGACAGCGTCTTGCCGGTCTGGATGCACAGCAGCGCCTCGTGGTTCTCCGCGGCGTCCTTCGTGACGTAGTGGCAGTCGTTCGTCGCGAGCGGCGGGATGCCGAGCGTCTTGCCGATGTGCAGCAGCCCCTCGCGGACCCGCCGCTCGATGGACAGGCCGTGGTCCATCAGCTCGAGGAAGAAGTTGTCCTTGCCCCAGATCTCCTGCCACTTCGCGGCCGCCTCCAGGGCCTCGCGGTCGTGGCCGAGCCGCAGCCGGGTCTGGATCTCCCCCGACGGGCACCCGGTCGTCGCGATGATGCCCTCGTGATGCTCGGCGATGATCTCCTCGTCCATCCGGGCCCACTTGCCCAGCTGGCCCTCGATCGACGCCCGCGACGACAGTTTGAACAGGTTGCGCAGACCCGTCGCGTTCTCCGCGACCATCGTCATGTGCGTGTACGAACCGGAGCCGGACACGTCGTCCGACTTCTGGCTCGGATCGCCCCACAGCACCCGCTTGGTGTTGAACCGGGACTCCGGCGCGATGTACGCCTCGATGCCGATGATCGGCTTGATGCCCGCGGCCTTCGCCTTGTTGTAGAACTCGCTGGCGCCGTACATGTTTCCGTGGTCGGTCATCCCGACCGCGGTCATGCCCAGGCGCTGGGCCTCCTTGAACAGCGGTCCGACCTTCGCCGCGCCGTCGAGCATCGAGTACTCGGTGTGATTGTGAAGATGGACGAAGGAGTCAGCCACGCCCCGAGTGTAGGCGGTCGGGGGGACACGATTTCCCGGCACGCCGGGCCGGTTATCGCAGCGCCCCGGAGCCACCTGGGCAGACCGGACACCGACGTGACGGAGGAAACCCGGCGGACCGGATCCGCCCGCAGGGACGGCCGCGCGCCGACCGGCCTCGGAAGCCTGCCCGCGCTCGTCGTCAGCTGCTGCTGCCGAACGGTGCGGGGGCCGGGGCGACGGGATAGGCGGCGACCGCCATGATCACCGAGCCGTCACACGGGCCACCCGTGATGTCGGTGCGCCAGGAGCCGGTCAGCGTGCCGTCCGGTTGCGGGGTGTAGTACGCCACCGAGTGCGCGGGCGTCCAGACCTTGGGCACCCCCTCGCCCTGCCAGCAGTCCCACTGCCAGTCGTAGACGTGCACCCAGCTGGTCCCGTCCCAGGTGTACTTCGGCGGCAGCGGGAGGGTCGGGTTGGCCGGCGCCGGGCCGTCGACGACCGTGGCCACACAGGTCGCGTCGGAGGACGGGTCGGCGCACCTCGTCTCGAATCGGTACGTGTCGGCGAAATCGGGCTCCCACTGCCGGGCCGCCAGACTCGTCCCGGTCTTCGTCGCGGCGAACCGCTTCAGCGAGTAGTCACCGGACCAGGACGGTTGCGCCGCCCCCGCGGGGACCGCGGCGGCCACCGACAGGAGGGCACCCAGTGCGGCTACCAGCAGTCCCGTGCGCATTCGTGAATTGAATCACGTCGACAGTCCGAGCGCGGGGCGATCGCCCACCTGCCGTCGCGACCTCCGGACCCGGCGCACCGCGTCCACCGTGAACACCACCAGCGCCAGCCAGATCAGCACGAAACCGGCCCATCGGGACCCCGGCATGTCCTCGTGCAGCACCGCAACGCCCCACGTCATCTGCAGGGCCGGATTCAGGTACTGGATGATGCCGAGCGTGACGAGCGGCACCCGCTGCGCGGCCGCCCCGAACAGCAGCAACGGCACCGCCGTCACCGCGCCCGCCGACATCAGCAGGAGCGTGTGAACGATCCCGTGGCCGACGAACGTGCTCGCGCCCGACGCCGCGAGCCACGCCAGGTACCCGAGCGCGAACGGCGCCGTCACGATGCCCTCGGCGGTCAGGCTCGTCACCGGGTCGAGCGGAATGGTCTTCTTGATCAGTCCGTAGCCGCCGAAACTGAGCGCGAGCACCAACGCGATCCACGGCGGGCGGCCGTAGTCGACCGTCAGGACGACGACCGCGAGCGCACCGAAACCGAGCGCGACCGCCTGCCAGCGGTTGATCCGTTCCCGCAGGACGACCATGCCGAGCAGCACACTGACCAGCGGGTTCACGAAGTATCCGAGGGCGGCCTCCACGACCCGGCCGGACGTGACGCCGTAGATGTAGACGCCCCAGTTCACCGAGATCGCGGCCGCGGCGGCGACCACCATCAGCGCCGCCCGCAGTGTCAGCGTGCGCAGCCGCGAGAGCCGGCCGACCACCGCGGCGACGCCGAGCATCACGACCAGCGTCCACAGCATCCGCTGCGCGAGGATCTCGACCGGCCCGGCGGGGGCGAGCAACCCGAAGAAGATCGGGAACATCCCCCACAACGCGTAGGCCCCGACGGCGGCGGCGACCCCGACGTCGCGGTCGCTGCGCCCCACCCCGGCGGCCGCCTCGCTCACCGCTCCGGCACCTCCCCGTCGTCGGGTCCGGGAGTCACCGCGAGGGTCTGCTCCGGCAGCAGCGGCCGGACCGCGAACCGGCCGAAGACGGCGTCCGCGGGCAGCGCCTCGACCGCGCGGACACCCGGCACCGCCGCGACCGCGGCGAGGTCGCGCTGCGACGCCCGGATCGTCGCCGCGAGGGCGCACGCACAGTTCTCGCCGAGCCGGGCGGCCGACACCGCGTCGATGCGGCCCTGCCGGTCCCACTCGCCGGTGGTGCCGTACAACTGCGCCGCGGCATAGCCGGGCGCGCGGGCGATCGACTCTGCGCCCGCGACCCCGACCGCGACGATCGGCGTCTGCACCCGGTCGATCGGCACCCGGAACCAGAGCTGTGAGATCGCGGCGTCGTCCGTCCCGGCGGCGCCGACCAGGCTCGCGGCCTGTGTCGCCGTCACCTCGGTGGTGAACGTCACCAGAGCCCACCGGGGGTCGGTCCCGGTGGGGTCGACGCTCGCCGACGCGCGCGCCAGGTAGTCGGCGACGAGTTCGCCGGAGTCGGGGCCGAGCCGGTCGGTCGCGATCGGGGCCTGCCGCGGCGGATTAGCCGCCCCCAACACCAGCACCACCGCAACCAGTCCCGCCGCGCACACCGCGGCGACCGCGGCGGCGATCCGGTCAGACACTCCGCAGGACATCCAGGGCGTGCTGCAGATCCTTCGGGTACTCGCTCGTGATCTCGATCCACCGGCCGTCCGCCGGGTGCGCGAACCCGAGCGACCGCGCGTGCAGCCACTGCCGCTCGAGCCCGAGCCGCTCCGCCAGCCTCGGGTCGGCGCCGTACGTCAGGTCGCCGCAGCACGGGTGCCGCAGCGCGGAGAAGTGCACCCGGATCTGGTGGGTACGACCCGTCTCGAGGTGGATGTCGAGCAGGCTCGCCGCCTGGAAGGCCTCGACGGTGTCGTAGTGGGTGATCGACGGCTTGCCGTCGGCGGTGACCGCGAACTTCCAGTCACTGCTGCGGTGCCTGCCGATCGGGGCGTCGATGGTGCCGCTCGACGGGTCCGGGTGGCCCTGCACCAGCGCGTGGTAGCGCTTGTCGATCGTGCGCTGCTTGAACGCCCGCTTGAGCACCGTGTACGCGCGCTCCGACGTCGCGACGACCATGACACCGGACGTGCCGACGTCGAGCCGGTGCACGATGCCCTGCCGCTCGTGCGCGCCGGACGTGGAGATCCGGAACCCGGCCGCGGCGAGGCCGCCGACGACGGTCGGGCCGGTCCAGCCGACGCTGGCGTGCGCGGCGACCCCGACCGGCTTGTCGACGGCGACGATGTCGTCGTCGGAGTACAGGATGTCCATGCCCTCGACCGGCTGCGCCTCGACCGTCAGCGGGCGGGCCGGTTCCGGCAGCGTCACCTCCAGCCACGCGCCCGACGGCAGCCGGTCCGACTTGCCGACGGCACTGCCGTCGACCAGCACGGACCCCTCGTCGGTCAGCGTCGCCACCGTCGTCCGGGACAGTCCGAGCAGCCGCGCCAGCCCCGCGTCCACCCGCATGCCCTCCAGGCCGTCCGGTACCGGCATGGAACGGGTCTCGCGCATCAGGACTCCTTCTCGGTCGGCTGGTCGGTGGTGGCGGCGGCGCCTTCGTCGCCGTGCCCGCGGGTTCCGTCCGGGTTGATTCCGAACAGGGTGAGCGCCACCAGCAGGATCGCGCCGCACACGATCCCGGAGTCGGCGACGTTGAACACCGGCCACCACCCGACCGACACGAAGTCGACGACGTGGCCCTGCAGCGGGCCGGGTGCCCGGAAGAGCCGGTCGATCAGGTTGCCGAGCGCGCCGCCCAGAACCAGGCCCAGGCCCAGCGCCCACCACGCCGAACGCAACGTCCGGCCGATCTTGATCACCCCGACGACCACCGCGATCGCGACGAGGGTCAGCAGCCACGTCATGCCGGTGGCCATCGAGAAGGCCGCGCCGGGATTGCGGATCAATTTCAGGGTGACGACGTCCCCGATGACCCGGACCGGCCGGAACGGATCCAGGTAGTGCACCACCGCGATCTTGGTGACCAGGTCGAGGATCAGGACCGCCGCGGCGACGAGGATCAGCATCGGCATCCGCAGCGGCGCCCGTCCGGCGTCGCTGTTCGGCCGCGCTCCCGGCGCCGGTCCCGCGGGTGTCTCCGGCGTGGGGTCCACCCCTTTCTCCGCTTCACTCACCCCGCCATCATCCCTCACGGCGCGATCGCGAGCGGCAGCCACCCGAGCCCTGGCTAACCTGGTCGGGTGTCTGTGTTCCCGAAACGGACCGCGCAGGTCGTCGCGGCCCTCGCCGTCGTCACTCTCGCCGCCGCGTGCGGCAGCGACGACGGCACCTCCGCCCCCTCGTCCGCCGACGTGACCGCGGGCGAGACCACCGTCCCCGTCTCCGCGGTCACCACGACCGTCGTCGACGCCGGCGCCGAGCCCCGGTCGCCGATCCGATTCGCCCTCGACGCCGCGGCGCCGCAGAACGTGCTGATGACCACGCGGTCGGAGATCTACCAGCAGATCGGCGACCAGCCGCAACAGGACCTGTCGACCCCGGCGCTGACGATGCCGCTGACCGCCACCGTCGCCGGTGCGGCCGACCCCGCGTACTCCGTCGGCCTGATCCTCGGCCCCGTCACCTCCCCCGACCGGCGCCTCACCGACGCGCTGACGGCGTCGCAGGGATCGAAGGCCGGGTTGTCGATGCAGCCGACCGGGGCGGTCACGGCGCTGCGGATCACGCCGCCGCCCAGCTCGCCCGACATCGCCCGCTCGGCGATCGAGCAGGCGTTCTACCAGGCCGTCTACCGTGCGGTCGTGTTCCCGGACACCCCGATCGGGGCCGGTGCGGTGTGGACGATGCGACAGCAGGTGATGAGCGGCATGTCGCTGAGCCAGGTCACCACCGCGACCCTGCGCGAACGCGACGGCGACCGGCTGACCGTCGACGTCTCGGTCACCCAGACCCCCGACGCGCCGGTGTGGACCCTGCCCGGTGGCGCGGGCACCCTCGACATCGACACGTTCGTGATGACGGGCACCGGAACCCTGGTCGTCGACCTCGGGGCGCCACTGCCCGTCGACGGGACCGTCACGGTCGCCGGCGAACAGGTCTACTCCGACCCCGGCAACACCACCCGGCTGCGGCAGACCACCACCAACAGCGTCAGGTGGTCGCAGCCGTGAGGGCCGCGTTCGCGCTGACCGCGCTCGCGCTCGCGCCCGCGCTGGTGGCGTGCGGCACCGGCGGCGGTGACACCGCCGCCGCCGACGCGACGCTGCCGCCGGTCACGACCGCGACGGCCCCCACCCCGGCCGGGGCGCCGGCGGTGCCGGACCAGACCCGACTGCGGGCGGCGCTGCTCGGGGTGGGTGACCTGCCCGCCGGGTTCGCCTCGATCCCCGACCCGGAGCAGGACCTCGGCCTGCCCGCCACGACCGAGAGTGCCCAGCCGGACCGCGCGTCGACCGACCCGAAGGCGTGCGCCGCGGTGCTGGCCGAACTCGCCGACCAGGTGCCCGGCGCCACGGCCCGCGGGGTCGCCCGCTTCACCGGCCCGGCCTTCACCAGCATCGACACCGATGCCGCCGCCTACCCCGACGCCGGCGCGGCGTTCGCGTTCACGACGGTGCAGCGAACCCTCGCCGCGTGCGACCGCTACACGGGCACCGACGCGGACGGCGTGGCCGTGCAGTACCGGCTCGGCGGACTCGACCAGCCGACCGTCGGCGACGCGTCGGTCGCGGTCCGGCTGCAGACCACCAGCGACGGCGTCACGATGGTCTCGGATGCCGTGATCGCGGTCACCGGGGGCGTGATCGTCCAGGTGGTCGCGTCCGGGCAGCAGCCGATCGACCCGGCCGTGCTCGCCGGACTCGCCCGGACCGCCGTCGAGAAGCAGCGGCACACCGCCGACTGACGGCCCGCCGAAACGCCGGATGCCGGCACCCCGTCGGGGTGCCGGCATCCGGACGGGCGCGCGTCAGGCGCAGGCCGGGGAGGTCAGGTTCGCCAGCTTGACGATGTTGCAGGCGTACTCCTTCGACAGCACCCAGCGGCCGTTCTCGACGACGAACGTCGCGGTGCCCGGGTTCACCTGGCCGCCGATCTCCATGTTCACGGTCGCGGTCAGCGTGCCGTCACCGTTGTCGAGGATCGGGTCGACGACCGTGACGGTCGCGTTGTTCGCCTTCGCGGCGGCGGCGACCTGGTCGAACAGACCCGGATCCGACTCGCCGTCCTGCACCAGGAGGACCTTCTCCGTGGTCGGGGTGGCCGGGTCGAGACCCTTGACGAGCATCGCGTTGAGCTCGGCGGCCGTCGGCACCGGCGGGGCGTCGATCGCCACGGCGGTGGTGGTGGGCGCCTTCTTGGTCGTGGTCGCGGGCTCGCCGTCGCTGGAGCTGCAGGCGCCGAGGGTCAGCGCGGCCGCGACCGCGACACCGGCGACGAGGGTCTTGCGGAGCATCAATGTGTGTCCTTCTCTTCGATGGAACGTTTCCGGGCACGAATGTTCTGTGTGTCCTGGGGTCGCGGCGGCGAGTCCGGCCGGATCGCCCCGCGAGCACGTGTCACCTTAGTGAACACGACGAAAATAAGGGCTTCCTTAACAAAGACTGGCCGCGGGGTCGGCCGTCTCGAGGTCCTCGTCGGAATCCGGGAACGTCCGCGCCGATCCGGGACCGGTCGACCGGGTTTCGAACCGCACCGTGACCACGCCGTGCCCGCACCCCTGTACCCAGCCGTGACCGTGCTCGGGGTGCCGCACGTCCTGCCCGGGGCGCCAGCGCGATGCGCCGCCGGCCGGTGTCGAGCGCGCCGGCCCGGGAATCGGCGATGTGTCCGGATTCACACCCTCCGGCGCTGGTTCGCCTCGGTCGAGGTCCGGAAACAGGGACCCCTGTGCGGTCTCCGTCAGCCCGCCGAGCGACACCCCGACGAGACGGATCGCGCCGAGCTCGCGCGGGTCGATCAGCTGACGCTGCGCGGTCGCGACCAGGGTCTCCCGGTCGGTCGTCGCGTACGGCAGCGTCGCCGACCGCGTCACGATCGTCATGTCCGTCTTCTTCAGTTTCAGCACGACCGTCCGCGCGGCGCGGCCGTCCCGCTCCAGACGCGCGTGCGCACTCGCGCCGGCCTGCGCGACGGCGGCGCGCAGCTGGTCGAGGGTGACCAGGTCCTCGGCGAACGTGGTCTCGGCGCTGACCTGCTTGGCGTCGGCCCGCTCGGCGACCGGGCGGTCGTCGATGCCCCGCGCGAGCCGGTGCAGCCCGGGCCCGATCGTCGCCCCGAGCAGCGTGACGACCTCGGTCTCGCTGGTCGCGGCGAACTGGCCGATGGTCTCGATGCCGAGCCGCCGCAGCCGGGCCTCGGCGACCGGGCCGATCCCCCACAGCTTGCGCACCGGCAGCGCCTCGAACAGCCCGCGCTGCTCGTCCGCGGTCACGACCCGGACCCCGTCCGGCTTCGCGAGACCGGACGCGATCTTCGCGATCTGCTTGCCGGACCCGGCACCGATCGAGGCCACCAGCCCGGTGCGCTCCCGGATCAGCGATCGCAGCTCCTCGGCGAAGGCCAGCACCCGGTCCGGGTCCGCGCCGACGAGTTCGCCGGGCTCGGCGAACGCCTCGTCCAGCGACAGCATCTCCAGCACCGGGACGCGGGTCCGCAGGGTGTCGAACACGGTCTTGCTGACCGACGAGTACAGCCCGCCGCGCGGCGGCAGCACCACCGCGCCGAGCCCGACGAGCCGGCGCGCCTGGTGCATCGGCATCGCCGACCGCGCCCCGAACACGCGGGCCTCGTAGCTGGCCCCCGCGACCACGCCGCGACCCCCCAGGCCTCCGACGAGCACCGGCCGACCCCGCAGGGTCGGCCGGGTGAGCTGCTCGACCGAGGCGAAGAACGCGTCCATGTCCAGGTGCAGCACCCACCGGCGTGAGGTGGGCGGTCGGGTCATCTCGGTGTCGGATTCTTCCCGGGTCTCGGCTTCTTCGGTTTCGGCGCGGGCAGCGCGTCGGCCGTCCGCCGGACGAACTCGTGCAGCCAGTCGACGTCCGCCAGCCGATCCTCGGGGACGGCGACATGATCCTTCGCACCCGGATACGGCGGCGCGAACGCCTCCGGACCGAGGTCGACGGCCACGTCGGTCGGCTTCACGAGGACCGTGTCGTCGCAGATCAGCCCGACGAGCTTCGCGTCGCAGTACAGGCCGTACTCGCCGAACATCGCACGGGCGCGCACGTCCAGGGGTTCGAGCTGCCCCAGGACGTACGCGACCGTCTCCTTGCTGGTGCTCATGGCGGCAACCTACGCCGCCGCACCGACACCGCCGCGCGGGACCGCGGTGGGATGCTGCTCGGGAACTCGGCGGATGGTGCCGACCGTCAGGCCTTCGCGATGACGGCCCGGACCCCCTCGCCGAGGTCGACGGCACCCGCACCCGCCGCCCCCAGTTCCAGGCTCGTGGCGAGGATCTCGCCGGCGATCAGGTCGCGGTGCCGCTGCGCCCAGTCGAGGCGATCGGCAGGCACCTCGAGGGTGACGGCGATGCGGTCCGAGACGTCGAGCCCGGCGGCACGGCGCGCGTCCTGCAGTTCCCGGATCCGGTCCTTCGCCCAGCCCTCGGCCTCGAGCTCCTCGGTGACCTGCGAGTTCAGCACGACCAGTCCCGCGTTCTCGGGCAGAGCCGCGGTCGACTCCGGCTCCGCGGCGACCAGCCGTCGCGTGTACTCCTCGGGCAGCAGGGCGATGCCGGCGGCACTGACCACGCCGCCGACCTCGGTCCAGTCACCGGCCTTGACGGCCTTGATCACGGTCTGCACGTCCTTGCCGAGCCGCGGACCGGCGGCGCGCGCGTTCACGACCAGCTCGAACCGGCCGTGCACGTCGACGTCGTCGGTCAGGTCCACCTTCTTGACGTTGACCTCGTCGGCGATGATGCCGAGGTACGGCCGCAGCCGCTCGGCGTCCCCGGCGGCGACGGTGACCTCGGGCAGCGGCAGCCGCACCCGCAGGTTCTGCGCCTTGCGCAGGCCCAGCACCGTCGAGCACACGTTACGCACCTCGTCCATCGATTCGACGAGCTCCGCGTCGGGAACCAGGTCCGTCGCCGCCGGCCAGTCGGTCAGGTGCACCGAACGGCCACCGGTCAGGCCCCGCCAGATCACCTCGGTCGCCATCGGCAGCAACGGCGCCGCCAGCCGGCAGGTCACCTCCAGCACGGTGTGCAGGGTGTCGATCGCGTCCCGGTCCTCGTCCCAGAACCGGTTCCGCGAACGCCGCACGTACCAGTTGGTCAGCGCGTCGCAGAAGGTGCGCAGCTCGTCGCACGCCCCGGCGATGTCGTTGACCTCGAGCGCGTCGGTGATCGCGTCCCGGGTCGCGGCGAGTTTCGCGAGGATGTACCGGTCGAGCACGTGCGGCGAGTCGGTGCGCCAGGTGCCCGGCTTCGACGCGTACAGCTGCAGGAAGCTCCACGCGTTCCACAGCGGCAGCAGCGCCTGCCGGACACCCTCCCGGATGCCCTGCTCGGTGACGATCAGGTTGCCGCCGCGCAGGATCGGCGACGACATCAGGAACCACCGCATCGCGTCGGAGCCGTCCCGGTCGAACACCTCCTTCACGTCCGGGTAGTTTCCCTTCGACTTGCTCATCTTCAGCCCGTCGTCGCCGAGCACGATGCCGTGCGCCGCAACGGTTTTGAACGCCGGACGGTCGAACAGCGCGGTCGCCAGCACGTGCAGGGTGTAGAACCAGCCACGGGTCTGGCCGTTGTACTCGACGATGAAGTCGCCGGGGTTGTGGGTCTGGAACCACTCCCGATTCTCGAACGGGTAGTGCACCTGCGCGTACGGCATGGACCCGGACTCGAACCAGCAGTCCAGGACCTCGGGCACGCGCCGCATCGTCGACCGGCCGGTCGGGTCGTCCGGGTTCGGTCGCGTCAGCTCGTCGATCATCGGCCGGTGCAGGTCCGTCGGACGCACGCCGAAGTCGCGCTCGAGTTCGTCGAGGGAGCCGTACACGTCGACCCGCGGGTAGTCCGGGTCGTCCGACATCCACACCGGAATCGGGCTGCCCCAGTAGCGGTTCCGGCTGATGTTCCAGTCCCGGGCACCCTCGAGCCACTTGCCGAACTGGCCGTCGCGGATGTGCTCGGGCACCCAGGTGATCTCCTGGTTCAGCTCGACCATCCGGTCCCGGAACTCGGTGACCGCGACGAACCAGGACGGCACCGCCATGTAGATCAGCGGCTGCCCGGACCGCCACGAGTGCGGATAGGAGTGCTCGATCGTCTCGTGCCGCAACAGCTTTCCGGCGGCCTTGAGGTCCTTGATGATGACCGGGTTGGCATCGAAGACCTGCATGCCCTCGTACGGCGGCACCATCGAGGTGAACTTGCCGCCCGCGTCGAGCGGCTGCACGACCGCGATGCCGTTCGCGGTCGCGACGTCCATGTCCTCCTCACCGAAAGCCGGTGCGAGGTGGACGATTCCGGTACCGGAGTCGGTGGTCACGTAGTCGGCGGCCAGCACCCGGTGGGCGTTGTCGCGGCCGAGGAAGAAGTCGAACGGCGGCGCGTAGCCGAGGCCGACCAGGTCGGCACCCTGGTACTCGGACACCACGGTCGGCTCGTCGCCGAGCTCGCGCCCGTAGTGGCCGATCCGGTCCTTCGCGAGCACGTAGCGCTTGCCGTCCCTGCCCTCGACGAGGACGTAGTCGATCTCCGGGTGCACCGCGACGGCCAGGTTGGACGGCAGCGTCCACGGCGTCGTGGTCCAGATCAGCGCATTCGCGCCGTCGAGCTCGGTGCCCGGGGCGCTGAGCACCATGTCCACGGTGACCGCCGGGTCCTGACGCATCTTGTACGCGTCGTCGAGGCGGGTCTCCTGGTTCGACAGCGGGGTCTGCTCGTACCAGCTGTACGGGAGCACCCGGAAGCCCTGGTAGATCAGGCCCTTGTCGTACAACTCCTTGAACGCCCACATGACCGACTCCATGAAGTCCAGGTCCAGGGTCTTGTAGTCGTTGTCGAAGTCGACCCAACGGGCCTGACGGGTCACGTAGTCACGCCACTCGTCGGTGTACCGCAGCACCGACTGCTTGCAGTAGGCGTTGAACTCGGCCAGCCCCATCGCGTCGATCTGCGACTTGTCCTTGATGCCGAGTTGCTTCTCCGCCTCGAGCTCGGCGGGCAGTCCGTGGCAGTCCCAGCCGAACCGGCGCTCGACCTTCCTGCCGCGCATGGTCTGGAAACGCGGGATCAGATCCTTGACGTAGCCGGTGAGCAGATGCCCGTAATGCGGCAGCCCGTTCGCGAACGGCGGGCCGTCGTAGAAGACGAACTCCTCGGCCCCGTCCCGGTTCGCGATCGACGCGCGGAACGTGTCGTCGGCGTCCCACTCGGCCAGCACCCGCTGTTCGAGCTCGGGGAAGTTCACACCGCCGCCGGACCTGCTTCCGGTGAGGTCGACGCGGGGATAGGCGGCGCTCACGTCGCCGGTGTTGTCGGACACTTCTCTTCGCTCCCTCGTGCCTGCTCTCCACTGGCACGGGGACGACGTCGGCGCCGGTGCGCCGTGGCCGCGGTACCACCCCGCTTGCCCGGACGAAGGGGCGCCTGCGCTCCCGTCCGGACCACTCGTACATCGGCTGTGACGGGCCGAACCCGTTCGGTTCTACTGGGTGCCGGCGCGCCTGAGTGGGCGGCGCCGGAACCGTTCTTCCGAAGACTCCCCGGTGATGGCCGGATCAACGCCCTGTCTGCAGTCCCGATTCTAGTCGGAACCGTCAAATCGCCTGCCGGTCGCGTCGTTGCCGGGACGTCCCGCCTCCGGCGCGGTGTTGCTGCGCAGCGAACTCACCAGCAGCAACACCGCACCGACGACGCAGACCACGATGCATCCCCACGCCCAGGCGACCGATCCGGTCATCAGGGCGATCACGAGGAGAGCGAACCCCACGGCCGCCATCGCAAGGGTCAGAACCAGCACGCCGGCCCCCTGCCACGAGTCGTCACGACCGCAACGCTATGGCGCCCGGTCAGCTGTTTCCTTTGGCGAAGGACTTCGATCCCTCGGAGCCGAAGCCCTCCTGACCACCGTCGACGGGAACCGCCGAACCCCGCTGCTCGAGTTCCTCGAGCTGCGACTCCAGGTACGACTTCAGCCGGACCCGGTACTCGCGCTCGAACGTCTTGAGCTGCTCGATCCGGCCCTCCAGCACGCTGCGCTGCTGGTTGATCGTCGCCATGATCTCGGTGTGCTTCTTCTCGGCCTCCGCCTGCAGGGCGTCCGCCTTCTCCTTCGCCTGCCGCAGCTGGGTCTCGGACCGCGTCTGGGCGTCGGCGAGCAGTGCCTCGGACTTCTGCTTCGCGTCGGCGATCATCGCCTCCGAGCGGGTCCGCGCATCGCTGACCAGCTGCTCGGAGTTCGAGCGCGCGGTGGTGACGAGCTGCTCGGACTCGCTCTTCGCGTCACCGGTGAGGCGGTCGGCCATCTCCTGGGCGAGGCCGAGGATCTTCGCGGCCTGCAGGTTGGCCTCCTCCGGGCCACGAGCCGGCGCGGCGGGGGCCGCGGCGACGGGTGCGACCGGCTTCGGCGGCTCGGGAGCAGGAACCGGCGCGGGAGCCGGTGCGGGTGCCGGGGCCGGGGCGGCCCCTGCGGGCCGCGGCGCCTTCTTGGCATCCGCGAGTTCCTGGTCGAGCTCGCCGACACGCTGGCGCAGGTCCGCGTTCTCCTCGATCAGCCGGGACAGCTCCTGCTCCACGAGATCGAGGAAGGCATCGACCTCGTCCTCGTTGTAGCCACGCTTCCCGATCGGAGGCTTGCTGAACGCGACGTTGTGAACATCGGCTGGTGTCAGCGGCATGGAAGGACCCCTTTGCGCATCTGTTGGCGGTCAAGCAAGCATTCAGTTATGGCGCATCCACTGCAGGACCACGTATTCACACTGTAACTGCGGGTCATTCTGTCACACCCACTCCGCAGCACCGCGCCACAACTCGATTCGTGCACGTCACGCGGCAAGTCCCTGTACGACTTGCATCAGGATGAACACGATGAACAGCAAGACCATGATGGAAAGATCCAGCCGTACTCCGCCGAGCGAAATCGACGGAATAAGTCGCCGCAGCAACTTGATCGGCGGATCTGTGACCGTGAATATCGCTTCGAGAATGACGACCACAAAGCCGGTCGGATGCCAATCCCGCGCGAATGTCCGGATGAACTCGACGATGATTCGTCCGATGATGAGCAACCAGAAAACGAACAGCACGAAGTAGATCACCGCGAACAAGGGCACTCCACCACTCTGCCTGACTCCTCCGGGGCCATCAAAACCGGGTGCGACCGAACCGACCCGGTCGCACCCGCTCGCCAACGAGAGACGCGCGGCCCGGGCACCTGCCCGACACCGCGCGTCACCTGGTTATTTCTGATTGTAGAAGCCGTTCTCCGCGATCCGGCGTCGCTCCTCGGCGGACACGTCGATGTCCGCCGGCGAGAGCAGGAACACCTTCGTCGCCACCTTGTCGAACGAACCGCGCAGCGCGAACGCGAGGCCGGCCGCGAAGTCGACCAGACGCTTGGCGTCGGCGTTGCTCATCTCGACCAGATCCATGATGACCGGGGTCCCGTCCCGGAACCGCTCACCGATGATCCGCGCCTCGCCGTAGTCCCGGGGCCGCAGCGTCGTGATCTTCGACAGCGGCCCACCCTCGTCGAACACCGGCGCCCGTCGGCTCTCGATGCGCGGCTGCGCGTTCACCGCGAGCGCACCGTGGGTCGCCGCCGGGCGGGGGGCCACCCCCGCGGACGGGCTCGGACGGGACGGACGCGGCGGCAGCGGCTCCATCCGCCGGGGAGCGGGCTGCCGGTCGTCGAGATCGTCACGACCGCCGTACCCGACGTCGTCGTAGCCGCCGTCGACACCGTCGTCGTAGCGGGCACTCCGGGGCGCGCGACGGGGTTCGTCGAGGTAGTCGTCCTCGTAATCCTCGAGGGGAACCATGCCGAAGTAAGCCTTGAACTTGTGCAGAGTGCTCATCGATCGACCTTCCTTGGCGCGGCGGATAATCGGTCGGGACGCCGATCAGTTCATTTCGAGGTTATCGGCCGCGAACCCAACAACGCGGTTCCGACACGCACGCACGTCGATCCGTGTCGGACCGCGCTCTCGAGGTCGCCGGTCATCCCGGCCGACAAGGTACGCGCCCGCGGATGAACGCGCATCAAGTCCTGGTGGGCGGCACCGAGACTCGCGAACGCCGCGTCCGGATCGGCCCCGAGTGGCGGCACCGCCATCAACCCCGCCAGGGTCAGGCCGTCCGCGCCTGCGGCACGCTCGGCGAGCACCGGCAGGTCCGCCAGCGGCACCCCACCGCGGGTCGGGTCGCCGTCGAGACTGACCTGCAGCAGCACCCGCAGCGGCTCGGCCCGCTCCCCCGCGTCCAGCGCGGCCACCGCACCCGCGGCGAGCGCGTCGACCAGGCGGTCGGAGTCGACCGAATGGACCGCGAACGCCCACCGCGCGACCGCGCGGGCCTTGTTGCGCTGCAGGCGCCCGATCATGTGCCAGCGCAGGTCGGCGAGACCGGCGTCGCGCAGCTCGGCGACCTTCGCGGACGCCTCCTGCTCGCGGGACTCGCCGAACTCCCGACATCCGAGGTCGTGCAGGATCCGCACATCGGACGCCGGGAAGAACTTCGTCACCGGCAACAGCTGCACCTCGCCGGCGGCACGGCCGGCGGCCGCAACGGCGCGGTCCAGACGCTCCCGCACCCCGGCCAGCGCGGTCGCGATCTGCGTGGCGCGCTCGTCACTCACCGTCGATCGGCTCCATCCAGATGGCCCCGGCGATCCGCCCGGTCACGCCCGACCGTCGGTAGCTGAACAGTGCGCGGTCCTCGATCGTGCACCGCGGATCCTCGGCCACACCGGCGACACCGGCGGCGAGCAGTTGCCGACGCAGGCCGGCCCGCAGGTCGAGACCCGGGGTGCCGCGCTCGGTCGTGCAGGCGCTGCCCGGCAGGTGCGCCTCGACGTCGGCCTGCATCGCCGCGGGCACCTCGTACTGCCTGCCGCTGGCCGCCGGGCCGAGGAACGCACCGATCCGCGCGACGTCCGCACCCTGGGCGACCATCGTGTCGAGCACCCGCGGCACGATCCCGATCCGGGCGCCGACACGGCCCGCGTGGACGGCCGCGATCACGCCGGCCTCGTCGTCCGAGAGCAGCAACGGGACGCAGTCGGCGGTGAGGACGACCAGCGCGAGACCCGGCTCGGTGGTGACGAGCGCGTCGGTCGCCTCGACCGGCGCGGCGACCGGGCCCGACACCACCGTCACGTTCCGGCTGTGGATCTGCTCCATCCAGACGAGACGCTCGAACGGCAGCCCGATGCCCGCGGCCAGCCGTCGCCGGTTCGCGGTGACCGCCGCCGGATCGTCGCCGACGTGATCGCCCAGGTTGAACGAGTCGTACGGCGCGGCCGAGACTCCCCCGGCCCGCGTCGTCACGACCCGCCGGACCCGCACCGTCGGTGTCACGGACGCGGCCGTCACCGGCGCATGAAGTCGGGCACGTCCACGTCGTCGTCGCCGTCCTCGACCGGAACGGGGACGGCCCGCGTGGTGGCGCCGACCGGAATCGGCGGCAGCGCGGTCGGGGCGGCCTCGTGCCGGGGCTCCCGCGCCTCGGTGCCGTGCTGCTGGGGGGCCGGCGCGGGCGCGGCGGGCTCCTTCGGCGCCGCGGCCGGGGTCCGGCCGATCTCGCCGGCGGTTGCGACACCGATGGTGCCCCGGCCTGCCGCCTGCTGCTGCGGCGGTTCGACCCGGCGCACCGGGGCGCCGCCGTCGAACCCGGCCGCGATCACGGTGACCCGCACCTCGTCGCCGAGCGAGTCGTCGATGACCGTGCCGAAGATGATGTTCGCGTCGATGTGCGCGGCCTCCTGGACCAGCGAGGCGGCCTCGTTGATCTCGAACAGACCCAGGTCGGAGCCGCCGGCGATCGACAGCAGCACGCCCCGCGCGCCCTCCATCGACGCCTCCAGCAGCGGCGAGTTGATCGCGGCCTCGGCGGCCTGGATCGCACGGCCGTCGCCACGGGCGGACCCGATGCCCATCAGGGCGCTGCCTGCGCCGGACATGACACCCTTGACGTCCGCGAAGTCGACGTTGATCAGACCCGGCGTGGTGATCAGGTCGGTGATGCCCTGGACGCCGTTGAGCAGGACCTCGTCCGCGGAGCGGAACGCGTCCATCAGGGACACCGCGGCGTCACCGAGCTGCAGCAGCCGGTCGTTCGGGATCACGATGAGGGTGTCGCAGGACTCGCGCAGCGCCTGGATGCCCGCGTCGGCCTGGCCGCCGCGCCGCTTGCCCTCGAACGAGAACGGGCGGGTCACGACGCCGACGGTCAGTGCTCCCAGCTTGCGGGCGATCGAGGCGACGACGGGCGCGCCGCCGGTGCCGGTGCCGCCGCCCTCACCCGCGGTCACGAAGACCATGTCGGCGCCCTTGAGCACCTCTTCGATCTCGTCCTTGTGGTCCTCGGCGGCCTTCCGGCCGACCTCCGGGTCGGCGCCGGCCCCGAGACCGCGGGTCAGTTCGCGTCCGACGTCGAGCTTGACGTCTGCGTCGGACATCAGCAGTGCCTGGGCGTCGGTGTTGACGGCGATGAACTCGACTCCCTTGAGTCCCTGCTCGATCATCCGGTTCACCGCATTCACACCGCCGCCGCCGATGCCGACGACCTTGATAACGGCGAGGTAGTTGTGCGGGGGCGTCATGGGCTCTCGCCTTCCGTGTGGGGGTATTCGCGCTGAGGGTGTTGCTGGCGATGCTGACGTTACTTGTGGCGCTGAGGTTACTGGTGTGTCCGACGCTTTCCCACCACCGGTGTGGCGGCACCGCACGACAAACCCTCAACCTCAACCATAGAGTTATGGTTATGTCAAGTCACTGACTGAGGCGAAACGGTATGCAGGCCGCAGCGCCGATGCCAGCAGGCGCGCCGACGGGTGCACCGATTTGTCCGCGATCGTGTCGTCCGCGATCCGTGCCGGGGCGCCGGTCACCGGACGGTCGGCAGGTCCGGGCTCGACACGTCGTACACCTGCCCCGGCTGACCGAGCAGCGGCAACACGATCGCGGCCTTGTACGCCGACCCCTCCGCGCTCCCCCACACCAGCTGCCGCCCGTCGGCGAGGGTCAGGTGGATGTCCGACAGGGACCCGGCGCTGATCTCGGTCACCTGCGGTCGCAACGGCGCAGGCATCGCGGTCAGCGCGGTCAGTGCGGTCAGTGCGTCCGTCGTCGCGGGGTCGTCCCGGCTCGGATCTGCCACCTTCAACCGCGGCACCCCCGGCGGGGCGGGTTCGATCGCGTACGCGACTCCCGACGCGTCCATCAGGTGGGTGCCCTCCGGCGCGTCGTAGAACACGGCCGGCGTCCGCTCGACGACCGTGACCCGGATCGTCGACGGGTACCGGCGCTCGACCCGGGCGTGGTCGACCTTCGCGATCGCCGCGACCCGCTGCGCCGCCGCACCGGCGTCGACCCGCAGCAACGGAGTCCCGGCCGGCACCGCGAGCGCGGCCAGCACCTCCTCGCTCGGCACCCCGACGTTGCCGACGACCGTGATCGTGCGCGCCGACAGCAGCGGCGAGAACCACGCGACCAGCCCGAGCGCGACCACCGTGACGACCGCGACCGCGGTCAGGTACAGCGGTTTTCGGTTGCGGACCGGGACCGCCGATCCGGAACGGATCCTGGCCGTGCGGCCGGACCGGCGCACGCGCCCCGGACGACGGCCCGAACTCACGAGGGCTCCGGGCGTGTCCGCGCCGCCGCGGGGGCCGCGGCGAGCGCGCTCAGGATCTCCTTGCCGAGCATCGTCACGTCACCGGCGCCCATCGTGATCACGACGTCACCGGAGCGGGCCAGGGCCGCCACCTGCCGCGGCGCGGCCGACAGGTCCGGCTGGTAGTGGACCGGCCCGCTCACCGCCTGCGCGACCAGCGCACCGCTGACCCCGGGCATCGGCGCCTCCCGGGCCCCGTACACGTCGAGCACGACCACCTCGTCGGCCAGGTCGAGCGCCGCGCCGAACTCGGTCGCGAACGCCGCGGTCCGCGAGTACAGGTGCGGTTGGAACACCACCAGCACCCGGCCGCCGGACGCCCGGACCAGCTCCCGGGCCGCGCCGAGCACCGCCCGGACCTCGGTGGGGTGATGGGCGTAGTCGTCGAACACGCGGACGCCGTTCTCGCGGCCGGTGTACTGGAACCGGCGGTGCACACCGCCGAATCCGCCGATGCCGTCGACGATCTCGTCGAGCTCGGCGCCGACCTCGCGCGCCGCGAGCAGCGCGGCGAGCGCGTTCAGCGCCATGTGCCGGCCCGGCACCGACAGCCGCATCGTGCGGGGTGCGGTCTCCCCCGCGAGCTGGACCTGCGCCACGCCGCCGACGTCACGCGGTTCCCAGTCCAGCAGCCGGGCGTGCACCGGGACCTCCGCGACGGTGTGCTCGCCGCTGCCGTAGCCGACGACCCGGATCGGCAGCCCGCGCGCCACCACCCGTTCCGCGAGCGCCGCGGATCCCGGGTCGTCGAGGCACACCACGAGCAGTCCGCCCGGCGCGATGCGGTCCGCGAAGTCGTCGAACACCTGGACGTAGGCCTCGGTGCTGCCGAAGAAGTCGAGGTGGTCGGCCTCGATGTTGGTGACGATCACGACGTTCGGGTCGTACTGCAGCAGCGACCCGTCGCTCTCGTCGGCCTCGGCGACGAACACGTCCCCGGAGCCGTGGTGGGCGTTGGTGCCGGCCTCGTTCAGTTCACCGCCGACCGCGAACGACGGGTCGACGCCGCAGTGCTGCAGCGCGACGACCAGCATCGAGGTGGTCGACGTCTTGCCGTGGGTGCCCGCGACCAGCAGGGTGCGGTGCCCCGACATCAGCGATGCCAGCACCGCGGGCCGCAGGATCACCGGGACACCCCGCTCGGCGGCCGCGACGAGCTCCGGGTTGTCCTTCGGGATCGCCGCGTGGGTGGACACGACGGCCGTCGGCCCGCCGGGCAGCAGGTCGAGGGCGCTGGCGTCGTGCCCGATGCGGACCTGGGCGCCGCGGGCCCGCAGCGCGAGCACCGTCCGGCTCTCCTTCGCGTCCGAGCCGGACACCTGCCCGCCCCGGGCCAGCAGGATCCGGGCGATGCCGGACATGCCGGCGCCCCCGATCCCGACCATGTGCACCCGCCGCAGCTGCTCGGGCAGGTCCGATCCGGACGTGTTCGCCGCGCTCACCGTGTGGCTCCCTTCGCGACCTCGACGACGACCCGCGCGACCGTGTCCGCGGCGTCCCGGTGACCGGCGCCGGCCGCGGCCGCGCCCATCGCGGCGAGCCGGTCCGGGTCCCGCAGCAGCGGCACCACCGTGTCCACGACGAACTCCGGCGTCAGCTCGGCGTCCGCGACGATGAGGCCGCCGCCGGCGGCGACGACCGGTCGCGCGTTCAGTTCCTGTTCGCCGTTGCCGTGCGGCAGCGGAACGTAGACGGCGGGCAGCCCGACCGCGGAGATCTCGGCGACGGTCATCGCGCCGGATCGGCACACCGTCGCGTCGGCGGCGGCGAGCGCCAGATCCATCCGGGTCAGGTACGGGACCGCGACGTACGGCGCCGCCGGATTGTGCCGGGCCACCTCGAGGGTGTTCTTCGGGCCGTGCGCGTGCAGCACCGAGACACCGGCGGCCGCCAGCGCCGCCGCGGCCCCGGACACCGCCTCGTTCAGCGAGCGAGCGCCCTGCGAGCCACCGGTGACCAGCAGCACCGGGCCGTCGGCCGGCAACCCGAAGTGCGCGCGGGCCTGCGCCCGCAGCCCCGCACGGTCCAGGCCGGTGATCGACGACCGCACCGGGATGCCGACGATCTCGGCGTCCGCGTGCCCGCGCGCGGCCACCCCCGACCTCGGGACCGCGGCGAGCACCCGCGCCGCGATCCGCGCCCCGATCTTGTTCGCGATGCCGGCACTGGCGTTGGCCTCGTGCACGACGACCCGCACCCGGCGCCTGCGCCGGGTGAGGCCGCGTCCGGCGGCCAGGTAGGCGGGCAGCGCGACGTATCCGCCGAACCCGACGATCACGTCGGCGTCCACCGCGTCGAGCACCTCCCGGGTGCGCCGCACCGACGCCCGCACCCGCCCGGGCAGGCGCAGCAGGTCCATCGTCGGCTTGCGCGGCAGCGGCACCGGCGGGATCAGTTCGAGGCGGTAGCCGCGGTCGGGGACCAGCGTCGTCTCGAGACCGCGCTCGGTGCCGAGCGCCGTCACCGTCACCGTCGGGTCGAGCCGGCGCAGCGCGTCGGCGACCGCCAGCGCCGGTTCGATGTGCCCGGCGGTGCCACCGCCTGCGACGACGACGGACAGGCCGGACGATCCACCGCTCTCACTCACCTACGAAACCCTCGTTCACCGTATCCGTCACGATCTTCCCGGGAGCGGGACGCTGCGTCCCACCGCCGGTCCGATGCTAGTGCCTGGCCCCGCCGGAGATCGTCCCGGCGTGGATCCCGACCGCGCCCCAGCTCGGCGCGGCGTCCCTGTTCGACCCGGCGCCGCTGCTGCTCGTGGCGGCGCTGGTCCTCGCGGCGGCGCTCGTCCTCACGGCGCCGACGCTCCCGCTGCTGCGCGGCCCGGCGCTGCGCCTCCCGCTGCGCGGCCCGCTTCCGATCGGCCTTCTCGATCGCGGCCCGCCGTGCCGCCGCCGCCTTCGCCGGCGAGTACTGCTCGGGCTTCGGCAGCCGCAGCAGTCGCCCGAACCGGCCGTCCTGCCCGGCGTGCAGCGCGGCCACCGCCTCCGGTTCGTGCCGCGCGGCGTTCGCGATGATGCCGAACATCGCCAGCGTGATCGCCGTCGACGTGCCACCGGCCGAGACCAGCGGCAGCTGCAGACCCGTCACCGGCAGCAGACCGATCACGTAGCCGATGTTGATCATCGCCTGCGCCAGGATCCAGGTCGTCGCGGTCGCGGTCAGCAGCCGCAGGAACGGGTCGATCGACCGCATCGCGATCCGCAGTCCCGCGAACACGAACAGCGCGAACAGGCCGATCACCGCGAGACAACCGAGGAACCCGAGTTCCTCGCCGATGATCGCGAAGATGAAGTCGTTGTGGGAATTCGGCAGGTAGCTCCACTTGGCGCGGGACTGGCCCAGGCCCCGGCCGAAGACACCGCCGTCGGCCAGCGAGAACTTCGCCTGCCGTCCCTGGTAGCCGATGCCCTGCGGGTCGTCGCCCGGGTTCAGGAACGCCCGCACCCGGGCGGAGCGGTAGCCGGCGGTCATCGCCAGCACACCGGCGATCACGACGCCGGACCCGAGCACACCCAGGAACAGCTTCAGCGGCACCCCCGCGAACCACAGCAGCGCCACCAGGATGATGCCGATCGCGATCGTGGTCGACAGGTTCGGCTGCATCACGACCAGCGCCGCCATCAGCACCGCGGCCGGAACCAGCGGGATCAGCAGTTCCTTGAGCGTCGCGTACTCGGCGCGCCGCGACGCCAGCAGGTGCGCACCCCACACCACGAGGGCGACCTTCGCCATCTCCGACGGCTGGAACGACAGTCCGGCGAACTCGAACCAGCGCCGCGCACCGCCGGACTCCTTGCCGATGCCCGGGATCAGCACGAGCACCAGCATCACCAGCGAGGCGACGAACGCAGGCAGCGCGAGTTTGCGCAGCAGGTGCACCGGGGTCCGCAGTGCGATGTAGAACATCACCGCACCCAGCAGCGCGTAGATCACCTGCTGGGTGAACAGGCCGTATGCCGACCCGGTGTCGGCGTATGCCTCGACACTCGACGCCGACAGCACCATCACCAGGCCGAGCACGGTGAGCAGCGTCGCGATCGTGACGATCAGGTGGAACGACGCCAGCGGCCGCGACAGCCAGGCACCGAACCGGGCGCGGACGCCGGCGAGCATCGGCGCGATCCGGCGCACGTCCGCCGCGGCCGTCCGCCGGGGCGCGCGCCCGCCGCTCGTCCGACGCCGGGCGTCCGACGGCCTGGGGCGTCGCTGCTCGGGGCTGCGGCCCTCAGGCGTCGCCATGATCCGCCAGGGCGTGGACGGCCTCGCTGAAGCTGCGGCCGCGGTGGCCGTAGTCGGTGAACATGTCGAGCGACGCGGCGGCGGGCGCGAGGAGCACGGCGTCGCCGGGTTCCGCCGCCGCGGCGGCGACCCGCACGGCGCGCGCCATCACGGCGTCCGGCGTGTCGGTCGAGGTCACCAGGTCATCGTGCCCCGGTTCGACGCGATGGACGGGGACCCGCGGCGCGTGTCGGGCCAGCGCGTCCGCGATCTGACCGGCATCGCGGCCGAACAGCACCGCCGCGACGAGCCGGTCCGCGACCTCCGCGACGAGATCGTCGACGCGGGCGCCCTTGAGCAGGCCCCCGGCGATCCACACCACCCGCGGATGCGCGAGCAGCGACGTGCGGGCGGCGTGCGGGTTCGTGGCCTTCGAGTCGTCGATGTAGGTGACCTCGCCGATCTCCGCGACGAACGCGGCCCGGTGCGGGCCGACCCGGTAGTTCCGCAGACCGTCCCGGACCGCGGTCGCGGGCACGTCGACGGCACGGGCGAGCGCGGCGGCGGCGAGGGCGTCCATCAGCCCGGCGGGTCCGGGCGGGGTGACGTCCGCGACCGCCGCGAGCGTCTCGGCGGCCGCGAACGCGCGGTCGACCAGGTCCTCGCCGTCGATGCCGAGTTCGCCGGGTGCCGGGGCGCCGAGCCGGAACCCGACGGTCCGGGGCGCGCCGCTGCGTTCCCGCAGCCCGGCGGCGACCGGGTCGTCGAGACCGAGCACCGCGACCTCCCCGGTCAGCGCCTGCGCCTTCGCGTCGACGTAACCCTGCATGCCGCCGTGCCAGTCGAGGTGGTCCTCGGCGATGTTGAGGACCGCGCCGGCGGCCGGGTGCACCGACGGTGCCCAGTGCAGCTGGAAGCTCGACAGCTCCACCGCGAGCGCCTCGTACCGGGGCTCCCCCGAACGCAGCGCGTCGGTGACGGGCAGCCCGATGTTCCCGCACGCGACCGCGGACAGACCGGCGGCGCGCAGGATCGACTCGAGCATCGACGTCGTGGTGGTCTTGCCGTTCGTGCCGGTCACGACGAGCCACCGCCGCGCCGGGCCGTACAGCTCGGCGCGGTCGACGGCCCAGGCGAACTCGACGTCACCCCAGATCGGGATCCCGGCGCCTGCGGCCGCGGACAGCACCGGCGAGTCGGGACGCCAGCCGGGGCTGGTGATCACCTGCACGTATCCGGCGATGCCCGCGGCGGCCTCGTCCGGGGAGCAGGTCGGGACGCCGTGCGCGGTCGCCGCGGCGGCGAGGCTGTCGGCGTTGCCGTCGGTCAGGGTGACGTCCGCACCCAGGTCCCGCAGCGGCGCGACCAGCGCGCGGCCGGAGATCCCGGCGCCGGTGACCAGCACACGCGCACCCCGCAGCCGGGCCAGGGTTTCCGGAAGAGTCGAGTCGAGCGGTGTCACGTCAGTCCCCGATGACGGCCAGGTACTCGCTGTAGAACAGCGACAGACCGACCGCGGACGCGATCGCCGCGAGGAGCCAGAATCTGATGATCACCGTGGTTTCCGCCCAGCCGCCGAGCTCGAAGTGGTGGTGGAACGGCGCCATCCGGAACACCCGGCGGCGACTGGACCGGAACACCGCGACCTGGATGACCACCGACGCGGCCTCGGCGACGAACAGCGCGCCGACCACGACCATCAGCAGTTCGGTGCGGGTGGTGATCGACAGGCCGGCGAGCAGACCGCCGAGCGCGAGGGACCCGGTGTCGCCCATGAAGATCTTCGCGGGTGCCGCGTTCCACCACAGGAAGCCGATGCACGCGCCGGCCGCGGCCGCGCAGATCAGCGCGAGGTCGAGCGGGTCGCGGACGTCGTAGCAGCCCTTGCCGGGGTTGGTCTCGCAGGCGTTGCGGTACTGCCAGAACGTGATCACCGTGTACGCGCCGAGCACCAGCGTCATCGATCCGGCGGCGAGCCCGTCCAGGCCGTCGGTCAGGTTCACGGCATTCGACCAGGCACTGACCAGCAGGTACACGAACAGGATGAACACCACCGACCCCATCGTGACCGTGGTGATGTCGCGCACGTACGACAGGTGGGTGCTGCCCGGCGTCAGGCCGGTGGCACCGCGGAACTGCAGCGCGAGGATGCCGAACAGGACCGCCGCGATCAGCTGGCCCACCAGCTTGGCGGTCTTGTTCAGGCCCAGGTTGCGCTGCTTGCGGATCTTGATGAAGTCGTCGAGGAATCCGACGCCGCCGAGAACCGTGGTCAGTCCGAGCACGAGCAGGCTGGAGGCGCGGGGCCCGTCGGCGTCGTAGCCGATGCCGATCAGGTGCGACCCCCAGTACCCGGCCCAGATGCCGGCGATGATCGCGACACCACCCATCGTCGGGGTGCCGCGCTTGGCCTTGTGGCTGGCCGGGCCCTCGTCCCGGATCTCCTGCCCGAAGCCCTGCCGGGAGAACGTCTTGATCAGCACCGGCGTCAGCAGGATCGCCACGGCCAGCGCGATGCCGCCGGCGAACAGGATCTGTCTCATCGATCGCGCTCCTCGTTGATGTCGGCGTCGGCGCCGCTCTCGTCATCGGCCAGCAGCGCGTCCGCCACCGTCCACAGGCCCACCGACTGGGACGCCTTCACCAGCACGATGTCGCCGGGACGCACCTCGCGGCGCAGGATCTCCAGGGCCGCGGCCGGATCGGGTACCAGCGTCGACTCGTCGCCCCACGACCCCTCCATGACCGCGCCCTGGTGCATTCCGCGCAGCGGGCGGCCCTCGCCGACGACGATCAGCTTCGTCACGTCGAGCCGGACGAGGAGCCGGCCGATCGCGTCGTGCTCGACGACGGTGTCGGGCCCGAGCTCGGCCATCTCGCCGAGCACCGCCCAGGTGCGACGGGGCGCGCCGTCGCCGGCGCGGCTCATCGTCACCAGCGCCTTGAGCGCGGCCCGCATCGAGTCCGGGTTGGCGTTGTAGGAGTCGTTGACGACGGTGACGCCGTCGGCGCGGGTCCGGACGTCCATCCGCTTGCCCGACACCGCGCGGGCGCCGCCGAGCGCGGCCGCGACCTGCTCGACCGTCGCACCGCACTCCAGCGCGACCGCCGCCGCGGCGAGCGCGTTGCCGACCTGGTGTTCGCCGTGCACGCCGAGCGCGACCCGGGCGGTGCCGCGCGGCGTGACGAGAGTGAACTCGGCCCGGGCCTGGTCGTCGAGGTGCACGTCGACGGCGCGGACGTCGGCGGCCGCGGACTGCCCGACCGTCACGACCCGGGCCCGGGTGCGCTCGGCCATCGCGGCGACCAGCACGTCGTCGGCGTTGAGGACGGCGACGCCGCCGTCCTCGGCCGCGGGCAGCGCCTCCACCAGCTCACCCTTCGCGGACGCGATCGCCTGCTGCGAGCCGAACTCGCCGAGGTGCGCGGTCCCGACGTTGAGGACGACCCCGATCCGTGGCGGCACCGTGCGGGCGAGCTGCGCGACGTGGCCGATCCCGCGGGCGGACAGTTCCAGCACCAGGAAGTCGGTGCCTGCGTCGGCGCGCAGCGCGGTCCACGGGTGCCCGAGTTCGTTGTTGAAGGACCCGGGCGGCGCCACGACCGACCCCAGCGGGTCCAGCACCTGCGCGAGCAGATCCTTCGTCGACGTCTTGCCCGACGAGCCGGTGACGCCGACGACGGTGAGCCCGCCGGCCGTCAGCTCGGTGGTGACCGCCTGCGCGAGCGCACCGAGCGCGGTGAGCACTGCGGCACCGGAGCCGTCGGTGTCGTGTTCGAGGGCCATCGCGTTGGTGTCCGACGGCCCGAGCGGTTCGACGACGATCGCCGGTACCCCGACCGGCCGGGCCGCGAGCACCGCGACCGCACCGGCCTCGATCGCGGCGGCGGCGTGCTCGTGCCCGTCGACGCGGGCGCCCGGCAATGCCAGGAAAAGGCCCCCGGCGGTCACCTTGCGGGAGTCGAACTCGACCGTTCCGGTCACGGTCACGTCCGGGTCGGCGACGTCGTGCAGCGTGCCGCCGACGATCTCCGCGATGCGGGCCAGGCTCATCGGGATCACCGATCCCCACCACCCGGGTGCGCGCCACCCGCGCGGTTGTCGATCGCGGCCGCCAGGACCTCGCGGTCGTCGAATGGGTACTTCACCCCACCAATCTCCTGTCCGATTTCGTGTCCCTTGCCCGCGACGAGCACGACGTCACCGACGCCGGCCCACGCGACGGCGGCGGCGATCGCCTCGGCCCGGTCGCCGACTTCGCGGACCTCGCCGCGCTCGCCCTCCGGGACCGCCAGTGCGCCCGCGAGCAGCGCGGCCCGGATCGTGGCCGGGTCCTCGCTGCGCGGGTTGTCGTCGGTGACGACCAGCAGGTCCGCGCCGCGCGCGCCGGCCGCACCCATCAGTTGCCGTTTGCCGTGGTCGCGGTCGCCGCCGGCGCCGACCACGACCGCGAGCCGGCCGTCGCTCTGCCCGCGGAGCGTCGCGATGACGGCGTCCAGCGCCGCCGGTTTGTGGGCGTAGTCGACGACCGCGAGGAACGGCTGTCCGCGGTCGACACGCTCGACCCGGCCCGGGACGTCGACCTCGGCGAGTCCGGCGATCGCGGCGGCGGGCGGCACCCCGCACTGGTCGAGGACGGCGAGCGCGAGCAACGCGTTCGCGACGTTGTAGCGGCCGGGCAGGCGCAGCGACGCGGTCAGGGTCTGCCCGTCGGGCGTGCCCACCGTGAAGCGCTGGGTACCGTCGGCGCTGGTGGTGACGTCCGATGCGGTCCACGCGCCGCCGGTTCCGGTGGTGCCGACCGTGACGGTGTCCGGGCCGGCGATCGCGGCCATCCTGCGTCCCCACTCGTCGTCGACGCACACGACCGCACGGCCGGCGTGCACGGTCGACCGGGGGTCGAACAGCCTGGCCTTCGCCGCGAAGTAGTCGTCCAGGTCGCGGTGGAAGTCGAGGTGGTCCTGCGACAGGTTCGTGAACGCGCCGACCGCGAACGCGGTGCCGTCGACCCGGCCGAGGGCGAGCGCGTGACTGGACACCTCCATCACGACGGTGTCGATGCCGCGTTCGAGCATCGTCGCGAACAGGGCGTGCAGCTGCGGCGCCTCGGGGGTGGTCAGCGCGCTGGGCACCCGGCGTCCGTCCATCCGGGTCTCGATGGTGCCGACCAGTCCCGGACGGCGGCCGGCGGCGCGGAGCCCGGCTTCGACGAGGTACGCGGTGGTGGTCTTGCCGGAGGTGCCGGTGATCCCGACCACCCGCAGGCGTTGCGACGGGTTGCCGTGGATCGCGGCGGACACGGTGCCGAGGACCGCGCGCGGATCGGGGTGCACGAGCACCGCCAGCGGTGTCGGGCCCGGGCTGATGCGGGCCAGCCCGGCGGCGTCGGTGAGGACCGCGACGGCGCCGCGGTCGACCGCGGTGGCGACGAAGTCGGCCCCGTGCGCGCGGGCGCCGGGCAGCGCGGCGAACAGGTCGCCCGGCTGCACGGCCTGGGCGCGCAGGTCGACTCCGGTCACGGCGACTGCCGGATTTCCCGAGGCGCCGGCAGCAGGTCCCCCGATCCGGTGCAGTTCGGCTCCCACGAGGTTCGCCAGGGCCGTCACCGCCGTCGCCGGGGGATGCGCGGGCCGCAGTCCGGGGGTCACGGCCACCTGACCGGCCTCGCTGCTGTCGTTCGTCCCGTGCACGGGCAGGTGACTCCTCTCGAGGGTTCGATGCGGGTGGTCCGGGCGCGCTGTCGTTCCGAGGACCGACGTGTCAGGTTACCGGCGTGCGCGGCGAAACGGAGATTCGGTGTCCGGGTCGCGAACACCGTTTCGGCGTCGTCAATCGGCCTGCAGCACCAACCGCCGGCCCGGGTCCGTGGACAGCGGGATCTTGTCGCGCTGCAGGATCCACGACGCGATGCTGTGGAACAGCGGGGCCGCGGACTGCCCGCCGGAGCCGTCGGCACTGCGGACCGGGGCGTCGAGCATGATTCCGATCACGAAACGCGGATTGTCGGCGGGGGCGATGCCCGCGAACGTGATCCAGTAGTTCGAGTTCGAGTAGCACTTGCAGGCCGGGTCGACCTGCTGGGCCGTACCGGTCTTGCCGCTGACCTGGTAGCCCTCCACGGACGCCGAGGGGCCGGTGCCCTGCTGGTAGCCCATCGGGTCGCGCTGGGTGACGGACCGGAACATGTCGCGCACGGTCGCGGCGGTCTGCTCGCTGACGACCCGGACACCGTCGGGGTGATCGACCGCGGTGCGGGTGCCGTCGGCGTCGACGGTGGCCCGCACGATGCGGGGCGGGATCCGCAGTCCGTTGTTCGCGATCGCCTGGTACATGCCGGTCATCTGCAGCAGGGTCATCGACAGACCCTGCCCGATCGGCAGGTTCGCGAACGTGCCACCCGACCACTGGTCCCGGCTGGGGACGTCGCCGGCGCTCTCGCCGGGCAACCCCACCTCGGTGCGCTGACCGAGCCCGAAGCGGCTCAGCATGTCCGCGAACCGGTCCTCCCCGACCCGCTGGGCGAGCATCAGGGTGCCGACGTTCGAGGACTTCCCGAACACACCGGTGGACGTGTAGGGCACCACACCGTGCGCCCAGGCATCCTTGACGGACACCCCGGCCATCTGGATCGAGCCGGGCACCTGCAGCACCTCGTCGGGTGTGGTCAGCCCGTACTCGACCGCCGCGGCCGCGGTGACGATCTTGTTCACCGAGCCGGGTTCGAACGGAGTGGAGACCGGCAGGTTGCCCATCTCCTTCCGGACGTTGTTGCCGACGCCGATGGACGGGTCGAAGGTGTTGTCGTTGGACATCGCGAGCACCTCACCGGTGTGCGAGTCGAGCACGACCGCGGACGCGTTCTTCGCGCCGGAGAGGTCCTTGGCCTGCTGCACCTGCTGCTGCACGTAGTACTGCAGGTCGGCGTCGAGGGTCAGTTCCACCCCGGACCCGTCGACGGCCGGCTGCTTGTCGCGCCAGCTGCCGGGGATGACGGCGCCGTCGGAGCCGCGGTCGTAGGTCTGCGAGCCGTCGGTGCCTGCCAGCGTCGAGTCCATCGAGTCCTCGAGCCCGAGCAGTCCGTGACCGTTCCATCCGGTGGCGCCGACGATGTTCGCGGCCAGCGCGCCGCCCGGGTACTCGCGGATGTCCTGACGTTCGAGACCGACCTCGGGGAAGTCGTCGACGATCTGCGCGGCGACGTCGGGGTCGACCCCGCGCGCGAGGTACTCGAAGGTCAGCGAGCTCTTCAGCTTCGCGAGCACGTCCTTCTGCGGCGCCGCGTCGCCGAGTTTGTCGTGGACGCCCTTCGCGATCGCCTCGAGCCGCTGGTCGACCTGCGGGTCCTCACCCTTCTTGCGGGCGGCGTCCTCGATCTCCTTGCGGACCTTCACCGGCTGGAACGTCAGCGCCTTCGCCTCCATCGTGAAGGCGATCGGCTTGCCGTTGCGGTCGGTGATCGAGCCACGGGTGGCCGGGTCGATCAGGGTCGTCGATCGCTGGTCGGCGGCCTCGGCGGACAGGCGCGGGGCCTGGATCCCCTGGATCCACACCAGCTGCAGGACCGCGATGCCGAGTGCGGCGAACATCACGAACCGGCCGGTGCGGTACCGGAACCGGAAACTCGACGTGTCCCCGGGTCCCGGCCGGCGGTTCCGGCCGGAGCCCGAACGGCGAACCCCGCCGCGAGGAGTTCCGCGGCGGGGTGGGGAGCCGGGGCGGCCTCCGCTCACCGCGTCCCGCCCTGGTTACCTGCCTGTTCCGGTCGGGCCATGGGAACCAATTGTCCATCCGATGCCTGCGGGTTCGGCTGATTCGCGGTCCGCGGCGTGGCGGCCGATGCCACGACGGCAGGGTTCGACGCCGCCGGGGCCGGGTTCGGCGCGGCCGGGGGCTGATTCGGCGCGGCCGGTGCCGGGGCCGCGGGTGCCGGTGCCGCGTTGCGGGAGCCGACCGGCGGCAGGCTGGCCGCGGCCGGTCCGCTGCCCCGCACTCCGGTGTTCGCCGCCGGCGCCGGGGGCGGCACCGGGACCGGGGCGCCGGTCGCGGGCGTCGGCTTGCCGACCACGGTCACGGCGCCGTCCGCGCCGACGACCAGGCGCGCGACGTCCTTCGCCGGGATCATGCCCAGCGCGGCAGCCTTGCGCGCGAGTTCGGGTGCCGAGTTCGCCGCGCGGAAGTCCCTTTCGAGGGCCGCCTTCTTCTCGACGAGTTCCTGGTTGTGCGCCTTGGCCGCGCTGAGCTTGTAGGAGTCCTCGGCGGCGCGGGTGGTCAGCAGCAGGGTGATCGCGAGACCCACGGACAGCAGCCCGATGATGGTCGCCACGAACGGGATCCGGGCGCGGAAGGCACCGCGCCCGGCCGGGGTCGGCGCCACTCCGACCGCCGCACGCTGGTTGCGCTTCGCGTAGGCCCGTTGCGCCGCAGTCGACTTCGTGGATCGCGCCGCCACCGACCGGTCGGTGGTGGTCGCGGGCACGCGCCCGTTGGCGCGCGGACGGACGGAGGTCTTCGCACCGCGGTCACGCACTGCAGCCGGTCGCACGGGAACTGTCATGCCGTCGCCCTCCTGGAAATCCGCTCTGCACAGCGCAATCGGACCGGCGCCGACCGCGGGTTGTCCGCTATCTCCTGTTCGCTCGCGCGTTCCGCGCCGCGAGTGAGCAGTTCGAACTCGGGACCCATCCCCGGCAGCTCCACCGGAAGCCCCTCGGGGCTGCGGGATTTGGTGCGCGGGGTGAGTTCCTGCTTGACGATCCGATCCTCCAGGGACTGGTAGGACATGAACACCACGCGCCCACCGACCGCGAGGGCGTCCAGTGCGGCGGGGATCGCGGCGCGCAGCGAGTCCAGTTCGCCGTTGACCTCGACGCGCAGCGCCTGGAAGGTGCGCTTGGCCGGGTGTCCGCCGGTCCGCCGGGTCGCCGCCGGAATCGACGCGTAGATGACCTCGACCAACTGCGCACTCGTCCGGAACGGCTCGATCTTCCTGCGCCGCACCACCTCCGACGCGATCCGACCCGCGAACCGCTCCTCGCCGTACGTGCTCAGCACCCGCGCCAGCTCGCCGTGGCTGTACGTGTTGAGGATGTCCGCCGCGGTCTGCCCGCGGGTCGGGTCCATCCGCATGTCCAGCGGCGCGTCGACCGAGTACGCGAAGCCGCGCTCCGCTTCGTCGAGCTGCATCGAGGAGACCCCGAGGTCGAAGAGGATCGCGTGCACCGACTCGACCTGGTCGAAACCCGCGACCTCGAGTGCATCGACGATGCCGTCGTACCTGGTGTGCACCAACGTGACTCGGTCACCGAACCGGCCGAGCCGGTCGCCGGCGATCTCGAGGGCCGCCGGGTCCCGGTCGAGCCCGATCAGGCGCAGCCCCGGATAGGTCCGCAGGAAGTGCTCCGAATGTCCACCCAGACCGAGGGTCGCGTCGATCATGACCGCACCGGTGCCGTCGGCGGATTCCCGGGTGATCGCGGGACCGAGGAGCTCGTCGGCGCGACCGAGCAGGACCGGAACGTGACCGAACTCGTGCTCGGGATCTCCACCGGGATTCACCGCAGGCGGGTTCGATTCGTCGTCCACGGGTACTCCCTCCGGGTCCTGTCGGTCGTGTCGGCGTCGTCTGTCATGGGTCCGATCGTGACGAGCGGGGGGCGGATGCCGCGAGGTCTCTGTCCGATTCACCGGACCTGGCGCTGGGGAAGTGCGTCAGGGTCGGTATCGGGCAGAGGCCTCGCGGCACTCGCCGATGACGAATGGCGGCTACAGGATGTCGCTGAGTGACTCGGATCTGGCTTGGGAGTAGGTTTCCTCGTTCTGGTCGGAGTACGTGTGCCAGGCCTGCGCATCCCAGATCTCGAGGAAGTCGACCGACCCGACGACCACACACTCCTTGGTGAGGCCGGCGTAACGCCGATGATCCGCGGACAGGGTGATGCGCCCCTGGGAGTCGGGGTGCTGCTCGTCGGCACCGGCCGCGAGCGCCCGAACGAAGGCCCGGGCTTCCGGGTTGCTCCGCGAAGCCGCGGCGGCCCGGCGAGCCAGCGCGGTGAACTCCTCTCGCGGGTACACCGCGAGGCTGTGGTCCTGACCCTTCGTGACCATCAACCCTCCCGCCAGTGCATCGCGATACTTCGCGGGCAACGTCAGTCGCCCCTTGTCGTCGAGCTTCGGCGTGTAGGTGCCGAGAAACATCTCGACACCTCCCCAGTCGTTCCAAAAAACGAACGCCCCTGCCCTGTGGTTCACCTCGGCGAACCACTGCGCACCACGTTACCCCACTTTCCCCCACATACAAGGCCGACATGCGGCCGATTGCGGTCTCTCCGCGACATTTCCGCTGTTCACCGCAGTGGCGGAAGGTGGGGGAATTTCGTGTGTCGTCCGCCACGACCGTCGGTCGCGCGAGCGCCACCCCGCCGCTGCGCCGGCGAACCGCCAGCTCAGATGTCACCCGGGCTCACCCCGACGTCACCGGACCCGGCGGGTGGGGACGTGTGGGGCACCGCGGTGGGGACGTGTGGGGCACCGCGGTGGGGACGTGTGGGGCACCGCGGTGGGGACGTGTGGGGCGCCGCGGTGGGGACGTGTGGGGCACCGCGGTGGCGGCTCGTGGCGCGTGCGCAGACGACAAAGGCGCGACACCTGGCGGTGTCGCGCCTCGACTGCCGTCGACGTCCGGGCGGTTACCCCTGGTCGAACCTTCTCTTGAACCGATCTTCCATGCGGGACGAGAATCCACCGCCCTTGCGGCCGCCCGAGGGCTTGCTCGTCCCAGATGCGGACCCGGACTTGTCGCCCGACCCCGCCTTGACACCCGGGCCCGATCCCCACCACAGGAACAGGACGCCGGCTCCAAACATCACAAGGAAACCGAGCAGGCTGATGATCAGGAACGCACTCGCCTTGGCCGCGAGGGGGATACCCGCAACGAGCAGGACGAGTCCGAGTACGAAGAGAGCCCCCGCCTGCATGCGGCGCTTGCTCGAGGCCGCACGCATACGGCCCCCCCTCACAGAGGAGGCGAACTTGGGATCTTCGGCGTAGAGAGCGCTCTCGATCTGATCGAGCATCCGCTGCTCGTGCTCGGAGAGTGGCACGGTACCTCCCCCGGCACATCAAATAGTGGCGGTCGAATCGTTGGATCAACTCGACCGGTTGCCGTGGTCACGGCTACCTGCCGTCAATGATACGAGTACAGCTGACGGCGTACCACCTACTCCGGCATCGAGTTCCCGGACATATTTCCGGGCGGGCGCAGATCCCCTGGTGGACAGCCGCACTCACGGTCACGCCGACGTCCTGGCGAGCCCGCTTTCGCCGCCGAGGCCGGTCCGGCCGTCGAGGTCGGCGAGATACCCCTCCACGACCGTCAGGAACCGGGACACCTCGGCATGGAATCGGTCCGCCTCAGCCCAGGTGATCGTGCGCGAGATCCCGGCCTCGATTGCCGCCCGGGTCTCCGAGTGTTCCGCGAAGAACTCCGGCCAGCCGGCCAGTTCGGGTGCGGCACGGCTGAGCAACGCCCACGCACTGCGCGACCCCGACCGGGGCGTGCGGCCGCGCAGCGCCGCCCCGGCACCCCGCAGTGCCGCCAGGTATGCAGCCCGGAACCGGTCGGACGGATCGCGAGCTCCGACCGCCTCGGCCAGTAGGGCGTCCGCCCGGTCGAGAAGATTCACTCGAATTGCCATCTTCCGAACACCTCCCCTGCTCCTTCCACCGCCCGTCCCCCGCCCGCGACCTCCCCCGAACCCGCTTCGGCGCAATCCGGCGAAGCCCGCTTCCCTCGTGCTTCGCCGGATTGCCGACATCGAACATCTGTTCGATGTATTGAATATACCTGCCCCCACCGACACGAAGTCAAGAGAGAGGGTGAGTCCGGTCGACACCACCCCTGCCCCCCGGCTGGTCGAGCTGTCCGCCGGCGACCTCCGTGCCCGCCTCGACGAGGCTCTCGCGGTGTACGTCGAGGCGATGGACTACCCGCAGGGCACCGAGTTCCACCGCGCTCCGATGTGGACCGAGCACACCGGCAGACCCGGCTGGCGCGGTGTCGCGGCGTTCGCCGCTGCGCCCGACGGCACCGAGTCGATGATCGGCGTCGCCTACGGCTACCGCGGCGCCCCGCACCAGTGGTGGCAGCAGCAGGTGCGCGAAGGCATGCGCCGCACCGGCGCCGACCGGAACACGATCGAGACCGTGCTCGGCGACTACTTCGAACTGACCGAACTGCACGTCTCACCCCGCGCGCAGGGCCACGGCATCGGCGCGGCGCTGCTGCGGATGCTGCTCGCCGGACGCACCGAGGCCCGGGTGCTGTTGTCCACCCCGGAGGTTCCGGACGAGGACAACCGGGCCTGGCGGCTGTACCGCAGGCTCGGATTCACCGACGTGGTGCGTCATTTCCGGTTCACCGGCGACAGCCGGCCGTTCGCCGTCCTCGGGCGCCCGCTGCCACTCTGACGCGACCCCGGCCCCGGCTACCCTGAGCGTCGTGATCGACGCGGTGGTGGTGGGTTCCGGACACAATGCGCTCGTCTCGGCCTGTTACCTGGCCCGGGCCGGCTGGTCCGTCGAGGTGCTCGAACGCGACACCGAACTCGGCGGTGCCGTCTCCACCGTCGAACGGTTCCCCGGGCACCGGGTGGACCGCGGCTCCTCGGCGCACATCATGATCCGGCACACCGGCATCGTCGAGGAACTGGACCTGGCCGCGCACGGACTGCGGTACCTCGACTGCGACCCGTGGGCGTTCGCGCCCGCCCCGCCCGGCGACCCGCGTCCGGGCATCGTGTTCCACCGCGACCTCGACGCGACCTGCCGCTCGATCGCGACGGCCTGCTCGCCACGCGACGCCGACGCCTACCGCCGGTTCGTCGCCACCTGGGGTCCGCGGACCGCGTCGGTGATGAAGGCGTTCGGCGCGCCGCCGACCGGGGGCCGGCTGGTCCGCGCGTTCTGGGGCCTGGACACCGGCGACGGCCCGGCCACGCTGTCGCGGGAGTTCCTCGCGTCCGGGGACGCCCTGCTCGACGAGTGGTTCGACGACGAACGGCTCAAGGCGGCGCTGGCCTGGTTCGGCGCGCAGTCGGGGCCGCCGATGTCGGAGCCGGGGACCGCCCCGATGGTCGGGTTCGCGGCGCTGATGCACACGATCCCGCCGGGCCGTGCGGTCGGCGGCAGCGGCGCGCTGACGCAGGCGCTGGCGTCGCGGCTGGCCGCTGCCGGCGGCACGCTGCGGCTCGGGGACGCGGTCGTCGAACTGCGGCGCGACGGCGACGGCTGGCTGACGCGCACCGCGGCCGGCCACGTGGTGCGCTCGCGGACCGTGATCGCCGGCTGCCACATCCTGACCACCCTCGACCTGCTCGAGCGCGGAGGGCACGACGCGACCCGGATCGCGGACTGGCGGCGCCGGATCCGCGTCGGCCCGGGCATCGGCATGGTCGTTCGTCTCGGCACCGGCACGCTGCCGCAGTACCCGAGCGCGCCGGACGGCACGACCGTCACCTCCGGCCTGCAGCTGCTCGTCACCGATCGCGCGCAGCTGCGTCTCGCCCACGGAGCCGCTCTCGCCGGGGAACTGCCGCCGACGCCGGCGGTGCTCGCGATGAGCTTCAGCGGCATCGACCCCAGCCTGTGCCCGCCCGGCGAGCACCAGGCGACGCTGTGGTCGCAGTGGCACCCCTACGCGCTGAGCGGGGACCGCCGGTGGGCCGACGTCGCCGAGGCCGAAGGCGACCGGATCGTCGCCGAGATCGACCGTTTCGCACCGGGGTTCGCGGACACCGTCCGGCACCGGCTGGTGCAGACACCGGTGGACCTCGAGTCCGAGATGGGGCTGATCGGCGGCAACGTGATGCACGTGGAGATGTCGCTCGACCAGATGTTCATGTGGCGTCCCCTTCCGGAACTGTCCGGGCACCGGGTCCCCGACGCGACCGGCCTGTACCTGACCGGGGCGTCCACCCATCCCGGCGGCGGGGTGTCCGGGTCGAGCGGGCGCAGCGCCGCACGGGTTGCGCTGTCCGACGCGAAGTTCGGTCGAGTGCGCCGACTGCTCCCGTGACGACGCGCACGGCGGCCACCGGCACCGCGCCGTCGACGCCGGCGGCGGCACTCGCGGTCGCCGCGCAGATCGCTTACCCACTGGTGCACGGGTCCGCGCGGGACGCCGTGACCGCCCTCGTCGTGCTCTCGCTCGCCGTCGCCGCGGTCACGCACGCCTGGTCCACACGCGGGTTCCGGTGGGCCGCGGCCCTGCTCGTCGTCACCGCCGGACTCGGCCTGCTGTCGGAGGTGGTCGGTACCGCCACCGGGATCCCGTTCGGGTGCTACGAGTACGCACAGGGCCGGCTCGGCCCGGCGCTGGCCGGCGTGCCGCTGCTGGTGCCGTTGGCGTGGACGGCGGGCAGCTACCCGGTGTGGTGCGCCGCCACCCACGCCGTCGGCCGCTCCCGCCCGCTCCCGCGGGCCGCGCTCGCCGCCGTCGGCATCGTCGGGTGGGATCTCTACCTGGACCCCCAGATGGTCGCGGACGGCCAGTGGCGGTGGTGTTCGGTGCACGCGAACCTGCCCGGGCTCGAACCGATCCCGTGGACCAACTACGCGGGATGGCTGCTCGTCGCCGCCGCGATCGCGGCGACCCTGACCTGGGCGGATCGCCGGCTGACCGACGCCGCTCCCCCGGCCGCGACCGACGCCGTCCCGCTGGCGCTGTTCCTGTGGACGTGGCTCGGATCGGCGCTGGCCCATGCGGTGTTCCTGCCGGGCCTGGACCGATCCGCGCTCTACGGACTCGTCGGGATGGGTGCCGTCGGCGTGCCGCTGCTGAGCCGTCTGAGCCGGGCTGGCACCATGACCACGTGCTGACGACCCGTGACCGCCGACCGTCCCGAGCCCGCCTGGCCGCACTGACCGCACTCCTGCTGCTCGCCGTGCCGCTGCTCAGCGGCTGCCTGCGGGTGCAGGTGTCGATGGGGGTGTCCGCCGACGACCGGGTGTCCGGGCAGATCGTCGCCGCCGCGGTCCCCACCGCCGAGACGGACCAGGGACCGCAGCTGACCCCGCCGGACTCGCTGGCCCGCAAGGTCCGCGTCCAGGAGTACAAGCAGGACGGCTACGTCGGCACCCAGGCGTTCTTCAGCGACCTCACGTTCGGTGAGGTCCAGCAACTCGGCTCGATGTCCGGGCAGGTCGGCAACTCGGTGCAGTTGAACTTCCAGCGCGCCGGCGACATCGTCACCCTCGACGGCAAGGCCGACCTCAAGGCGGTGCCGGACAGCAGCGACGTGCAGGTGAGCATCGCGTTCCCCGCCCGGGTGGCCACCACCAACGGAACCCGCGACGGCGACTCGATCGTCACCTGGAAGCTCGCCCCGGGCGAGGTGAACACCCTGCGCGCGGAGGTCCGCTACCAGGATCCGAGCACCCGCGGGTTCGCCGGTTGGGCAGGCATCGTCGGCGGTGTCACCCTCGGTGTCGCCCTGATCGTCGGACTGATGGCCTACCGGAACCGGGACCGGTCGCCGCGGTACGTGCGCAGCGACGGCGCGAACGAGCGCAAGGTGTGAACCGCGCGGCCGGTCCGGTCGGGTTCGCGGCCGCGGTCGCGACGACCGGTGCCGCGATCGCGGCCGTCAACGCGGCCACGACCCCGCCCCTGCGTCCCGGACCGCCGGTCCCGGACCCGGTGACGGTGCTCGTTCCGGCCCGCGACGAGGCGGCCACCCTGCCCCGGCTGATCGCCGACCTGCGGGCGCAGCGAGGGGTGCCCGGCCTGCGGGTGCTGATCCTCGACGACGACTCGACCGACGGCACCTCCGCGGCGGCCGCGACCGCGATCGGGGGCGACCCCCGGTTCACCGTGCACCGCCCCGAGGGCGGACCGCCACCCGGCTGGGTCGGCAAACCGGCGGCCTGCGCGCGACTGGCCGATCTCGCCGCGGCCGCTGACCCCGGACACGCTCGCCGGCCCGACGAGGTGCTGGTGTTCCTCGACGCCGACGTCCGCCTCGCCTCGGACGCCCTCGCCGCCGCGGTGCGACGGCTGCGGGAGATGCGCGTGGACCTGCTGTGCCCGTGGCCGTCGCAGCTTGCGGTGACGCCGGTCGAGCGGCTGCTGCAACCACTGCTGTGCTGGTCCTGGGCCGCGAGCGCGCCGCTGCCGGTCGCCAACCGCAGCCTGCGGCCGTCGCTGGCGGTCGCCTGCGGCCAGTTCCTGGTGTGTGACGCCACCGTCTACGACGCGATCGGCGGACATCGCGCGGTCGCGGCCAGTGTCGCCGAGGACCTCGACCTCGCGCGTGCCCTGCGCCGGGCTCGGCGCCGCACCGCGGTCGTGCCCGGCGGCGGCCTGGCGACATGCCGGATGTACACCTCGGGCCGGCAACTGCGCGCCGGGCACGGGCGATGGTTGTGGACGGCGTTCGGTTCCCCGGTCGGCGCGGCACTCGTGCTCGGGGTCGCGACGGTGACGTACACCGCGGCGCCGGTGGCCGCGATCACCGGACCCGGCCGCCGGTGGGGGCTCGTCGCCTACGGGGCCGCGGCCGCGTCCCGGCTGATCGCGCGCACGCTGGAGTCGGGCACCCGCCCGACCCCCGCCGAGGGCGTCGACGCGCTCGTGCATCCGCTGTCGGTACTGGCCCTCGCGGCGCTGACCGTGGACTCGCACCTACGCCACCGCCGCGGCACCCTCGTCTGGAAGGGCAGGCCGCTGCGGCGGGGCTGACGCACGGCGGGTCGCAGCACCCGCCGGCCGCCCGCGCTAACCGGCCGCGACCGCGCCCTGGGCCAGGCCCAGGTTGGTCAGCACCTCACGGGTGGCGCGCGCGAAGTTGAGGGTGATGAAGTGCAGGCACGGCGCACCCTCGGAGATCAGACGTTCCGCGAGCCGGGTGGCCACGTCGATGCCGACCTCGCGGACCGCGGCCCGGTTCTCCTCGGGCCCGTCGCCGGCGGCCCGCCGCAGCCGCTCGTCGAGCTCGACCGGCAGTCGCGACCCCGACAGCTCGAGGCTGCGCCGTGCCGAGCGCAGCGACGTGATCGGCATGATCTCCGGGATGATCGGCTTCGCGCCCTGCTCCGGGTCCAACTTCGCGACCCGGTCCCGCAGCCGGAGGTAGTCCTCGACGTCGAAGAACATCTGCGTGATCGAGTACTCGGCGCCGGCCCGCAGCTTCGCGACCAGGTACCGGGTGTCGTGGTCGAGGTCGGGGGCCCGGTAGTGGCCCTCCGGGAACGACGCGACCCCGACATGGAAGTCACCCATGTCGCGGACCAGGCGGACCAGTTCCTCGGCGTACTCGACACCGTCGGGGTGCTTGACCCACTCACCGAGGGGGTCACCGGGCGGATCGCCGCGCAGGACCAGGATGTTGCTGATGCCGCGGTCGGCGTACGCCCCGCACATCGCGCGGAGCTCGTCGACGCTGTGCTCGACCGCGGTCAGGTGGGCGACCGGCAGCAGAGTGGTCTCCTCGGCGATCTGACCGGTCACGCGGACGGTCCGGTCGCGGGTGGATCCACCGGCGCCGTACGTCATCGACACGAACGCCGGCTGCATCTGCTCGAACTCGCGGACGGCACGCCACAGGCGTGCCTCGGCGTCGGCGTCGCGCGGCGGTGAGAACTCGACCGAGAACGGGATCCGCCCCGGGGCGGCCCCGATGCGGTCGACGATGGACGGGGTCCGCGTCACCCATCCCTCGCTGGCCCGCCCCCTGACGGCATCAAAAGTCACGGGCCCAATCATAGGGGCGAGCCTCGGGGGCGATTCGCGGCCACCACTAGTCTGGCGGCCATGACTACCCCTCCCGACTCGATCACCTCCGTGCCCGCGGCCGTCGAGTCGGCGCTGCGCGTGTTCTTCGATTCCCGGCGACCGCTCACCGACGCCGTCGGCGGAACGTTCTCCGGCGCCGCGACCGCGTTGGAGGCGTTCGTGTTGCGGGGCGGCAAGCGGGTGCGGCCGGCGTTCGCGTGGACGGGGTGGGTCGGCGCCGGCGGTGACGAGCGCGGCCCGGACGCCCCCGCGGTGCTGCGGGCGTGTGCGGCGCTGGAGCTGGTGCAGGCCTGCGCGCTCGTGCACGACGACATCATCGACTCGTCCGCGACCCGGCGCGGGTTCCCGACCCTGCACGTCGAGTTCGCGGACCAGCACCGGGCCGGCGGCTGGGCGGGTGACCCCGCGAAGTTCGGCGAGTCGGTCGCGATCCTGCTCGGCGATCTCGCGCTGGCGTGGGCCGACGACCTGGTGCGCGAGTCCGGGGTCGACGCGGCCGCCCAGACGCGGATCGGGCCGGTGTGGTCGGCGATGCGCACCGAGGTGCTCGGCGGGCAGTACCTGGACGTGCACACCGAGGTGACGGGCGACGAGTCGGTGGCGGCCGCACTGCGCATCAACCGGTACAAGACGGCCGCGTACACGATCGAGCGTCCGCTGCACCTGGGTGCGGCGCTCGCCGGGGCGGACGACGCGCTGATCGCCGCGTACCGGGAGTTCGGCACCGACATCGGCATCGCGTTCCAACTGCAGGACGACCTGCTGGGCGTCTTCGGCGACCCCGAGGTGACCGGCAAACCGTCCGGCGACGACCTGCGTGAGGGCAAGCGGACGGTGCTGTTCGCGGAGGCACTGGTGCGGGCCGACGCGTCCGATCCGGGGACCGCCGACTTCCTGCGCCGCGGCATCGGCACCGACCTCACCGACGAGCAGGTGCACCGGATGCGCCGGATCATCACCGACCTGGGCGCGGTGACCGCGGTCCAGGCCCGGATCGACGAGCTGACCACGAGCGGCCTGCGCGCCCTGGACGCGTCGACGGCGACCGAGGGCGCGAAGGCGCGCCTGCGCGAGATGGCGGTCGCGGTCGGCCGCCGCAGCGCGTAGTGGTGCGCGCGGTGCCCGGCCGCACCGACCGGGTGGTCGTGGTCGGTGCGGGCCTGTCCGGGTTGGCGGCGGCGCTGCACCTGCGCGGCGCGGGCCGCCGGGTGACGGTCCTCGAACGCGACGACACGGTCGGCGGACGAGTCGGGGTGTACGCCGGTCCCGGTTACGACATCGACAGCGGCGCAACGGTTCTGACGATGCCCGAGCTGGTGGACGAGGCGCTCGCCGCGGTCGGCGCGGATCCCGCGACGATCGACCCGCCGCTGCGGATCCGGCAACTCGACCCGTCCTACCACGCACGCTTCGCGGACGGATCGGCGATCCGGGTGTTCGCGGACGCGGACGCGATGGCGACCGAGGTCGCGCGTGTGTGCGGACCGGACGAGGCGGTGCGTTACCGCCGGCTGCGGGCGTGGCTGGCGACGATATTCGGCGCCGACTTCGACAACTTCATGGACGCGAACTTCGACTCCCCGCTGGACATGGTGCGCACCCCGTCGGCGCGGCGGGACCTCCGGACGCTGGTGCGCCACGGCGGGTTCGGCCGGCTCGGCCCGAAGGTGGCGCGGACCGTGCACGACCCGCGGCTGCAGCGGATCTTCACGTTTCAATCCCTGTACGCGGGCGTCGCGCCGGCGCGCGCGCTCGGCGTGTACGGCGCGATCGCGCACATGGACACCTCGACGGGCGTGTGGTTCCCGGACGGCGGCATGCGTCGGGTCGCCGCGACGATGGCGGCGGCGCTGACCGGCGCCGGCGGCGACCTCCGGCTCGGCGCCGAGGTGGTGGCGATCGACTACGCCGGCGGCCGGGCCAACGCCGTGCGCACCGCGGACGGAACCGTGGTCGAGGCGGACGCGGTGGTGCTGACCGCGGACCTCGGCGGCGCCGACGCGCTGCTGCCGCGGCGGCGGCTGCCGCGGCGGCCGGTGCGGCACTCGCCGTCCGCGGTGGTCGCGCACGGCACGATTCCGACGGCGGTGAGCCGGCGGTGGGCCGACAGCGGGCACCACACGATCGACTTCGGCGAGGCCTGGGAACGCACCTTCGCGGAGATCACCGCGCGCCGCGGCCGGGGCCGGCTGATGACCGACCCGTCGCTGCTGCTGACCCGGCCCGCATGCAGCGACCCCGGGCAGCTGCTCTCCCGTGACGGCGCCGAGCACGAGCCGCTGTCGGTGCTGGCACCGTGCCCGAACCTGCGCAGCGCCCGCCTGGACTGGGCCGCGCTCGGCGAGCCGTACGTCCGCGAACTGCTCGCGGTGCTCGAGTCCCGCGGCTACACCGGCATCGCCGACCACTTCCGGGTCGACGTGGTCGACACCCCGCGGACCTGGGCGGAGCGCGGCATGTCGGACGGGTCGCCGTTCGCGGCCGCGCACACCTTCGCGCAGACCGGGCCGTTCCGTCGCGGCAACCTCGACACCGGTGCCGCGAACGTCGTCCTCGCCGGATGCGGCACCACCCCGGGGGTCGGGGTGCCGACGGTCCTGATCTCCGGCAAGCTCGCCGCCGATAGGGTGCTGGGCCGGATCCGGTGATCGACGTCCCGTGTGACGGGCCGTGAAACGGCAGGTGAACGAGCACCGGACACGGTGACTGACGGGCGGGATTCCCGAGTCCGGCCGTCCTGCCACTAAACTGGCTGCCCGTCACCTGCCTTCACCGCGCTCGGCCCGCCGACGACGGTGTACACCACCGCGCCGACCCGGGGGGAGTTCCGTAACCGATGCCGTCCCCCAGCGCCGTCCCCGAACCCCGCGCGAGCGCGACCTTCCTGCGCAGCGACGCCGGACACGCGGCGGCCCTCGGGGTCGTCGGCGCGATCATGATCACGTTCGGTGGGTTCGGCTCCGGCGCGGTCCGCCGCCACGACCCGCTGCTCGAGTCGATGTACCTGTCGTGGCTGCGGTTCGGTCACGGTTTCGTGCTGTCGACGCTGATCGTCTGGATCGGTGTGCTGATGATGATCGCGGCGTGGGTGCGGCTCGGCCGCAACACCAGGGCGGGGCTGGTCGAGGTCACGGAACTGCGATGGGTGGCCGCCGCGTGGACCGCACCGCTGCTGGCGGCGGTCCCGATGTTCAGCCGCGACGCCTACTCGTACCTGGCGCAGGGCGCCCTGCTGCGCGACGGCTTCGACCCGTACGCGGTCGGTCCGGTCGTCAACCCCGGTCTCCTGCTCGACAACGTCAGCAACGTCTGGACCACGACCACCGCCCCGTACGGCCCGGTGTCGCTGCTGATCGGCCAGGGCATCACGTCGATCACCGGGGACAACGTCGTGGCCGGGACGATGCTGATGCGGCTGGCGATGCTGCCCGGTCTCGTGCTGATGATGTGGGCGCTGCCGAGGCTGGCGCGCCAGCTCGGCGGCGACCCGGCCACCGCGCTCTGGCTGGCGGTGCTCAACCCCCTGGTCCTGGTCCACCTGGTCGGCGGGGTGCACAACGAACTGCTGATGGTCGGTCTGATGGCCGCCGGCCTGACCCTCGTCCTCGACCGCAAGCACGTCGCGGGAATCGCGGTCATCTCGCTCGGGGTGGCCGTGAAGGCGATGGCGGGCGTGGCACTCCCGTTCGTCGTGTGGATCTGGATGATCCACGAACGCGAGCGCGCCGAGTCCGCGGGCGTCGCCCCGGGTACCGGAGCGACCGCGGAGAACACCCGGGCGGCGTCGCCGCTTGCGCTGTTCGTGAAGACGGCATCCGCCGGTGCGGCCGTGTTCGTCGCGGTGTTCGCGGCCTGCTCGGCGATCGCCGGCGTCGGGCTGGGCTGGCTGACCGCGCTGCAGGGCTCGGCGAAGATCGTCAACTGGCTGTCGGTGCCGACGATCCTCGCCCACATCGTCACGGTGTCCACCTCGTGGTTCACCGGCCTCCGGCTCGGTCCGGTGCTCGAGGTGACACGGGCGATCTGTGCGCTGATCATGGTCGTCACACTGGTCGCGGTGTGGTGGCGGTTCCGCCGGACCACCAAGCAGGCGGTCCTCGGCATCCTGGTCGCGCTGGTGGTGATCGTGCTGTTCTCCCCCGCCGCGCTGCCCTGGTACTACTCGTGGCCTCTCGCGATCGGCGCCGCGTTCGCGATGTCGACGACCACGTTGATGGTCCTGGTCGGCCTGTCGACGTGGCTGATGCTGGTGTTCAACCCGGACGGCTCCATCGGCCTGTACTCGCTGCCGCACGTGCTGCTCGCGACCTTCGCCGCGGTCGTCGCGGCCCGCTCCCTGGTCACGGTCGACCCGCTCCGGGTGCGCACGGTGCGGCGGCCCGAGGTCGCCGCGAGCGCCCCGCTCGCCGCGGCGTCCGACTGACGGCCGCCCGAGCCATGACCGCCCTGCACGACCCGCCGCTCCCCCCGGACCTCGGCGCCGCATACCGGCACTGCCGTCGGCTCGCCGCCGAGCACGGGAAGAGCTACCACCTCGCGACGCGCCTGCTGCCGCGTCGCGACCGGCCGGCCGTGTACGCCCTGTACGGGTTCGCCCGCACCGTCGACGACATCGTCGACGTCGACACCGTCTCCGGGCGGTCGGTGGCGGAGTGTGCGGCCGAACTCGACGCCGTCGAGGCGGAGCTCGCAGACACGTTGGCCGGCGCCGCCGCTGCCACCCCCGTGACCGCGGCCCGTCCGGCGGTGCGTGCCGTCGCCGACACCATCACCCGTTACGGCATCGACCCCGCCCACGTCACCGCGTTCCTGGCGTCGATGCGGATGGATCTGCCCGGTTCTCCCGGATTCCGGGCGTCGTACGCGACGATGGCCGAGCTACGCGAGTACATGCACGGGTCGGCCGCCGCGATCGGGCTGCAGATGCTGCCGGTGCTCGGCACGGTCACCCCGGTCGACGAGGCGGCACCGGCCGCGGCCGCACTCGGCGAGGCGTTCCAGTTGACGAACTTCCTGCGTGACGTCGGCGAGGACCTCGACCGTGGCCGGGTGTACCTGCCCGCCGACGAACTCGCCGCGTTCGGCGTCGACGCCGACCTGCTGCGGGCCCGCCGCGCCGACGGCCGCCCCGACCCGCGGCTCGAACGCGCCCTCGCGCATCTGGTGGCGGTCAACCGGCACTGGTACCGCCTCGCCGAACCCGGACTGGCGATGCTGTCCCCACGCGTGCGCCCCGGCATGGCCGCGGCGTTCGGGCTGTACGCCGCGATCCTCGACGAGATCGAACGCAACGACTACCGCGTTCTGGACCGTCGCGCGGTGGTGCCCCGCCGTCGTCGGGCCGCGCTCGTGGCGCGCTCGCTCGCGGTCGGGACGCCCTGGTTCGGTAAGCCCTAGCCGGTCGGGGGCCCGTCCCCGAGGCCGAGGGTGCGCGCGCTGGCCGACCGGCCGAGGGCCGCCACCTCGGCGTCCATCTCCGGCAGCAGGGTCGGGGTGTACTTGCGGATCTGACGTTCGCCCAGCGGGGACTGCACCAGGGGTCGCAGCCACCGCAGCACGCCGACCCAGCCCGGCACGTTCACGTGCTTGGCCCGGCGTTCGATGCCGGTGACGAACCGTTCGCCGCACTTCGGCACCGACGTCGTCTTCCCGAGCGGGCCGGGCAACGAGTCCAGCATCCTCCGGAAGCTGCCCAGGTCGGCCTTCGCGTCCCGGACGAGCGGGGTGTCGATCCAGGCCATGTGCGCGGATCCGACGTCGGCTCCGCGGTGCGCGACCTCGAGCCGCAGCACGTTCGCCGAAGTACTCCACTCCGGCCTTCGAGGCGTGGTAGGCCGCCATGCCGGGCGCCGCGGTGTATGCGGCCAGCGACGAGACCACCAGCACGTAGCCACGGCGGTCGATGATCGACGGCAACGCCGCGCGCACGGTGTGGAACGCGCCGAGGACGTTGACGTCGAGAACCCGCTCGAACGTGGCCGGGTCGACCGCGAGCACCGACCCGTAGCTGCCGATGCCTGCGTTCGCCACGACGACGTCGAGGCCGCCGAACGCCTCGATCCCGGCCGCGACCGCCGCCTCCATCGACGGCAGGTCGGTGACGTCCGCGACCACGCTCACCACCCGGTCGCCGAGGTCGGCGGCCAGGGCCGCCAGCGGAGCCTCGTCGAGGTCGACGAGGACCGGGCGGGCGCCGCGCCGGTGCAGCCGCCGCGCGACCTCCTCCCCCACGCCCCGTGCGCCGCCGGTGATCAACACCACTTTGCCCGCGAGATCGGTCAGGTCCGACCGCGTAGAGGTGTCACCCGCCCGCGGACAGCCCCGCGAGCGCAGGCAGCAGCGGCGGGTGCACCGCGATCGCCACCCCGGCCACCACCAGCGCCGTCCCGACCACCCGGGGCAGCGCCCAACCGTGACGCCAGCACTTCTCCGCGAGGAACACCAGGGTCAGCGCAACCATCCACACCAGGTTCATCAGCCCGACGACCAGCAGCACCGACATCAGGGCCCAGCAGCAGCCGATGCAGTAGGCGCCCTGCACGATCCCGGCGCGGACCGCCGAGCGGGTGCCGCCGCCGAAGTCGTGCCGGGCCAGAAACGCCATCGGGCTGCGGCAGGTTCGCAGGCACGCCGTCTTCCACCGACCGAACTGGTAGAGCCCCGCCACCGCCAGCGCCAGCCCCGCCAGCCTCGGCAGCCAGGACGACTCGGCCGCGTCTCCGGAGAGCGACCGGAATCCCAGCAGCGCGACCAGAGGCACGACACCGACGAGCGACCAGGCCAGCAGGTAGCCGGCGACGAGCCCGACCGTGGGCAGGAGCCCGTCACCGCGACGCCGCGCCACGATGCGATGCGCGGCCACCAGCGGGATCACGGCCGGGAACATCATCGCGACCGTCATCGCGACCCAGGTCGCGAGGAAGACCGGTGCGGCGACCGGCATCGACATTCGCGTCCCGACGGCCGCGAGGCCGTCGACCATGCCGGGCGCGGCCGCCTCCCGGGTCACCACCAGCCAGGCCGCGACCGAGCACCCCACCAGCCACGCCGCGACCACGACGAGCACGCGCCGGGACAGCAGCGCGAGCGGGTCCCCCCGCACCTCGGTGCGCGCCGGTGCCCCGCGACTCATTCGTCCGGCCCGCTCCAGTCGAACGGAATGTGCTTGCTGGACTTTCCTGCCCAGTCCCACGCGAAGGTGACATCGGTCGCGCTGACCCGGTTCGCCGTCGCGACACCCCAGGTCGCCACCTGACCGGGCCCGACCTCGGAACCCGGCGGGTTGAGGAGTTGGACCCGCGCGCCCGGCGGTGTCGTCGGCCCGGTCAACGCCTCGGCGGCCGCGATCACCCGTCCCGGGACCTCCGCGCGCCACCAGGACAGGTCGTCGGCGACCTCGACGTGCACCGGGGCGACCTGGACACCGCGATCGTCGGCGACGAGTGCAGCGAACTGCGCCGGCCAGCCGCCGGCCGCGCCGCCGAACACCGCCGCGAGCGCGGCCTGCTGGGCGTCGTCGGCGCGGTCGTCGACGAACACCGCCATCGCGACTTTCGCGCCGTCCCAGATGTTGCCTTCGAACTCGCCGAGGGCGACCAGGTTGAGCCCGTCGAGTGTGACGTCGCCGTAGTGGCCTTCACGGATGTGGTAGGCGAGGACGCCCTGGCAGTGGTTGAACGTCGGGGGCCGGGCGAACTCGCACGGACACGGGACGTCGCAGCTGCAGACGTCGAACCAATCCCCCTTGACCGCCCACCGAGGAATCTCGGACATGACCGTTCACCTGCGTTTCACGTTCCGTCCACCCCAGTCAACGCCGGAGGGCGGATGCACGCAATCCCGGGTGCCGTGGCCGGGCCGGGTCGGACGGGCGCCCCGAACCCGACCCGGGTGGTCAGAAGGCCATCGCCTGGGCGCGGCGGACGACCTCGCGGGCGGAGTCGGTGTGCATCGCGTCGATCGGGGTGCCCGGCAGCGTGTCGTCATCGCTGAACAGCCAGCGCAGGATCTCGGCGTCGCTGTAGCCACCGTCGCGCAGCACCATCAGCAGTCCGGGCAGCAGCCGGACGACGGAATCGTCGGTGAAGAACGCCTCGGGAACCGCGACGATGCCGTCGCGGCGGACCGCGATCAGTTCGCCGTCGCGCAGCATCTGGTGCACCTTGGTGACCACCAGGCCGAGGACCTTCGCCACGTCGGGCAACTGCAGTAGGGAGACGCTGGGGTCGAGGACGTCGTCGGTGTAGGGAATGGCACTCACACCGTCAACGGTATCGGGTTCGATCGCCGTGCGACTCCGCTGGCTACCATCGAATCCGACATCGTGACCGGTCCGGTCACGGCCGACGGTTCGGCACGACGACAACGGAACGGGGTATTCGCGGGTGGGGCCAGGTGACCAGCGGCTGATCGGTGTGCAGCTCGACCGACGCTATCGGGTGGACGCCCCGATCGCGCGCGGCGGCATGTCGGTGGTCTACCGAGGCATGGACCTGCGGTTGGATCGGCCGGTCGCGATCAAGGTGATGGACCCGAAGTTCGCCCAGGACCCGCAGTTCCTGTCGCGATTCGAATTCGAGGCGCGCGCGGTGGCCCGGCTCAGCCATCCGGGGCTGGTCGCGGTGTACGACCAGGGCGTCGACGGCGAGCACGCCTTCCTGGTGATGGAGCTGGTCGCGGGTGGCACGCTGCGCGAGTTGCTGCGTGAGCGCGGACCGATGCCGCCGCACGCCGCGACCGCCGTCGTGGGGCCGGTTCTCGAAGCCCTCGCGGTCGCGCACCGCGCCGGGCTGGTGCACCGGGACGTGAAACCGGAGAACGTGCTGATCTCCGATTCCGGCGAGGTGAAGATCGCCGACTTCGGTCTGGTGCGCGCCGTCGCCGGCTCGAACGCCACGTCGACGAGCGTGATTCTGGGCACCGCGGCGTACCTGTCTCCGGAGCAGGTGACGTCGGGCACCGCCGACGCGCGCAGCGACGTCTACGCGACGGGGGTGCTGCTGTTCGAGATGCTCACGGGCCGAACACCCTTCACCGGGGACACGTCACTGTCGATCGCCTATCAGCGCATCAACGCCGATGTCCCCCCGCCGAGTTCGCTGATCCCGGGGGTGCCGGCGGAGTTCGACCGCCTCGTCCTCGAGGCGACGGCCCGCGATCCCGCGGACCGGTTCCACGATGCCGGCGCGATGGCCGCGGCGGTGCGGGCGACCGCACGCCGCCTGCAACTGCCGGACTATCGGGTCCCGGCGCCGCGACGGTCGGCGCAGCACCTGAGCGCGGCGATGCAGGTGGCCGGGGTGGCTGTCGGCCCGCAGCAGCGGCCGGTCGACGCGGCCGCACCGACCGAGGTCGCGGCCGCGGTCGATGCCGCGGCCGCACCGACGGCGGTGGTCGCGCATCCGGCGGTCCAGCATGCCGGGCCTCAGCACACGAAGGTGGTCACCGAGCAGACCCCGCGCGCCGGATCGGCCGCCGAAACGGCTCCCGCCGACCGGCGCCACGGACCCGCCCAGTACGAGTTCCCGGATTTCACCGCGGAGCGCGCACGTTCACGGCGCACGATGCTGATCTGGTTGATCGTGATCCTGCTGCTCGCCGCCGCGGTGGGGTTCGGCGGATGGTGGCTCGGGTCCGGTCGCTACACGACGGTCCCGCCGGTCGCCGGGATGGACCGGGCGGCGGCGACCGCCACGATCGAGCAGACGGGACTGGCCACCGAGACCCGCGGCGAGTACTCCGACACCGCCCCGGTGGACGCCGTGCTCGGCACCGACCCCGACACGGGTTCGCGGGTCCCCCGCGACGGGTCGGTGGCCCTGCTGCTGTCGCTCGGCAAGCCCGCCGTACCGAACCTGACGGTGGGGGCGGAAGTCGCGCGCGTCGAGGACGACCTGCGCACCCGCACGTTCGTCCCGGTGGACGGCGGTGAGGCGTTCAGCACCAAGGCGGCGCCCGGTTCGGTCGCCGCGCTCGACCCCGGGCCGGGGACGGTTCTCGCGGTCGGTTCCCAGGTGAAGGTGGTCCGCAGCAAGGGGTCACCGCCCGTGCAGCTCCCCGACGTGCGCGGCAAGACCGTGGACCAGGCCCGCGCGGCGCTCGACGCACTCGGGATCGTCGTGTCCGACACCCGTGAGGTGTTCGACGCCGGTGTCGACGCCGGAGCCGTCGTCGGCACCGAGCCCGCGGCGGGCGCGAACGTCGGTGCCGGCTCCAGCGTGACCCTGACGGTGTCGACGGCGGTGAAGGTGCCGTCGATGATCGGCCGCTCGGTCGGCTCCGCACGGGACGAACTGGTTCGTCTGGGTCTCGACGTCCAGGTCCGGCAGGTCGCCGATTCCGACAAGTCCCTCGTGATCGCGCAGACGCCCGGTTCCGGCACCCGGGTCCAGCGCGGCAGCACCGTGACCGTGACCGCCCTGCCCTGAGGCGCCGAGCCTGAAAGCTGCGCCGGGCCGTCTCGTTCCACGGCCGTCGTCGGAAACGGGCCGCGCTAACGACGGTGCCGCGGCCCGCGATACACGGGCAACCGGTCGCCGAGGAAACGAGGTTCAACCATGGGTATGTCCACTCGCCGCGTCGCACGCACCACCACCGTCGCCGCGGTGATCGCCACCGCGGCCCTCGCCGGAGCCGGCGCCGCCGCTGCCGACGACGCCTGGCCGCCGGTGCCCGACTATCCGACGCCGGTCGCGCCGTACGACACCAAGAACTTCCTGACTCCGGACAACCCCGAGTACTGGAATCCGTTCGTCGCGAAGGACCGGCTCACGTCGCCGTTCGGCACCAGCACCCGGATCGTGTGCACCGCGTTCCACGGCGTCACACTGAGCTGCTGGCAGGCCGATCGCAACGGCCAGCCGCACCAACTCGTGAAACTGCCCCTCGACTATCCCGGGTCGATGGAGTCGAACATGCCGGGCGGCGGCCCGGGCCACTTCGTCTACCCGTTCTGGAGCGCCGGCAGCTGAGTGGTGTCCCGAATCATCGGGGTCTGACCACACCGCGCGGATCCGACCTGACCTGGCGACCATCCGACCGGCCTCGACGACCGGCACACGGATACCCATGCCCGGATGCGGAGACCGACGTCGCCGCGCGGGAGAGGGACGGATCCCGAACCGCTCCCGCGCGGCGACAATCGGTCAGCTCGCAGGCGTGAAGATCGCGAACGCGCCACCCTGCGGGTCGGTGAGGACCGCGAACCGGCCGGTGTCGGGGATGTCGGTGCCGGGTACGTGGACGATGCCACCGAGCTCGACGGCCTTGGCTGCCGACGCGTCGACGTCGTCGACACCGAAGTACAGCGCCCAGTGCGGCGGGATGCCCTCCGGGAAGTCCTCGCCCATCGCCATCATGCCGCCGAAGTCCTGGCCGTCGACCCCGAACTGGGTGTAGCCGTCGCCGGCGTTCGCGGTCCAGCCGAACACCTTCGTGTAGAAGGCCTGTGCCGCGGCGGTGTCCCGGGTGCGCAGTTCGATCCAGCAGAGCGCTCCGGTCTCGTTCAGCCGGCCGGCGCCGGGGAACTGCCGTGCCTGCCACAGCGAGATCACCGCCCCGGTGGGATCGGCGAGGACGGCGAACCGGCCGAGGTCGAACACGTCCATCGGGCCCGCGAGCACCGACCCGCCGGCGCCGGTCGCCTCCGCCACGGTGGCATCGACGTCCGCGACCGCAATCGACGCGGTCCAGGCGACGGGTTGGCCCTCCTGGAAGATCGGGGTGAGGGCGGCGACCGGGTCGTCGCCGAGGTGCATCATCGTGTATCCGCCGGCGTCGGCGTTGGGTTCACCCGCGGTCCAGCCCAGCAGGTCGGAGTAGAAGGCGCCGGCGGCGGTCAGGTCGGTGGTGCCGAGTTCGGCCCAGCAGGGGGTGCCGACGTTGTGTGCAGTGATCTTCATGGTGGTCCCTCACGAATTGGTCGGACGGTCATGGGGCAGATCGGAGACGAGGCTAGTGGTTCACCCCTCGGGCGGCGAGCGGGAACGCATGCCTCCCGAGGTCACGGCGCGTCGCCGTCGCCGGTCTCGTCCACGCCGCGGTTCCACCGCCGCCGATGCTCCCGCGCTTCCGCGTCGCGGCGGGCGCGGTGGTTGTCGAGCGCCTGGGCGACGGTTCGGTCGAGGTGGTGGCGGTGGTTGACCCGCGGTGTGCGGGTGGGGTCGAGGTGGGCGGGTGGGATCCATTCGGTGCGGCCGGGGTGCGCGGTGCCGTCGGCTGCGGTGCGGGTGCGCCAGCCGCCGGGGCCGTCGTGGACCAGGGCGTGGCAGTGATCGCACGCCAAATCCAGGGAGTCGATGTCGGTGCGGCCACCCTTGTTCCACTCGGTGACGTATGGGGGTCCCCCCTGCACGAAGTGCTTGGGGCGGACGGCGGTCATCGACGCGGGTGCATCGCAGCCGGGTCGGGTGCAGCCACGCGACGCCGCGATCAACGCGAGCCTCTGGTCGGCGGAGGCGAGGCGTTTGGATCGACCCAGGTGTAGTGGTCGGCCGTGGTGGTCGAACACCGCGAGCACCGGGTGCGCCTTCTCGGCCATCCGCAGCGCGTCGCGGACCGGGACCAGACCACCGGTGCCGGTGGTGGCCAGCCCCGTGGCGTCTTCCAGTTGCTGTACGGTCATGGTCGCGATGACGGTGACCGGCAGGCCGCGGTGGCTGCCCAGCACCCCGGACGAATGCAGGTGCCGCAAACCTGCTTCGAGGGCGTCGTGGTTGCGTTGCACGGCGGTGCGGGTGTCGCGGGCCGCGGTCGCCAGGATCGCTTCCGCGACCTCGATGCGCTCGATCGGGGTGTTGTGCGGGATCTTCCGCAGGATCGTGGCGATGGCGGCGACGTGGTCGGGGCCGATGTCGCCGTCGCGGACCGCGCGGGCGGACTCCGGCAGTGCCGGGTCGAGATCGACGCCGGTGGGGGTGTGCCAGGTCCCGACCTTCGTTGCGCCCCTGACCCGGCGGGCGGCGTCGGCGCCGGAGATCCGCAGGGTCTGGGTGAGGAAGTCGGTGATCGAGCGGCAGTCCAGGTTCCCGGGGATCGACCGCTCCATCACCTCGACGACCAGTCGGTGTCCGACCGCGGCCGTCCTCCGCAGCGTCGTTTCCAGCCGCCGCAGTACGTCGATGACGTCGTCGTCGGGGAGTCCGGTCAACGGGGCATCGAGCGGCCCCTCGACGGCGTCGTGCAGCGCCGCCAGGTGGTGTTTCACCCGATCCTCCGCCACTACGATCGAACTCATGTTCGAACAATAGCTCGAGGCGCAACCGCGAACCACCACTTTCGCGGAATCCGGTCGCGCCGATATCCATGACGCTCGGCAAACCCGTTGGTCAGCTCCGCGCACGTGACGTGGCAGCCGGCCTGTCTTCAGACCTGGACCAGGGCAGGCGGTTGCACTCGCCGACCAGCGAAACGCTCGCGGCCACCACAGCAGCGCCTTGTCGTGTACGACGGCCGCACGTCGACCGATAGCGCTCATTGCCGAATTCGGGAGGGACACAGGCCAATCAGTACTGGTGCCTCGCCGCCGCCACCTGAAGACTGTCGAGTCATGACCACCGAGTCCACCGCGCGAATCAGTTTCATCCCATTGGGCGGCCCGAGCGCTGTCGTCGAGATCGGGTCGGTGCGTTTCGTGATCGACCCGACTTTCGATGCTGCGGGCGACTACCAGGTTGGTTCTCGCGTTCTCACCAAGACCTCGGACGCCGCGGTCGGCCCCCGGGACGTGGGACGGGTCGACGCGGTGCTGCTGTCTCATGACCAGCACCCGGACAATCTCGATCGGGCAGGGCGCGAGTTTCTGCGATCGGTCCCTGTCGTGTTGACGACCACGGCGGCGTCCGGGCGACTCGACGCGACGTGCCGCGGACTCACACCGTGGGAGTCCACGACGATCGGCGAGGTGACCGTCACCGCGGTTCCTGCTCAACACGGCCCGGATGGCACGGACGCCGTCACCGGCCCGGTCATCGGATTCGTCCTGGCGTCCCCGACGACCCCCACGATCTACGTGTCGGGCGACAACGCGTCGCTGGCGGTCGTCCACAGCATCGCGGAACGAGTACCGGACGTCGACGTCGCCGTTCTGTTCGCGGGCGCCGCACGCACTCCCCTGGTGGACGGCTTCCTGACCCTGACCAGCGAGGAAGCCGTCGAGGCCGCGCGGATCCTCGGTGAACCACGTGTCCTGCCGGTGCACACCGACGGGTGGGCGCATTTCACCGAGGACTCCGCGGAACTTGCTGCCGCGTTCGCACGTGCAGGACTGGCGGAACTGCTGCTCGACAGCACCCCGGGGCAGCGCACGGTGATGTGACCACGTTCGTGACCGTGGCCGCCGTCCCCCGACCGCGGCTCGGCCCGCCACCGGGGTGTCCAGGGCGGGCCGAGTGCGTGCTGACGAGGAGCGTTCAGCCGCGCAGCATTTCGGCGACCAGGAACGCCAGCTCGAGCGACTGCTGCGTGTTCAGGCGCGGGTCGCACGCGGTCTCGTAGCGGCCGGAGAGGTCAACGTCGGAGATGTCCTGCGCGCCGCCGAGGCACTCGGTGACGTCCTCGCCGGTCAGCTCCACGTGGATGCCACCCGGGTGGGTGCCGAGGGCGTTGTGCACCTCGAAGAAGCCCTGCACCTCGTCGACGACACGGTCGAAGTGGCGGGTCTTGTAGCCGGTGGACGACTCGTGGGTGTTGCCGTGCATCGGGTCGCACTGCCAGATCACCTGGTGGCCGGTGGCCTGCACCTTCTCGATGATCGCGGGCAGCAGGTCGCGGACCTTGCCGTTGCCCATCCGGGAGATCAGGGTGAGCCGGCCCGGCTTGCCGGTCGGGTCGAGCCGCTCGACGTACTCGACGGCCATCTCCGGCGTCGTGGACGGGCCGATCTTCAGACCGATCGGGTTCGCGAGCAGCTCGGCGAACGCGATGTGTGCGCCGTCGAGCTGACGGGTGCGGTCGCCGATCCACAGGAAGTGCGCCGACAGGTCGTACAGCTTCGGGTGGTCGTCCTCGTTGTCGAGCCGCAGCATCGCGCGCTCGTAGTCGAGGACGAGGGCCTCGTGGCTGGCGAAGATCTTCGCGGACTGCAGGTTCGGGTCGATCACGCCGCAGGCGTCCATGAACCGCAGGCCCCGGTCGATCTCGGCGGCCAGCGCCTCGTACCGGGCCCCGGCCGGGGACGACGAGACGAACGCGCGGTTCCAGTCGTGCACGCGGTGCAGGTCGGCCTCGCCTGCGGCGGTGATCGCCCGGACCAGGTTCATCGCTGCGCTGGCGTTCGCGTAGGCACGCACCAGCCGCGACGGGTCGTGGACGCGGACCGCCGCGTCGGCGACCAGCGAGTTGACCATGTCGCCGCGGTAGGACTGCAGCCCCAGCGAATCGGTGTCCGAGGACCGCGGCTTGGCGTACTGGCCGGCGATCCGCGCGACCTTGACCACCGGGAGCGACGCACCGTAGGTGAGCACGACCGCCATCTGCAGCAGCGTGCGGATGTTGCCCTTGATGTGCGGTTCGGTGTTGTCGGCGAACGTCTCGGCGCAGTCACCGCCCTGCAGCAGGAACGCTTCACCGCGGGCGACGGACGCGAGCTGCGCCTGCAGGTCCTCGACCTCGCTGGCCACCGTGATCGGGGGCACGCTCTCGAGCACCGTGCGCATCGCCGCGGCCTGGTCCGCGGGCCAGGACGGCTGCTGCGCGGCGGGCCTGGCCAGTGCGTCGTCGAGCTTCTGACGCAGCGCGGCCGGCAGCGGCGGGAGTTCGGGCAAGCGGTCGATCGGCACGTCGACGGTCCAGTTCACCCGTTCAGGATATTCGGTCGGTGCGACGGCCGTCACGGGTGGGTGCGATTGACGCACACCCGTGACCGGGCGTGCTCAACCGAGGGAGGTCGCGATCCGGATCGCCTCGAACTTCGCCAGGTTGTGGCGCGCGTCGGCAAGCGCGTCGTGCGCGTCGCCCGGCGCCGGCGGCAGTGCGGGCCGCCCGGCGTCCTCCCAACGCTGCTTCAGTTCGCGGGTGAAGCGCGGCATCGACTGCGGCAGCGCCGTCATGTCGCCCCACAGTTGACACAACGCGACGTGGTCGTACGCGGCCACCCATGCCCACAGCTCCGGCACCACCCCCGGGCGCGGGATCAGGAACTTCAGCAGATCGTCGCGGATCTTCGCGCGGGTGCGCCACGCCGGGGAGGTCCGCGGCGGCAGCTTCGGCAGCACGTTGCTGCGCACCCACTTTCCGGCCCGGGACTCGTCGAACTCGGTCGAGACGGCGTAGAACTCGCGGCCGTCCTCCGCGGCCACGCCGATGGAGATCAGGTCGATTGTGCGACCATCCTCGATGAACTCGCAGTCGTAGAAGTAGCGCACGACGGGCACCCTATGCGCCCGGCACACTGGTGACGCGACCGCCCCCGAACCGAAGGATGACATGCGACCTGACCGCGACCCCGGGATGCCGACCGACAGCGACCCCGGTACCGGCGCGAGCGCATCCGGCGGATCGGGCTCGCAGTCGTGGCTGCCCGGGGCAGGCACCCCGGTCGGCGTCGCGCTGCGAGTGGTGGTGCTCGCGGCCGCGCTGGCGGGGGCCTGCTACCACCTGTTCGGTCTGCCTCCGCTGCGCGAGTTCGCCGACTACTACCGCATCGACCTCGACGTCTACCGGATCGGTGGCGCGGCACTCGTCGACGGCCTGCCGCTCTACGGACCGATGCCGGCGACGGCCCTCGGTTCGGCGCTGCCGTTCACGTATCCCCCGCTGGCGGCGATCGTGTTCGCGCCGCTGTCGGCGATCACCCTGGACCAGGCGAGCTTCGTCCTGACCGCATTGTCGCTGGCCGCGCTGATCGCGACGATCGTCGTGACGCTGCGCGCACTGGGCATGGTCGGGCGTTCGACCGTGTGGTGGTCGGCGGGCGCACTGTTCGCGATCACGGTGCTGCCCACCGATCACGGTCTCTACGGCCCGTTCGAGCCGATCCGCTCGACCCTCGACTACGGCCAGGTCAACATCGTCCTGATGGCGCTCGTCGCGGCCGACTGCCTGCTGCCGCGGACCCCGTGGCCGCGTGGCCTGCTCGTCGGCCTGGTTGCCGCGGTGAAGCTGACGCCCGCGGTGTTCGTGCTGTACTTCCTGCTGCGCAAGGACGTTCGCGCGACCGTCATGACCGCGGTCGGGTTCCTCGCCGGCACCGCCGTCGGGTTCCTCGTCACGTTCACCGACGCGAAGCAGTACTGGACCGAGACGCTGATGGACTCCGGCCGGATCGGCACCCCGGCGTACCCGGCGAACCAGTCGATCACCGGCATGCTGGCCCGACTCGGCCTAGACGAGTCCGCCCGCACCCCGGTGTGGGCGCTGTGCTGCCTGCTGATGCTGGCCGTCACGGTCGTCGCGGTCCGCCGGGCGTTCGCCGCGGACCGGCCGGTGCTGGCTCTGACCGCGACGGCCCTGTTCGGGCTGCTGGCCTCGCCGGTGTCGTGGTCGCACCACTGGGTGTGGGCGGTTCCGCTGGTGCTGGCGTCCGCCCAGCTGGCCCTCGACCGGACCGTCGATCCGGGCCGGCGGGTGCTCTGGGCGGCGTGGGCGGTCGGCGGCGCGGTCCTGTTCCACCTCGCACCGCACTGGAGACTCAGCCCCGGACGCACCAGTGGGCTGGGCTGGCCGCTGTGGGATCAGCTGCTCGCGTCGTCGTACGTGTGGTGGGCGGTGGCGACGCTGCTGCTCGTCGCGTTGGTCCCGCTGCCCGCGACCGTGGCCACCGAGGCCGCGGCACCCGCCGTCGAGACGGCGCCGGCCCGCTGACCCGTCAGCCGGCCCGGGTGTCGGGGACGCGGTCGGCCGAGGCGCTCGCCTTCTTCTTCAGCGTCGCGGCGTAGATGTCGACGTACTCCTGGCCGGACAGCTGCATCAGCTTGTACATCACCTCGTCGGTGACGGCGCGTTCGACGAACCGGTTACCGGCCATGCCGTGGAAACGGGAGAAGTCGATCGGCTCACCGATCCGGACGACGATCTTCGCCGGACGCGGCCACCGGGAGCCGATCGGGTTGAGCTTCTCGGTGCCGATCATCGCGACCGGGATCACCGGGACACCCGCGGCGAGCGCCATCCGCGCCATCCCGGTCTTGCCCTTGTAGAGCCGGCCGTCCGGGGATCGGGTTCCTTCCGGGTAGATCCCGAGCAGCTTGCCGCCGCCGAGCACCCGCAGCCCGGCGGCGAGCGCGTCCGCGGCCGCGTCGGCTCCGGTGCGGTCGATCGGCACCTGGCCGGCCGCGGTGAAGAACCAGCGCTGGAACCGCCCGGTGAATCCGGTGCCGGTGAAGTATTCGCTCTTGGCGAGGAAGGTGATCCGGCGCGGCGCCCGCAGCGGCAGGTAGAACGAGTCCATCACCGCCTTGTGGTTGCTCGCCAGGATCGCCGGGCCGTCCGCCGGAAGATGCTGCGCCCCTTCGATTGTGGGACGCCCGAGCGCGAACAGGATCGGCCCGAGAAGGATGTACTTGAACAGCCAGTACCACATGATGCCTCCCGAGACCGTCGCGTGCGGAGAACTGTACCGACGCGTGGGATACCCGGCCACACGGCGACCCACACCCCGGCGGCCCCTACCCGAGCGCGGCGCGGGCCAGGTCGGCGGCACCGACCAGCGCGGCTGCCTCGCCGAGTTGCGTGATCCGGATCCGGGCGAGCGGCCGGTGCCCGGCACCGGTCAGTGCGCGCGCGTAGTGGTCGCGAGCATCGTCGAGGAACAACCCGGCCGAGCTGGCCACGCCCCCGGCGATCACCATCAGTTCGGGGTCGAACACGTCCGCGACCATCGCCAGCCCGAGGCCGAGCCACCGCGCGAAGTCCGCCATCGTGCGTTCCGCGACCCGGTCGCCGTCGCGGGCGGCCCCGGCGATGCGGCGCCCGGTCAGCGAGCCCGGGTCGCGCGCCACCTCGGCCGCCAGCACCGCCGACTCGGACGGGTCGGCGGCCAGCAGCTCGATCGCCGTCTCCACCAGAGCCGTTCCGCTGCAGTACCGTTCCCAGCAGCCGCGCTTGCCGCACGCGCACGGGCGGCCGTCCGGCACCACCTGCAGGTGTCCCAGTTCCGGCGCCACGCCGTGGCTGCCTCGGTACAACCGGCCGTCGACGAGCAACGCCGCGCCGATCCCGGTCCCGATCGCGATCGTGACGACGTTGCCGCCTCCGGTCGCGGCGCCGAATCGTCGCTCCGCCCACGCCGCGGCGTTCGCGTCGTGTTCGAGCACCACCGGCAGCCCGAGCCGGTCCCCGAGCTCGCGCGCCACCGGGGCGCCGACCCAGGGCAGGTGCGGCGCGAACCGGACGACCCCGAGGTCCTCGGACACGAACCCGGCAACGGCGAGGCCGATCGCGCCGACCTCGTTGCGGGAGAGCAGATCCCGGATCGTGCGGTCCAGCGCGCCCTGGAGCGCGGGCGCCGACCTCGGTGTCGGCGACTGCGCGGTGTCGAGCACCTGGCCGTCGGCGTCGACCACGGCGGCCCGGATGCTGGTGCCGCCCACGTCGACACCGATCGTCGGGATCGCACCCCGCTGACTGCTCATGTCGCCGGATTGTCCTCGATCCGGACCTGGATCGGGACGAATCCGCGTCGCGGGGCCGAGGTCGAGTCGCCGGGCCCGCCGGCGGGTGGGCCGCGGTGACCGGCGTGTTCGTCGAGCAGGGCCCGCACGAGCGCGAGCAGGGCAGCGATCTGCGAGGCGATCATCGCGACCAGTTCGTGCTGCTCGCCGCGAATCAGGGCGACGAGCGCGCAGACCGGGCACCAGCTGCATCCGGACGCCCCGGCGGCCGCCTCCGCGCCCTCGGCAGGCGCCGCCGCGGCCGCCTCCGCGGCACGTTCGAGGAGAGGTTCGACGCGGTCGAGGACCGTGACGGCGAGGGACCGCAGCTCGGCGATCAGGTCGGCGTGGTCCCCGGTCACTGCGGCCACACCTGCGGATCGGGCCGGAACCGCACGACCAGCTCGCCACCCTCGAGGCCGGCGCTGTCGGTGTGGCAGCGCCGCAGCACGGAGGCGAGGGTCATCCGCCGCCGCACCCCCGCGGCACCGATCAGCAGGTCGTCCTCGACGCGGCCGAGGGTGATCGAGGCCGGATCGACCAGCGGCAGGGGCACGTGCAGCGCGTACACCGAGTCCACCCCCACCCCTGATTCGAGTTCCACCGTCGGTCCCGGCCGTGTCTGCTCGTCCGAGCGCACCGGATCGGTTCCGGGCGCGAAGAGATCGTCCGCCACGGCACCGAGAGGCCCCAACCCTACCGGCTCGTCTCCCGGGTCGTGCGCGACGAGTACCGGAACGCCCGCCAACTCCTCGCGCAGCGCGGCCACCACCGCACGCTGACCGGCCGCGCGCCGCGCGTACCAGCGCACCGCCGGTGCACCGGACTCGCCGTCGACGATCGAATCGTCCTGCGGCAGAACGCCGTTGAAAACCACATCGTCGAGACGGATTCCCAGCAGGGCCAGCGCGGTCACCGTGCGCCGGGCCTCCGCCGCGGCCACCGACTGCGCGCCGACCACCAGCCGCACCCCGGTCCGGGACCGGTCGGCGAGCAGGGCGCGGACCGGCACCGTCGACTCCACCAGCCGGTCGGCCAGCAGGGCCGTCAGCAGCTGCCACTGCGGGGTGTCCTGGCCCAGCGTGACCCGCCGGTGCCGCGGCCAGATCCGTTCCACCCCGTCGGCGACCAGGTCCGCGACCGTGAGCAGGCGCAGCGCGTCCGCGGTCGCGGGGCAGTCGACCAACAGGACGTCCCAGTCGCCGCCGTTCGCCAGACGCGTGACCTCGGCGAGCCCGACGAGTTCCTGGGCACCCGGGAGCGACGTGAGCTCGGCGGGATCGGGCAGCGCCGCGGCGTGGTCGTGTCCCGGCCCCGCGGGCGCCAGCGCACCCAGTGCGTCGAGGCGACGCTGCAGCAGCGCCAGGGTGTCCAGTTCGAGGACCTCGAGTCCACCGCCCGCACCGCCGGCGCCCTCGATGTCGCGGACCGCGTCGTCGGCGCCCGGTCGCCGCGCCGTCCCCAGTACGTCCGAGACCGAGTGCGCCTGGTCGAGCGAGACGAGCAGCACCCGAGATCCCGTGCGCGCCAATGCCACGGCGGTGGCCGCGGCCACGGTGGTCTTCCCGACGCCTCCCTTGCCGACGACGAACTGCACCCGCGGGTACGCGTCGGCCTCTCTCGCGGTCAGCCCTCGACCCTCTTCTTCAGTTCCTTGAGTGCGGTGTCGGTGATCGCCTTCTCCGCCTTGCGCGTGAACAGCCCGATCATCGGGATCGTCAGGTCCACCGTCAGCTCGTAGGTCACCATCGTCGACCCGTCGGGCAGCGGCTCGAGCGTGTAGGACCCGGACTGCGCCTTCTGGATCTCGCCCGAGACCAGTTCCCACGAGACCGACCGGCCGTCAGCGGCCCAGTCGAACTCGAGCACGTAGGTGTCCTTGACCATGCCCGCGTCGAGGACGAACCGAACCTGCCGGGCACGCCCGGACGGACCGACCTCGAGCACCTCGACGGACTTCGCGGCCGCCACCCACTGCGGGTACGCGGCGTAGTCCGCGATCACGTCCATCACCTGTCGCGGTGTCGCGGCGATCGTGATCGACCTCTTGGTCTTCTCGGCCATGCGAGAACGTTTCCTTTCCACCCGGCCCGTTCGGCGTCAGCGCTGCGGGGACTCCCCGGCGGGCCGGCCCGCCTCGAGCTCCCGCTTCGCCTCGAACGTGACGACCTTCCCGGCGAGCCGACGCGCGTGGTTCATCGCGGCGAGGTCGAGCGAGGCGACGTCCTCGGGCGCCACACCGGCAGGCTCGGCGTGCAGGAAGTAGTGCACGATCGTGCCGTCGAGTTCGGGTTCGAGCCAGAGCTCCATGGTCCCGGTCAGCGCGCCGTCGACGGTCCAGCGAATCCCCTTCTCCGCGCGGTCCTCCCGGACGTCGATCCGGAGGTCGGGCCACCACCGGCGCCATTTCGCGCGAACCCCGAGAACCTCCGCGACCCGTGCCGGCGGCGCCGCGATGAACGTCTGGTCCGCAACCTGAATGCTGCTCACCCACACAGCTTCACATATCCGCCGCGGCCGAGGTGGCGCAGGTCGCGTCGAGCAGGGTTTAGAGTGGACCCGAGTAATACCTACTCGTCAGTATCCTCAGGTTCGGAGGCCAGCACGTGCGTGAATTCAGCGTTCCCCTCAACTTCGCCGTCCCGGCCGACGGATCCGCGGTCGATGCCGTCCACACCCACGCCGCGACGACCCCGAACCTGGTGCTGTTCAAGCGACTGGCGGGTGGCACCTGGATCGACGTGACCGCCGCCGAGATCGCCGAGCAGGTCACCGCGGTCGCCAAGGGACTGATCGCGTCGGGTGTCGCACCCGGCGACCGCGTTGCCCTGATGTCCGGGACCCGCTACGAGTGGCCGATCCTCGACTTCGCGATCTGGTCGGCCGGCGCGGTCACCGTTCCGATCTACGAGACGTCCGCCGCCGACCAGGTGCGCTGGATTCTCGAGGACTCCGCCGCGGTCGCGCTGATCGTCGAGAACGACGGCCACGCCCGCACCGTCGCCGACGTCACCGGGCAGTTCCCCGGCCTGCACACGGTGCTGCAGATCGAGACCACCGACGGCAGCGCCGGCGCGATCGCGGCGCTCGTCGAGCGCGGCGCCGAGATCGCCGACGACGAGGTGCGGTCCCGAACCGCCGCACTGCAGGCGTCCGACCCGGCCACCCTGATCTACACCTCCGGCACCACCGGACGGCCCAAGGGCTGCATGCTCACCCACTCGAACCTGATCGCCGAGTCGCAGGCGATCGCGACCTCCGGGTTCGGCACCCTGCTGCAGCCGGGCCGCCGCAACCTGATGTTCCTGCCGCTGGCCCACGTGCTGGCCCGCGCCGTCAGCCTCGCCGCGTTCAACGCAGGCACCACCGTCGGTCACACCTCCGACACGAAGAACATCCTCACCGCCTTCGGCGAGTTCAAGCCGGACTTCATCCTGTCGGTGCCGCGGGTGTTCGAGAAGGTCTACAACACCGCCAGCCAGAAGGCCCACAACGACGGCAAGGGCAAGATCTTCGACCTGGCCGCGGACGTCGCGGTGGAGTGGAGCCGCGCCCAGGACACCGGCGGAGCGGGATTCGTGCTGAACCTCAAGCACACCGTGTTCGACAAGCTCGTGTACGGCAAGCTGAAGGCCGCGCTCGGCGGCCAGTGCCAGCTCGCGATCTCCGGTGGCGCACCGCTCGGCGCCCGCCTCGGACACTTCTTCCGCGGCATCGGCGTCACGATCTACGAGGGCTACGGCCTGACCGAGACCACCGCCGCGATCACGGTCAACTCGCCGGGCAACCAGAAGATCGGCACCGTCGGAAAGCCGTTGGCCGGCAACTCCGTTCGGATCGCCGACGACGGCGAGATCCTGCTGTCCGGTCCGGTCGTGTTCACCGGGTACTGGCACAACGAGACCGCCACGAAGGAGGCGATCGACGACGGCTGGTTCCACACCGGCGACCTCGGCTCGCTCGACACCGAGGGCTACCTGAGCATCACCGGCCGCAAGAAGGAGATCATCGTCACCGCGGGCGGCAAGAACGTGGCCCCGGCCGTGCTCGAGGACCACCTCCGGGCGCACCCGTTGATCAGCCAGGCGATCGTCGTCGGCGACCAGAAGCCGTTCATCGGCGCCCTGATCACCGTCGACCCTGAAGCGTGGCCGGGCTGGCTCGAGCGCAACAGCAAGCCCGCCGGCGCCACGGTCGAGGACCTGCTCGCCGACGCCGACCTCGTCGCCGAGGTCGACTCCGCGATCGCCGACGCGAACCGCCTCGTCTCGCACGCCGAGGCCATCAAGAAGTACCGCATCCTGCCGGTCGACTTCACCGAGGAGACGGGTGAGCTCACCCCGACGCTCAAGCTCAAGCGCAACGTCATCCACCAGAACCACGGTGCCGTGATCGAGGCGATCTACGGCTGAGCAGCGTCGCTGCCGGTGAGTGGGTGACGCCCACTCACCGGCGCCGCAGCCGCGACGGCAGCGCGCGGCCGTCGCAGGCGCTACAGCAGGGCGCGCAGCTTCGCGGCCATCAGGTCCCAGCCCCATTGCTCGGACGCCCACTTCCGGCCGGCCACGCCCATCGCAGCCGCCCGGTCGCGGTCGGCGAGCACCGAGACCACCGACTCCGCGACCGCGGCCACCGAGCGCCCGTCGACGACGTGCCCGGTCTCCCCCTCGCGCACGGTTTCCGGTGCACCGCCGGAATCGCCGGCGATCACCGGGACACCGGTCGCCGACGCCTCCAGGTAGACGATCCCGAGACCCTCGACGTCGAGCCCCGCGCCGCGGGTGCGGCACGGCATCGCGAACACGTCGGCGATCGTGTGGTGCGCGGCGAGTTCGGCGGCCGGCACCCCACCGGTGAACACGACGTGCTCGTCCACGCCGACCCGGCCCGCGAGCCGACGCAGCGACTCCTCGTACGGTCCGCCGCCGACGATCACGAGGACGGCGCCGTCGATCTCCCGACGGATCCGCGGCAGCGCCCGGATCAGGACGTCCTGCCCCTTCCTCGGCACCAGCCGCGACAGGCACAGGATCGTCGGCCGCTCGCCCAGCCCGTACCGGGCCCGCAGCTCGGCCCGGGCGGCCGGATCGGGACGGAAGGTCTCGCTGTCCACGCCGGGCGGCAGGTGCTCGAGACCGGCCCGCGGTCCGAACGCCGCGGAGAAGCGGCGCCGGGTGTACTTGCTGACGTACGTGACGACGTCGGCGGTGTCGCCGATGCGGCGCAGCGACCGCCGCGCCCCGGGCACCATCGACCAGCCGACCTCGTGTCCGTGTGTGCTCGCCACCACCCGCTGTGCGCCGGCTCGGCGCAGGTGCGGCCCCAGCAGCGCCAGCGGTGCCGCGGCGCCGAACCACACACTGTCGCAGTCGCGGCTGCGCAGCAGCTTGGCCGCCTTCCGGGCCACCAGCGGGGTCGGCAGCATCAGCGTCGTGGGGTGCCGGACGACCTCGAACGGCTGCTGTGCGTCGAACCTGGTGTGGCTGTCACCACGCCACCGCGGCGCGTACACGACCAGCTCGTCGGCGGGCAGCGCCGTGGCCAGCGCGTGCAGGTAGGACTGGATGCCGCCGGGTCGCGGTGGAAAGTCGTTCGTCACCAACAGGGTTCGGCGCATGGGTCCACCGTATGCGGTGGCTCCCGGACCCGGTGCCGCAGGGTCGACGTCGGTCAGTGAAGCTGATCCGACAGCCAGGATCCCCACTGCGCGATCAGCTCGCGGGTCGGGACCCCGAGCACGGCCCGGATCCGCTCGTCGACGACGGTTGCGTCCGCGGGTCCGGTGGCCAGCGTGCGGTACAGGTCCCGCAGCCGGTCCTCACCGAACCGGTCCGCGATGAACGTGGTCACGGTCCACGCCGACTCGTACGCGGCGACGGCCCGCTCACCGCCCGCGGTGAAGTCGGCGTCCGACGGCAACCGGGCGGGAGGACCGTGCGCGGCGACCGCGGCCGACACGGTCGGCGCGACCGCCCTGACACCCTCGCCGTCTCCCCGGTGCCCGACGTGGTCGGCGAATCCCTCCAGCATCCACATCGGCGACCCGTCGGTGGTGCCGGCCCGGGTCGCGACGTGGGTCAGCTCGTGCCGCAGGACCGCCCGGCGGTTCACCTCGGTGAGCCGGTCACCGGCGGTGGGGCTGAACACGATCCGTTGCCCGGTCACCGTCGACGCCCCGGGCGTCACCGCGTCGGAGACGGACACCGCGGCGATGTCGGACCCGCTGTGCCCGGTACCGACCTGCTCGGTGAACTCGTCCCGGTCCGCGGTCACGATCACGACGGCGCGGCGTGCCCAGTCGGGGCCCCACACGTCGGTGACCGCGGGTACCGCGGTGGCGAGTTCGTCGACGAGCGCGTCGATCAGTCCCTGCTGCCCGGGGTGGCCGAGCACCACCGAGGTGCCGCCCCCGGTCTCCACCGACCGGGTCACGATGGGACCGAAATCCCAAGGACCACGCCACGTCTGGCGGTCGTACTCGGCGAGCGGCCGGTCGGAGACCAGTTTCCACTCGTCACCGCGGCGCGCGACCACGAGAGAGACCGGCTTACGGGTCGGGCCCTGGTCCGCCTCCGCGATCGCGTACCGCAGGTGGACCTGCGGTGCCCACACGTCGGTGGCCTGCAGCTGCTCCGCCAGATCGCTCGGAACCGGCGTCTCCGGTGCGTTGCCGATCTCGTAGCCCCAGTCCGACAGCGGCACGCCCGCCAGGTTGTGCATCCGCCGCAGCTCGGCGGGCAGGAACTCCGGCATCGCGCCCTGGTCGAACAGTGCCGCGAGCGCCGCCTCGTCTCCGGACCGCACCGCGACGGCCCACCGGTCCAGCAGTGCCTGGACCCCGGCACGACGCGCCTGCTCGAACGGACTCGCCGGCGCCGTCGACGTCGACGCGGCGGCCGGCTCGGACGGGTGCGGTCGCAGGGTCAGACCCGCGGCTCCCACGACGACGAGCAGCAGGCCCCCGAGCGCGGCGGCCTCCCAGGGCCGGATCCGGCGCCGCGGCGCTTTCCCCGCGTCGATGGTCAGTACCTGCGGGCGCCGTAGAACGGGTAGGCGTCCAGCGGGGCGACCTTCACCGGCACCCCGAACGTCGACGCGTGCACGATGTTGCCGTTGCCGGCGTACATGCCCACGTGCGACGCGTCGGAGTAGTACAGCACCAGGTCACCCGGCTGCAGGTCTTCCTTCCGGACCGGAGTGCCGGAGGCCGCCTGGGCCTGGCTCGACCGCGGCAACACCTTGCCGATCTGCTTGTACGCCCACACCATCAGACCCGAGCAGTCGTAGCCGTCGGGGCCGGTGGCGCCCCACACGTACGGCTTGCCGACCTGCGTCAGCGCCGCCTGCAGGGCACTCGAGTTGGACCCGGGCACCAGGCCTTTCAGCACGATCGACGGGTCGTACCCGGGTGGGAACGCAGACCCGGCGAGGGTGGCCTTCTCCGCGCTGGTCAACGCGGCGAAGGCCTGGGTCACCTGTCCGATCTGGGCCTGCAGGTCGCTCTGCGTGCGCTGCAGGTCGTCGCTGATCGAACGGGCGTGCTCGGTGGCCGTGCGGGCGTCGTCCGCCGACCTGCGCGACGCCTCCTCCGCGGCCGCGGCCGCGTCCCCGGCCTCCTTGAACTTGCCGACCTGGGCCGCGGTGTCCGCGGAGAGCACGCTCAACGTCGACATCTGGTCGAGCAGCTGCTGCGGCGAGTCCGAGACCATCACCGCGAACAGCCGGTTGACGCGCCCGCCCTGGTAGTTGGCGGCCGTCAGACGATCCACAGCGGGCTGGAACTGCGCCATCGCGCTCCGCGCCTCGTCGAGCCGCCGCTGGTCCTCCTGGTGACGGGTCTCGGCGTCCCGCTGGACCGCGAGCTTGGAGTCGAGGTCGATCTGGGCGTTGTGCATCGCCTCGGTGGTCTGTTCCGACTTCCGCGAGAGGTCGGTGAGCCGCTGCAGCGCGGCGGTCGGATTGTCGAGCGCGGGATCGGCGCCGGCCGGACCAGTGCCGGCAGTCGCGAGCGCGAGGGTGAGTACTCCGGCAGCGATCGCGGTGGATCGCTTCCTCAGTGACGCCACGAACCGGGTACTCCTGTTCTTCCGCACGAAAAAGTCTCGGCAAGGTTACGGAACGGCACAGCGCGGTGTCCACCCGGTGAATGACGGCCGGGCGAGACCTCGGACACCGCGACGGGCCCGCCGATCCGGAAGGGATCGACGGGCCCGTCGGCGGTCTGCGATGCGTCGTGGCACTTCCCCGTTCCGCGGCGCATCACGGACACGTCACCAGGTGGGCGGCGGCCGTCAGTAGCGGCGCGCGCCGTCCATCGGCATCGACCCCAGCGGGGCGCGCTTGACCGGGGTGCCGGAGGTGGCGGCGTGGATGATCTCGCCGTTGCCGGCGTAGATGCCCGAGTGCGATCCGCCGTAGAACGAGACGACGTCACCGGGCTGCAGGTCCTTGGCCGACACCGGCGTGCCGGCCGCGGCCTGGTCGTAGCTGGTGCGGGGCAGGTTCAGGCCGGCCTGCTTGAAGGCCCACTGGACGAGGCCGGAGCAGTCGAAGGCATCCGGTCCGGCGGCGCCCCACACGTACGGGGCACCGATCTTGCTGGCCGCGGCCTCGACGGCCTTCTGGCCCACGGTCTTGATCTGATCCGGAGCGGGCACCTGCACGTTCGGCAGCGGCGGGAGCTGCGGCAGGGCCGGGATCTGGATGGTCTGGGCCGGAACGCCCGGGATGTCGAACGTGCCGACGCCGGGCACCGTGACCGGTTCGGCGAAGGCAGGGGCCGCGGTGGCCGTGATCGCGCCGATGGTGAGGGCGCTGGCGACGGCGGCGCGCCGGGCCTTGGAGCTCAGTGTTGCCACGAAAGGAGGTGCCTTTCTTCCATTCCTCCGCCGACCGAGTTAGCTGACGGGTTCGGGCCGGGAAGATTCGGCCCTACCCGACGGCACGCGGTCTGCGCTCCGGCGGGATTCACCCCAATGGAAACGTGGGTTCCCGGTTCGATTCCCTTGCGGGAGATCGATTAGGCGGTACCTGGCGATGCCGCTCCGGTGTGGCGCGGCAAGACTCCGTCAGGTCTCGAGAAGATTACGAAAGCCCTCCGGCGGTGTCGACCCGAAGCCCGCCGGAAACCGGACAAAGCGCCCGTTTTTACCCCTCGACAACCATCAGGCGACTCCGGTGTCACGAACAGATAACGACCGACCGGTCTGCGTCGGATCGACGGCCGGAACCAGTCGCAGCCTCGGCACCATACCGACGTCGGCGAGCGCCTCCATCGCTGCTCGTTCGTCCTGCTCAATACTCATTCGGGCCGCAACGGCGGCACCCGTCGCCGGCACCGGGTCCGCCGCCCCGGGGTACCCGAGCAGCACCGTCACCACGCAGTCGCCGCAGGCGATGTCGCGAACCGCGCACTCGCTGCAATCCACAATCATTGTGACCCTCGTCTCATCCGTGCCGCCGGGCGTTTCCCGCTGCCCGATACGACGCACGCTAGCGAAGCCCCCCGACAGCACATCCGACCCGAACCGCCTGCCACCGGGCGGCTCCGACGGCACCAGCGCGACCCGCATCGGAAGCGATGTCGGTGCCGCCGCCTAGCCTCGGCCGCGTGAGTTCCCGCGACGCCGCCGCACACCAGCTGACGTTCGACGAGCTGGACACCCCGTTGCGGGACACCACGTTCGTGGTCGTCGACCTCGAGACCACCGGCAGCAGCCCGGCCGACGACGCGATCACCGAGATCGGCGCGGTGAAGATCCGCGGCGGGCAGGTGCTCGGCGAGCTCGGCACCCTGGTCGACCCCGGCCGCACCGTTCCACCGCACATCGTCACGTTGACCGGCATCACGTCGGCGATGCTCGTCGATGCGCCACGCATCGAGCAGGTGCTGCCCAGCTTCCTCGAGTTCGCGCGCGGTGCGGTGCTGGTCGCACACAACGCCCCGTTCGACGTCGGGTTCCTGAAGGCTGCGGTGGCGCGACACGACCTCGCCTGGCCGCCGTTCCAGGTGCTGTGCACGGTCAAGCTCGCCCGCCGCGTGCTCTCCCGCGAGGAGGCGCCGTCGGTGCGCCTGTCGGCGCTCGCCGACCTGTTCCACGTCACCACCCGCCCGACCCACCGCGCCCTCGACGACGCCCGCGCCACCGTCGACGTCCTGCACGCACTGATCGAGCGGGTCGGCAACCTGGGCGTGCACAGCTACCCGGAGCTGGTCGACTACCTGCCGAACGTGTCGTCGGCCCAGCGCGGCAAGCGCGGGCTGGCAGCGCACCTGCCCCGCACCCCCGGCGTCTACCTGTTCCGGGGCCCGTCCGACGAGGTGCTCTACGTCGGGACGGCCGTCAATCTGCAGCGCCGGGTCCGCGGCTACTTCACCGGATCCGAGACCCGGGCGCGGATGAAGGAGATGGTGGCACTGGCCACCCGCATCGACCACGTCGAGTGCGCGCACGGACTCGAGGCCGCGGTACGCGAACTGCGCCTGTTGGCCGCCCACGCGCCTCCGTACAACCGGCGCTCGAAGTTCCCCAAGCGGGCGTGGTGGATCACCCTGACCGACGAGCCGTTTCCCCGGCTGTCGATCACCCGGCGCGCCGACGCCGACTCCCTCGGACCGTTCACGAATCGCACCGACGCGGCCGACGTCGCCGCGACGATCACCGACGTGTGCCGGATTCGAAACTGCACCAAGAAGATTCGACGCGACCAGGTGCACGGACCGGATTGTCCGGACGGCGTCGTCGGCGGCTGCCCGGCCGGCTCCGACCCGCAGACACCCGAGCGGTACGGTGCGGCGGTCGCGGCGGTGCGGGCCCTGATTCGCGGCACCGACGACGCCCCACTGCGCCGGCTGCGGTCCCGGATCGACGAGCTGGCCGCCGCCGAACTGTTCGAGAGCGCGGCCCGGCTGCGGGACCGTACCGCTGCCCTCGGCACCGCGTTGCGTCGCGCCCAGCGGCTCGCCGCGGTCGCCGCGATCGACGAACTGGTCGCCGCCCGGCCACGGGACGGCGGGGGCTGGGAGTTCGCCGTGGTCCGCGCCGGCCGGCTCGCCTCGGCCGGGGTCGCGCCACGCGGTGTGCCCCCGATGCCGGTCGTCGACGCCCTGACACTGGCCGCGGAAACGGTGCTCCCGGAACCGTCGCCGCTGCGGGGGGCCACCGCGGGTGAGGTCGGGCTGCTCGCGAGCTGGTTGGACTCCCCGGGCACGCGGATCGTGCGCACCAGTGACGGGTACGCGGAGCCCGCCCGCGGCGCGGGCGCGTGGCAGAGGTGGTGTGCGCTCGCGCGCGGTGCGGCGTCCTAGTCTGATCGGGCGACAAGCGCACGCGGTGCTCCATGCCGCCGCCGACAGGTGCCGCACCCTTTACACACGCCGCACGCTTTACATACAAGGAGCGAGATGATCAACGCCATCGTCCTCATTCACGCCGAGGCGAACCGGATCCCCGAGACCGCCCAGGCCGTCGCCGACATCGCCGGGGTCTCCGAGGTGTACTCGTGTGCGGGCGACGTCGATCTCATCGCGATCGTCAAGGTCCGCGACCACGAGCAGATCGCGGACGTCGTCACCGGCTCGATCAACAAGGTGGCCGGCGTTCTGCGCACCACCACCCACATCGCGTTCCGGTCCTACGCGAGCGCCGACGTCGAGGCCGCGTTCTCCATCGGCGAGTGAACGGCGGGAGCCGCCGCCCGGTCGACCGGGCGGCGGCTCCCGTCGCGGGGGTGCGACGCGGTCAGCCGGCGAGCCGCTCGCTCACGGCGACCCAGCGGTCGAGCAGCGCGGCCGCCGCACCGTTGTCGATGACCTCGACAGCGCGCGCCATTCCGGCCTTCAGCGCCTCGTTCAGGTTGCCGCCCAGGCCGTGGTAGGCGGCGATGGCACCGCCGGCGTTGAGCACCACCGCGTCGTGGACGGCGCCGCGCTCACCCGCGAGCACCGCCCGGGCGATCAGCGCGTTCGCCTCGGCATCTCCGCCGCGCAACGCGTCCAGCGGAACCCGCTCGATCCCCAGTTCGGTCGGGTCGATACGCGCTTCGCGAACCGTGCCGCCGCCGACGACGAACGCCGTGCTCGTGGTCGAGGTGGTGATCTCGTCGAGGCCGTCGTCGCCGCGGACGACCAGCGCGGACACCCCGCGGCCGGCGAGCACGCCGGCGAGCACCGGCTGCAGGTCCGCGAACGCGCACCCGATCAACCCGGCGCGCGGCCGGGCCGGGTTCGTCAGCGGCCCGAGCACGTTGAACACGGTCGGGATCCCGATCTCCTTGCGGGGTCCGGAGGTGAACCGGAATGCGGGATGGAAGGTCGGCGCGAAGCAGAACCCGATCCCGACCTCACGCACGCACGTCGCAACCGCGTCCGGGTCGAGGTTGATCCGGACCCCGAGCGCCTCGAGCACGTCGGCGCCGCCGCTCTTCGAGGACGCGGCCCGGTTCCCGTGCTTGACCACCCGAACCCCGGCGGCCGCGACCACGACCGACGCCATCGTCGAGATGTTGACGGTGTGCTGCCGGTCGCCGCCGGTGCCGACGATGTCGACGGCATCGGTGTTGCCCGCGGCGGAGTCGCCGGTGTCGAGGTCGAGGGTGCGGGCGTGCGCGAGCATCGCGTCGGCGATACCGGTCACCTCGGCCGGCGTGGTGCCCTTCATCTTCAACGCGACGCCGAACGCGGCGATCTGGGCGGGGGTGGCGTTGTCCGACATGATCTCGCCCATCGCCCACGAGGCGGTGGCCGCGTCGAGATCACGTCCGTCCGTCAGTGCACCGAGCACCTCGGGCCAAGTCCCCATACCAACCGCCTCTTGTCTCGTCATCGCTGCATCGAATCGGTCAGCAGTTTAGTCAGCACCGGCAACCGGATTCGGCGGCGGCTGCAGCGCGTCCCAGCCCAGGACGGTGCCACCGGCCCGTTGCGCCAACCCGGCCATCCGGGACCGCTCCTGGGAGCAGTGCAGGGCGTCGAGCACCTGGGTGCGCTGCAGCACGACCGCGACCAGTTCGTCCCCGCTCGCGGCGACCGGCGCCTGCCGGGGGTCGCGGGACACCGTGTACCCGTCCTGCGCGGCGAGCGCGACCGCGGCGTCGACACCCTCGGCCGGCAACCGGAGGTGGTGCCGGAGGACGGCCTCCGCGTCCTGGATCCACCGCGGGTCCGCGGCGGCCGCGCGGTCGAGCGCGGCACTGCACGCCTCGACGTCGTCGTAGCTCGACGCGACCACGACCAGGTCCTCCCGGTCCCGGTCCAGGGGGACCGTCCGACGACGCCGGAAGAGGTTGTGCCACCACCGCGCTCGAGTCATGCGGACAGCGTCCCACGAGCGCCGACCTGCACAATCACGGGCTCGGGCATACTGGAACACGGACACGACGCGCCCAGGACGGACCCGGGTTCCGCTCGCTTACGACAAGGCGTCATACTTCCTTCTGTGACGAGCGCAGTAGGGACCCAAGGATCCGCAATCACCCAGAGGGTGCACTCGCTGAACCGGCCGAACATGGTCAGCGTCGGCACCATTGTCTGGCTGTCCAGCGAGCTGATGTTCTTCGCTGGTTTGTTCGCGATGTACTTTGTCGCGCGCGCGCAGGCGCACGGCAACTGGCCGCCGGAGCCCACCGAGCTGAACCTGACACTCGCCGTGCCGGTGACCGCGGTGCTCGTGGCCTCGTCGTTCACCTGCCAGATGGGCGTCTTCGCCGCCGAGAAGGGTGACGTCTTCGGCCTGCGCCGCTGGTACGTCCTCACCCTCGTGATGGGCATCTTCTTCGTCGCCGGTCAGGCCTACGAGTACTACCACCTGGTGCACGAGGGCACGACGCTGTCGAGCAGCGCGTACGGCTCGGTCTTCTACATGACCACCGGCTTCCACGGCCTGCACGTGATCGGCGGTCTGGTGGCCTTCGTCTTCCTGCTCGTGCGAACCAAGGTCAGCAAGTTCACGCCTGCCCAGGCAACCGCAGCGATCGTTGTCTCGTACTACTGGCACTTCGTCGACATCGTGTGGATCGGCCTGTTCGCCACCATCTATTTCATCCGTTAGAAGCTGAACGCAGTACCCAGCCCAGTCCGTTCAGTCCGTCCCCGCGAGATCAAAGGGATACAGATGAGTTCATCCCCCCCTTCCGCAGCCGCCGACCATGCGACTGCAACGAAAGCCCGTCGTCAGCGCAAGGTTCGTCGCCGCATCACCGGCGCCCTGATCCTGATGATGGGACTCGTCGGCGCAGGCTTCCTCGCGTCGGCACTGACCCCGACGCCGCAGGTTGCCACCGCGTCCGACGATGCGTCAGCGCTGATCCGCGAGGGCAAGCAGCTGTACGACACCTCCTGCGTCACCTGCCACGGCGCCAACCTGCAGGGTGTGCAGGACCGCGGCCCCAGCCTGATCGGTGTCGGTGAGGCCGCCGTCTACTTCCAGGTCTCCTCCGGCCGCATGCCCGCGGCCCGCAACGAGGCCCAGATCATGCGCAAGCCGCCGAAGTTCGACGCCGGCCAGATCGACGCGCTCGGCGCCTTCGTCCAGGCCAACGGCGGCGGACCGACCGTCGTGCGGGACCCGAGCGGCGAGGTCGCGAGCACCTCGCTGCGCGGCGACGAGATCGCCCGCGGCAGCGAGCTGTTCCGGCTGAACTGCGCGTCGTGCCACAACTTCACCGGCCGGGGCGGCGCGCTGTCCTCCGGTAAGTTCGCGCCGCCGCTGGATCCGCCGACCGAGCAGCAGATCTACCAGGCGATGGTCACCGGCCCCCAGAACATGCCGAAGTTCTCCGACCGGCAGCTGAGCCCCGACGAGAAGCGCGACATCATCGCCTACATCAAGTCCGCCAGCGAGACCAAGAACCCCGGCGGCTACGGCCTCGGCGGCTTCGGTCCGGCGTCTGAGGGCATGGCCATGTGGGTCATCGGAATCGTCGCCGTTGTCGGCGCAGCACTGTGGATCGGAGCAAGGTCATGAGCGACGCCGGTCACGGCGACACGCCGAAGAACCACACCCCGGAGGAGCTCGACGCGATGAGTCGCGACGATCTCGTCAAACTGGGCACCAACCTCGACGGGGTCGACGTCGCGTTCCGCCGCGAACGCTGGTCGGTCAAGGGCACCAAGGCCGAGAAGCGCGCCGAGCGCGCCGTCGCCTACTGGTTCACGCTCGCCGGCATCTCTGCGGTCGCGTTCATCGCGATCTACCTCTTCTGGCCCTGGGAGTACAAGGGCATGGGCGAAGAGGGCTACGGCATGTACAGCCTGTACACCCCGCTGATCGGCCTGACCATGGGTCTGGCCATCCTCGGTGTCGGTGTCGGCGCGGTGCTGTTCACGAAGAAGTTCATCCCCGAAGAGGTGTCGATCCAGGACCGCCACGACGCCGGCGGCTCCGCGGAGGTCGACCGCAGGACCATCGTCGCCGAGCTCAGCGATTCGCTGGAGACCTCGACGCTCGGTCGCCGCAAGCTGATCAAGCGGTCCCTCGGTTTCGGTGCCGGCGCGCTCGGCATCATGGCGATCATGCCGCTCGGCGGTCTGATCAAGAACCCGTGGGCCAAGGGCGACAAGTCGGACCTGTGGACCTCCGGGTGGACCCCGAACTTCCCCGGCGAGACCATCTACCTGCGTCGTTACACCGGCCGTCCCGAGGACATCGTCCTGGTGCGCCCGGAGGACCTCGACGCCGGCGCGATGGAGACGGTCTTCCCGTTCCGTGAGTCCGAGCGCCACGACGAGCGCGCCCTCGCGCACGCTCTGAAGCGCGCCGACAACCCGGTCATGCTGATCCGTCTGCGCACCGAGGACAGCGACCGCGCCGTCAGGCGCAAGGGTCAGGAGAGCTTCAACTTCGGCGACTACTGGGCGTACTCGAAGCTGTGCACGCACCTCGGCTGCCCGACGTCGCTGTACGAGCAGCAGACCAACCGGATCCTCTGCCCGTGCCACCAGTCGCAGTTCGACGCACTGCAGTACGGAAAGCCGATCTTCGGACCCGCCGCTCGCGCCCTGCCCCAGTTGCCGATTACAGTCAACAAGGAGGGCTTCCTCGTCGCCAACGGTGACTTCGTCGAGGCCCTCGGCCCCGGATTCTGGGAGCGTCGTTCATGACAACCATCACTGGCGGCCAGTCCAAGGCCGCAGCACACGCCGCGAAGGCCGGCGAGAACCTGGACTCGCGGTACCACCTCGCGGCCGGTATGCGCAAGCAGATCAACAAGGTCTTCCCGACTCACTGGTCTTTCATGCTCGGTGAGATCGCGCTGTACAGCTTCGTCATCCTGCTCATCTCGGGCGTCTACCTGACGCTGTTCTTCGACCCGTCGATGGCGGAGGTCGTCTACAACGGCGCCTACCAGCCGCTGCGCGGCGTCGAGATGTCGCGGGCCTACGCGACCACCCTCGACCTCTCCTTCGAGGTGCGCGGTGGCCTGTTCGTCCGGCAGATCCACCACTGGGCGGCGCTGATGTTCGCCGCGTCGATCATCGTCCACCTCCTGCGCATCTTCTTCACCGGCGCGTTCCGGCGCCCGCGCGAGGCGAACTGGGTCATCGGCTGCCTGCTGCTGATCCTGGCGATGTTCGAGGGCTTCTTCGGCTACTCGCTGCCCGACGACCTGCTGTCCGGCACCGGCCTGCGGGCCGCGCTGTCCGGCATCACGCTGTCGGTCCCGATCGTCGGCAGCTGGCTGCAGTTCCTGATCTTCGACGGCGACTTCCCCGGCACCCTGATCATCCCCCGCCTGTACGTCGCGCACGTGCTGCTCGTCCCGGGCATCATCCTGGCCCTGATCGGCGCCCACCTGGCGCTGGTCTGGTACCAGAAGCACACGCAGTTCCCCGGCCCCGGCCGCACCGAGGGCAATGTCGTCGGTGTCCGGATCCTCCCGGTGTTCGCCCTCAAGGGTGGCGCGTTCTTCGCGTTCACCTTCGGCATCCTGGCCGTGATGGGCGGCGTGCTGCAGATCAACCCGATCTGGAACATCGGTCCGTACAACCCGTCGCAGGTGTCCGCGGGCAGCCAGCCCGACATCTACATGATGTGGACCGACGGCATGGCCCGACTGTGGCCGGCGTGGGAGATCTACCCGTTCGGCCGGTACACCGTGCCCGCCGTGTTCGCGGTCGCGCTGATCATGGGTCTGGTGTTCACCGTGCTGATCGCCTACCCGTGGATCGAGAAGAAGCTCACCAAGGACGACGCGCACCACAACCTGCTGCAGCGTCCGCGTGACGTTCCGGTTCGCACCTCGATCGGCGCGATGGCCCTGACCTTCTACGCGATCCTGACCGTCATGTGTGTCAACGACATCATCGCGTACAAGTTCGACATCTCCATCAACGCGACGACGTGGATGGGCCGCATCGGCATCGTCGTGCTGCCCCCGATCGCCTACTTCGTCACCTACCGGTTCTGCATTGGTCTGCAGCGCAGCGACCGTGCGGTGCTCGAGCACGGCATCGAGACCGGCGTCATCAAGCGTCTCCCGCACGGCGAGTACATCGAGGTGCACCAGCCGCTCGGGCCGGTCGACGACCACGGACACCCGATCCCGCTGGAGTACCAGGGCGCCGCGGTGCCGAAGAAGATGAACAAGCTCGGTTCGGCCGGCAAGCCCGGCTCGGGCAGCCTGCTCGTCGCCGACCCGCCGGAGCAGTCGGCCGCGCTGGTCGCGGATGCGCACGAGAAGGAGCACGACCAGCTCGCGATTCTCGCGGCGTACCAGGACAAGGCGAACGGCGGAACGCCCTCGAAGGACGACGCCGAGCACTGATCCGACGCAGCTCGTACAACGGGAAAGGCCCCGAACCCCTCACGGGGTTCGGGGCCTTTCCCGTTGTGCGGACCGGCTCGCGCCGCGGTCGCAGGCACAGGGCCCGCAAGCGTCCACGACGGCACGCGTGCGGGCATTGTGCGGGCCCCTGCCCCTCGACCCCACGCGGGGACGAGGGTGTCCGGTGCGCGGGATCGCGGCGACGCGCCCCCAGCGCGCCCGGCCCCGCTGACGCGGCCGACCCGGGCACCGACGGGTCGCTCCCACCGAGTCGGGCGAGCGGATCGCGGGCCACCCGCATGCGTCGACGCAGCGTGTTCAGTGCACGGTGCTGAACCAACCGGACCGTCGGGGCGTCCACACCCAGCAGGTGCGCCGTCTCCTCCGCGGACAGCCCCCACACCACACGCATCCGTAGCACGCACCGCTGCCGCTCGGGCAGCGCGACGATCAGCCGCGTCCACTCCCCCGGCTCCGCTCACCCGACGACGGTGTCGCGCGCCGCGTCCCGACCGGAAGGGTCGGGTGTCCCGATCGCCGGGGACGCGGGGTCCCGGCCGATCAGTCCCGCCAGACCTCCGTGTAGCTGTACCAGCCGTCTCCGAGCGGGGTGGCGGTGAAGTCGTCACGGCCGACCGGGGCGCGGTCGGGTGAGTACACCCAGCCCGACGAGACGGACAGGAAGGTGCCGTCGTCGTCCTGGAAATACACGCCCCCGTCGGGTCCCCGGTGCACGTGGGCGATCTCGATCCCGCCGAGCCGGACGCCCTCGGCCCGGTAGGCGGGATCGTCCGGAAGGGCACGCACGTACCCGTCGAACTCGGGCCGCGCGGACTCGAAGTCGGGAATCGGGAGCACGGCCGCGACGGCCGCACCGGCGACAACGACCGCCGGTGCCGCGGCGATCCACCACGACCACGTGCGATCCCGCCCGAGGACGTACAGGGCCTTGATCGCCCACACCAGCCCGGTGACGAGCAGCACGAGCACGGCGACACCGCCGAAGAAGAGCCGGTCGAAGTCCGTCGTGTTGCGCGACCCCGGCCACCAGTCCGAGACCAGCACGACCAGCGCGGCGACCGCGAGCACGACGACGGTCAGGACGACGGGCCCGGGCGGTGTCGCCGCGCGGCGGTCCGGCGGTGCGGCCGGCGCCGGTGCTGTGGATGTCATTGCTCTCCCCCACCGCCGACCGGGACCGGGCGCGGCGGGGGTCCCGTCCGGCATGTCCGGTTTCGTGAACGTGTCGCCAGAGTATGGCAGAGACGCCGAAACGCCGCGGGCGCCACACCCACTCGGGGTGTGGCGCCCGCGGCGCTCGGGGTTGGGTCAGTGCTTCTCGGGCCCGATGTGGTACTCGAAGACCAGACCGGCGGCGGACGCGATCACCAGCGCGGCACCGACCACGATCATCCACGGCTGGAAGAAGGCCAGCGACACCGCCGTGAACGCGGCCGCACCGGCGACCAGGATCGGCCAGAAGCTGCCCGGGCTGAAGAAGCCCAGGTCGCCCGCGCCGTCCGAGATCTCGGCCTCCTCGTAGTCCTCCGGCCGGGTGTCGAGGCGACGGGCCACGAACCGGAAGTAGGTGCCGATGATCAGGCTCAGCCCGGCCGTCAGCGCCAGCGCGGTGACGCCGGCCCACTCGATCCCCGTCCTCGACACGGCGGTGAAGACGCCGTACACGATTCCGATGAAGATGAAAAACACCGTCAAGATCTCGAAGAGCTTCGCTTCGATCTTCATATCAGCTCGTCCTTCAGCGGTTTGCTAGGTCGTTCCGTGCCGGAGCACGGGATGTCTCGGCGCCGTCGGGACGGCTTACTGGTACTCGCCCTCGAGGACCTGGGTGGCCTGGCGGTAGGTCCGGTCCGTGTTGAACGGGGTCGTCGACGTCGCCACCGGCGACTCGCCGATCGCGGCCAGCGCCTCGGCATTGCTCATCGCCTCGCCGCCCTGGCCCACCGGCTTGCGCAGCTCGATGTACTTGGCGAACTTCTCCGGGCTGACGGCGCGGACCTCGAAGTTCATCATCGCGTGGTAGGTGCCGCACATCTCGGCGCAGCGGCCGACGAACGCGCCTTCCTTCTGGATCTCGCTGATCTGGAAGACGTTGTCGGAGTGGTTCTCCGCCGGGTTCGGCATGACGTCCCGCTTGAACAGGAACTCCGGCACCCAGAACGCGTGGATGACGTCGGCCGCGGCGAGGTGGAACTCGATGCGCTTGCCGGTCGGCAGGACGAGGACCGGGATCTCGGTGCTCGTGCCGACGGTCTCGATGGTGTCGTAACGCAGGTACGACAGGTCGTTCTCGCTCTTGCCGGCCAGCGGGCCCGGAACCTGGTGCCCGTGGATGATCTGCTCCTCGGCGGGCGCCTCGGCCGCGGCCTGGGCGGCGACGTCGACGCCGTCGTACTTGGCGGTACCGTCCCCGACCTCGATGCTGCGGTAACCGAACTTCCAGTTCCACTGGTAGGCGGTCACGTCGACGACGACGTTCGGGTTGTCCTTCTTCTCCGTGACGTAGTTCTGCACGACGACGGTGAAGTAGAACAGGACCGCGATGATGACGAACGGCACCGCGGTGTAGAAGAGCTCGAGCGGCACGTTGTAGGCCGTCTGCCGCGGGAACTCCGGGGAGTCCTTCTTCTTCCGGTGGAAGATGACCACCCAGAACGTCAGGCCCCACACGATCACGCCCATGAACAGGGCGGCGATGACCGACCAGGTCCACAGTTCACGCATCCGCTCAGCCTGCGGAGTGATGCCCGACGGCCAGCCGAAGCGAAGCACCGAATTGTCGATCGAACATCCCGACAGCAGCATGGCGGCCAGCCCCAATGAGACCGCTAGCCCCGCTCGCCGAAGGATCCGACTCTGCGCCACGTTCACGCCTTCCTGATCGCCGCAAAATTGATAGGGGCAGCCCTGCGGGACACCCGAATACTACGCAGCGTAGACCAAAGCCGGCTCCTATCCATCCCCGGGTCACACCCAGCGGTTCGGCGAGTCTGCGGCATACTCGGCAGAATCAATCGGCAACTCCCTCCACACCTGCTCACGCGGGTGTGGGTTCCCCTGGAAGCGAATTGAGGTACTGGACGCTGTGTGTGGACTGCTCGGGTTACTGACCTCGGACGGAACCAACGAGGACGCCGTCTCACGGGTCGACGCCGCGATGCACTGCCTGCGGCATCGGGGACCCGACGAGCACGGCACCTGGCACGACGACGATCTCGTGTTCGGTTTCAACCGTCTCTCCATCATCGACATCGAGCACTCGCACCAGCCGCTGCGCTGGGGTCCGGCGGACAATCCGACCCGGTACGCGCTGACGTTCAACGGCGAGATCTACAACTACCTGGAGCTGCGCGAGGAACTGGCGCGCGACCACGGCGCCCGGTTCACCACCGAGGGTGACAGCGAGGCCATCGTCGCGGCGTTCCACCACTGGGGAGCGGACGCGGTGCGGCGGCTGCGCGGCATGTTCGCGTTCGCGATCTGGGACACCGAGAAGCGGGAGCTGTTCATCGCCCGCGACCCGTTCGGCATCAAGCCGCTGTTCCTCGCGACGGGCAGCGCGGGCACCGCGTTCGGCAGCGAGAAGAAGAGCCTGCTCGAACTCGCCGACGTGATCGGCATCGGCACCGACCTCGATCCGCGGGCGATCGAGCACTACACGGTGCTGCAGTACGTGCCGGAGCCGGAGACGCTGCACGCCGCGATCCGACGCCTCGAGTCCGGGTCGTACGCCTGGGTCCGGCCGGGCGAGGCGCCGCGGATCACCCGCTACTTCGCTCCGCGGTTCCCGGTCCGGCCGTTCGCGCCGGGCTCCGAGCAGTCGCGGTACCGGGAGATCGCCGCGGCGCTCGAGGACTCGGTCGCCAAGCACATGCGCGCGGACGTCACCGTCGGCTCGTTCCTGTCGGGCGGCATCGACTCGACCGCGATCGCGGCGCTGGCGATGCGGCACAACCCCAACCTGATCACGTTCACCACCGGCTTCGAGCGCGAGGGCTACTCGGAGGTCGACGTCGCCGCCGAGTCCGCCGCCGCGATCGGCGCCCGCCACGTCGTCAAGGTCGTCTCCCCGGCGGAGTTCGCGGCCGCGATCCCCGAGATCATCTGGTACCTCGACGATCCGGTCGCGGATCCGGCGCTGGTGCCGCTGTGGTTCGTCGCGAAGGAGGCGCGCAAGCACGTCAAGGTGGTGCTGTCCGGCGAGGGTGCCGACGAGCTGTTCGGCGGCTACACGATCTACCGGGAACCGTTGTCGCTCAAGCCGTTCGAGTTCCTGCCGAAGCCGTTGCGCCGGGCCGCGGGGAAGCTCTCGGAACGGATCCCCGAGGGCACCCGCGGCAAGAGTCTGCTGCACCGTGGCTCGATGACCCTCGAGGAGCGCTACTACGGCAACGCGCGCAGCTTCAGCGACGCCCAGCTGCGGTCGGTGCTGCGCGACTTCCGGCCCGAGTGGACACACCGCGACGTCACCGCGCCGATCTACGCGCAGTCGGCCGGCTGGGATCCGGTCGCCCGGATGCAGCACCTGGACCTGTTCACGTGGCTGCGCGGCGACATCCTCGTCAAGGCCGACAAGATGACGATGGCGAACTCGCTCGAGCTGCGGGTGCCGTTCCTCGACACCGAGGTCTTCGACGTCGCGTCGCGGGTCCCGCTGGACCAGAAGATCACCAAGCAGACGACGAAGTACGCGCTGCGCCAGGCGTTGGAGGGCATCGTCCCGCCGCACGTGCTGCACCGGGCCAAGCTCGGGTTCCCGGTCCCGCTCCGGCACTGGCTGCGGGGCACCGAACTGTTCGACTGGGCCCACCAGCAGATCGCCGACTCGCAGACCGATCACATCGTCGACAAGGCCGCGGTCGCGGCGATGCTGAACGAGCACCGCGACGGCGGGTCGGATCACAGCCGCCGGCTGTGGACGGTGCTGTGCTTCATGGTCTGGCACGGCATCTTCGTCGAGAACCGGATCGTGCCGCAGATCCAGGAGCCGGTGTACCCGGTCCACGTCTAGCGCACGTCAACCAACGGAAAGGCCCCGCCCGAGTTTCGGGCGGGGCCTTTCGTGTTGCGCGGACGGGTGCGGCGCCGCGTCGGCCGCCTACTTCAGCAGCGCACCGATCTCGTCGGCGGCCTCCGGGCCGTAGGCCTCGGACAGTCGCTTGACCGCGTCGTCGCGGTCGAGGGTCCACTCCTGGGTGCCGACGGTCTCGAGGACGAGCACCGCGACGAGGGACCCCAGCTGTGCCGACCGCTCGATGCTCAGCCCGGCGCTCTGGCCGGTCAGGAAGCCGGCCCGGAACGCGTCACCGACTCCGGTCGGGTCGACCTTCGCCTTCTCCGGCACGACACCGACCCGGACGAAGTTGCCCTCGCGGTCCACGATCTCGACGCCCTTGGCGCCGAGCGTGGTGACCCGCAGCCCGATCTGCTCGGCGATCTCCCGCTCGGTCAGCTCGGTCTTCTGCAGCAGCAGCGCCCACTCGTACTCGTTGGTGAACAGGTACGTCGCCCCGCCGATCAGTTCCCGCGCCTCCGCACCGGAGAGCCGGGCGAGCTGCTGTGACGGGTCCGCGGCGAACGGCAGTCCCAGCTCGCGGCACTGCTCGGTGTGGCGGGCCATCGCGGCCGGGTCGTTCGCGCCGACCAGGACGAGGTCGACACCGGAGGGCAGATCGGCGAGGGAGATGTCGCGGGCCTCGCTCATCGCACCCGGGTAGAACGACGCGATCTGTGCCATGTTCTCGTCGGTGGTGCAGACGAAGCGGGCGGTGTGCGCGGTCTGCGACACCCGGACCGCGGTGCAGTCGACGCCGTGCTTCTCGAGCCAGCCGCGGTATTCGGCGAAGTCGGCTCCGACGGCCCCGACCAGCAGCGGCGATCCGCCGAGCACGCCCATCGCGAAGGCGATGTTGCCGCCGACGCCACCGCGGCGGACGACGAGGTCGTCGACGAGGAAGCTCAGCGAGATGTGCTGCAGCTGGTCGGCGATCAGCTGGTCGGCGAAGCGCCCGGGAAAACGCATCAGGTGATCGGTGGCGATGGAACCGGTGACCGCGATTGTCACGCGTGGGACCTTTCAGTTCGACGGTGCACTGCAAAGCCACCACGCTACCCGCCCGGCCCGTGACCCGGACACGCCTCCGGCGCGACACCCTGGACGGGTGCCGCGCCGGATCAGGTGGTGCGGACGATCAGTTGAACGAATCGCCACAGGCGCAGGAGCCGGTGGCGTTCGGGTTGTCGATCGTGAAGCCCTGCTTCTCGATGGAGTCGACGAAGTCGATCGTGGCGCCCTCGACGTACGGCGCGCTCATCCGGTCGACCGCGAGGTTGACGCCGCCGAAGTCGACGACCAGGTCACCGTCGAGGGTGCGGTCGTCGAAGAACAGCTGGTAGCGCAGACCGGCGCAGCCACCGGGCTGGACGGCGATACGCAGGGACAGGTCGGTGCGCCCCTCCTGGTCGAGCAGAGCCTTGGCCTTGGCCGCGGCCGCGTCGGTCATGACGACCTTGTGCGCAGCCTCGTCCTGCACGGCGCCGTCGTTCTGCACCGCGGCGCTCTCGTTCTGCACTGTCATGGGCTCTCCCTGTTCGCTCGTACCAAAACCCGTGAACGATTCAACCGTACTCTCCGGGGCGCTATTCCCGCCGAGGCCCTCACCTTTCTCGGGTCTCACCAGCGCCCGGCGACGGTCTCCGCCAGCGCGGCGAGCGAGCGGGCCGCGTCGTCGAGCGCGATCTGCACGCCGCCGGCGTGCTCGGCGACCGAGTGGAGGCCGCGCAGACCGAGGACGGCGACGTCGGGGTCGGCGGGGTCGACGGCCACCTGTCCGGCCAGGACCAGCACCGCGGTTCCCTGCCTGCGCGCGGCCCGCGCCACCGCGACGGCGACCTTCCCGCCGAGCGACTGGTGGTCGAACCGGCCCTCGCCGGTGATCACGAGGTCGGCGGCCGACAGCAGCGCGTCCTGGCCGGTCAGGTCCGCGACGACCTCGGCACCGGAGCGACGATCGGCGCCCAGCGCCAGCAGCGCGGCGCCGATCCCTCCGGCCGCGCCTGCGCCCGCCCGCCCGGACACCGGCCGCGGCGCGACCGCGTCGAGGGTCCGGGCCCAGTCGGTGTTGCGGCGTTCGAGGAGGTCGAGCGCGTCGGGGTCGGCGCCCTTCTGCGGCCCGAACACCGCGGCGGCGCCGCTCGGCCCGAGCAGGGGGTTCTCGACGTCCGTGGCGGCGATCAGCCGGATCCCGCACAGCCGGTCCCGCGCGGCCGCGAGCCCGGCGGCGTCGACCGTGCCGCCGAGCGCCCCGACCAGTCCGCGGCCGCCGTCGGTGCAGCCGCTGCCGCCGAGTCCGACGACGACGGTGCCCGCGCCTGCGTCGGCGGCCGCCGCGACGAGTTCCCCGACCCCGGTGCTGTGCGCGGCGACCGCGGTCTGCGGGTCGGGGGCGCGGCCGAGCAGGTGCAGACCGCAGGCCTGCGCGGATTCGAGGTAGGCGACGTCGCCGAGGTGCAGCCATCGGGCGACGACCGGGGCGCCCAGCGGACCCGACACCGTCGCGGCGTGCACGCGTCCACCTCGCACGGACAGGACGTCGACGAATCCGGGGCCGCCGTCCGACTGCGGCGCCGGGACCAGGTCGTCGTCGGGCCGGGCACGCCGCCAGCCTGCGGCGATCGCGGCGGCCGCCTCGACCGAGGTGAGGGTGTCGCCGAACGAGTCGGGCGCGATCAGCACACGCATCGCGCGAGTGTATGCGCGGCGCCTGCGCCGGGCCTCGCGTGCACCGGAGCGGGGTCGTGGCCGGGTCGGCCCAGCAAGTAGCCTGGTGGAGTGAAACTGCTGCGCCGAGGTAACCCCGACAATTCCGACAACGGGAACAACGGGGTCGACGAGCCGACCGCCACCGAGCCGACCGATGCGACGACCCGCTCGTCGGCGATCACCGAGGGCAAGGGCCGCCCGACTCCGAGCCGCCGCGATGCGGAGGGCAAGCGCCGCGGGCCGGTCGCGCCCGCCCCGCTGACGGCGAAGGAGGCGCGTGCCCGGCGCAAGCAGGGCCGGGGCACGAAGGAGGAGCGCAAGGCCGCGGCGTCCGAGCGCCGCGCCGACGCCGCGGATCGCCGGGCCCGGATGCTGGCCGGCGAGGACAAGTACCTGCTGCCCCGTGACAAGGGTCCGGTCCGGGCGTACGTCCGAGACCTCGTCGACTCGCGCCGTCACCTGGTCGGTCTGTTCATGCCGCTCGCGGTGCTGCTGATCATGGCGATGTTCCTCAATCCGTCGCTGCAGGCGATCGTCACGCTCGGCATGTTCGTGATGATGCTGTTCATGGCGATCGAGGGCGTGATCATGGGCCGACAGATCAACAACAAGGTGCGGGAACGCTTCCCGGACACGCTCGACGGCGGCTTCAAGCTCGGCTGGTACGCCTTCGTCCGCGCGTCGCAGATCCGCAAGATGCGTGCGCCTGCCCCGCAGGTCTCCCCCGGCGACGCGGTCTGAGTCCACCGGCCGCCGCACCGCGACACCGCGACCGGCCCGATGCGGGGGCGCCCTCGCCGGCGGCATTGGATACGGTCTACCTCGTGCCCGCCCCCGCGCTTCGGATCCTGGTCCTCGGTGGAACCCGCTCCGGCAAGTCCGGCCACGCGGAGGCGCTGATGCCGGGCGGCGACGTCCGGTATGTCGCCACTGCCCGCATCGACCCGGCCGACGGCGACTGGAACGCCCGGATCGACGAACACCGCCGCCGCCGACCGGCGCACTGGTCGACGGTCGAGTCTGCGGCGGGGCCCGGCCTGGCCGCGATCCTGCGCAGCGACGGACCGCCGACCCTCGTCGACGACCTGGGCACCTGGCTGACCGCGGAACTCGACGACGCCGACGGCTGGGACGCGCCCCGCGGCACCATCGGCCCGCGCTGCGACGACCTGGTCGACGCGGTCGCCGGGTACCGGAGCACACTCGTACTCGTCAGCCCCGAGGTCGGGCTCGGGGTGATTCCCGAAACCCGATCGGGCCGGCTGTTCCGGGACGAGATCGGCGCACTCAACGGCCGGCTGGCACAGGTGTGTGACGAGGTGCATCTCGCGGTCGCGGGACTGCCCCTCCGGCTGAAGTGACCTCCCCGACGAGCTTCTACGCGAAAGGCGCACTGTGACAACGGAATCGAACCCGACACCCGAGCCCGGCGAGACGACCGGCGTCGCGTTCGACCCGGTGGTGGCGCCGTCTCCGACGGTCCGCGCCGCCGCCGACGCCCGCCAGGCCCAGCTGACCAAGCCGGCCGGCTCCCTCGGTCGCCTCGAGTCCCTCGGCGGATGGGTCGCGGCCTGCCAGGGCGAGTGCCCGCCGCGGGCGTTCGCCCGGCCCCGGGTCGTGGTGTTCGCCGGCGACCACGGCATCGCCCGGCACGGTGTGTCCGCGTATCCGGCGGAGGTGACCGCGCAGATGGTCGCGAACTTCCTCGCGGGCGGGGCGGCGGTCAACGCGCTCGCGACGACGACCGGCGCCGGCGTGCGGGTCGTCGACATGGCGGTCGACGCCGACACCGACCCGATCGTCTCCCGGTTCAAGGTGCGCCGGTCCAGTGGCGCGATCGACCGCGAGGACGCGCTGACCCAGGACGAGACGGTGCGCGCGATCGAAGCCGGAAAGGCGATCGCCGACGAGGAGGTCGACGCGGGCGCCGACCTGCTGATCGCGGGCGAGATGGGCATCGGCAACACCACGCCGGCGACCGTGCTGATCGCGGCGCTCACCGACACCGAACCGGTCGCCGCGGTCGGGCGCGGCACCGGCGTCGACGACGCGGGCTGGATCCGCAAGACCGCCGCGATCCGGGACGCGATGCGCCGGGTGCGCGGCGACGTCGCCGACCCGGTCGCGCTGCTGCGGATCGGCGGCGGCGCCGACCTGGCGGCGATGGCGGGGTTCCTCGCGCAGGCCGCGGTGCGCCGCACCCCGGTGATCGTCGACGGCGTCGTGGTGACCGCGGCGGCGATGGTCGCGGAGGAGCTCGCGCCCGGCGCGCGCGACTGGTGGGTCGCCGGACACCGTTCGACGGAACCCGCTCACGCGCTCGCGCTGCGGCACCTGCGGCTCGATCCGATCCTCGACCTCGGGATGCGACTCGGGGAAGGCTCCGGCGCCGTCGTCGCGCTGCCGGTGCTGCAGGGCGCGATCGCCGCCCTCGCGAACATGGCGACCTTCGCGGACGCCGGGGTGAGCACCGGAACCGTGGCCGACGCCGACGCCACGGCGGACTGACGAGGTGCTCGTCGGGCTGCGGCTGGCGCTGTCGTGGCTGACGGTGCTCCCGATCCCGCACCGCGACGGCGCGCCCCCGATCGACCGCACCGCGGGGCGGCGCGCGCTCGCCGCGACTCCGGTCGTCGGTGTCCTGCTCGGCTGCCTCGCGGCCGGCGTGGCCTGGCTGCTGACCGCGGCGTCGCTGACGCAGGCACTGGCCGGACTGGTGACCGTCGCGGCCCTCGCGCTGGCCACCCGCGGCATGCACGTCGACGGACTGGCCGACACCGTCGACGGGCTCGGCTGCTACGGCCCACCCGAACGGGCCCTCGAGGTGATGCGCGGCGGTGGCGTCGGCCCGTTCGGGGCCGCCGCCCTGCTGATCTGCCTCGGCGCCCAGGCACTCTCGTTCGGCGCGCTGGCCGATTCCGGCCGGTGGGCGGCCCTGGTCCTCGCCGTCGCCGCGGGACGGGTCGCGGCGGTGCTGGCGTGCCGGTCCGCCCTGTCCCCGGCGACACCGACCGGGTTCGGCGCGCTGGTCGTCGGTACCCAGTCCCGCTGGGTGTGTGCGGCATGGTCGGCGGTGCTGATCGGGTGTGCGGCGACGGCGGTACCCGACCGCTGGTGGCAGGGTCCGGTCGTCGTGGCCGTCGTGCTGGCGGCGATCCTCGGTCTGACCCGGCACTGCGCGAATCGCTTCGGCGGCCTGACCGGTGACGTCCTCGGGGCGGCGATCGAGCTGACCGTCGCCGCGACCGCGATCGGGTTCCTGCTCGGCGGGTGAGGTGTCGCCGACCGGGTTCGCGCCGGCACGGCACAGGGCCCCGGGGGGCGGATCACTCCACCCCGGGGCCCTGTACTCGTTGCGTGCCCGCTCAGGCCAGCGTGGACATCCAGCCGTGTGTGTCGGCGAAGGTGCCGCGCTGGATGCCGGTGAGGGTGTCGCGCAGGGCCATCGTGACCTCGCCGGGCTCGCCGCCGCTGATGCTGAACTCGCCGGCCGCGGACTTGACCGAGCCGACCGGGGTGATGACCGCGGCGGTGCCGCACGCGAACACCTCGGTGATCTCGCCGGACGCGGCCTTCTCGTGCCACTCGTCGGTGCTGATCCTGCGCTCCTCGACGGCGTATCCGGCGTCCGCCGCGAGCGTGAGCAGCGAGTCGCGGGTGATGCCGGGCAGCAGCGACCCGGACAGCTCGGGGGTGACGAGCCTGGCGTCGGAACCGGAGCCGAAGACGAAGAAGAGGTTCATGCCGCCCATCTCCTCGACGTAGCGGCGTTCGATCGCGTCGAGCCAGACGACCTGGTCGCAGCCCTTGTCCGCGGCCTGCGCCTGCGCGACCAGCGAGGCCGCGTAGTTGCCGGCGAACTTCGCGGCGCCGGTGCCGCCCGGTGCGGCCCGGACGTACTCGGTGGACAGCCAGACGCTGACCGGCTTGACCCCGTTCGGGAAGTAGGCGCCGGCCGGCGACGCGATCAGCAGGTACTTGTAGCTGTTCGCGGGCCGCACGCCGAGGCCGACCTCGGTGGAGATCATGAACGGCCGCAGGTACAGGGCGTCCTCGCCACCCGCGGCGGGCACCCAGTCGCCGTCGACGGCGAGCAGTTCGGTGATCGACCGGATGAACAGCTCGTCGGGCAGCTCCGGCATCGCGAGGCGGCGCGCGGACGCGCGCAGCCGGTCCGCGTTGGCGGACACCCGGAACGAGGCGATCGTGCCGTCCTGCTGGCGGTACGCCTTGAGGCCCTCGAAGATCGCCTGCCCGTAGTGCAGGACCATCGACGCGGGATCGACCTGCAGCGGCGCGTACGGCGCGACGGTGGCGTCGTGCCAACCCCGGCCCTCGGTGTACTCGATCGTCACCATGTGGTCGGTGAAGTACTTCCCGAATCCGGGGGCGGCCAGTACTCGCGCGCGCTCCTGCTCAGAAGCAGGTGAGGGATGCGGAACGCGCGTGAATTCTAGGACACCAGTCATGATCCGAATCCTATCGAAGTGCCGTGCACGACCTTGCAGCAGTGTGTATCACCGGGCGCCCCGCGCCGGTCCGTCACCGGGTGTGCAGCGGCACGAACGGCGGGGCCACCACCTCGCACCGCAAGGCGCGACCGCGGACGTCGACGGTGACCTCGTCGCCGGCGGCGAGGCCCGCGGACGAGTCGACCAGCGCCAGCGCGATGCCCACCTTCAGCGTCGGCGAGAACGTTCCCGACGTGGTCTCCCCGACCGCGGCGCCGTCGCGCAGCACCGCCTGACCCTGCCGCAGCACGCCGCGGTCGAGTGCACGCAGCCCCCACATCGTGCGCGCCGGACCGGCCTCCTTCTGCGCGAGCAGCGCGTCGCGACCCCAGAAGGCCGGCTTGCGCCAGCCGATCGCCCAGCCGCAGCGGGCCTCGAGCGGCGAGATCTCGGTCGACAGTTCGTGCCCGTGCAGCGGGTAACCGGCCTCGGTGCGCAGGGTGTCGCGGGCGCCGAGACCCGCGACCTCGCCGCCGGCGGCCTCGACCGCGGCGACCAACGCACGGAACACCGCTTCGGCGCCGTCCCAGGTCGGCAGCAGCTCGTAGCCGTGCTCGCCGGTGTATCCGGTGCGGCAGACCCGCACCGGCGCCCCGTCGAACGTCGCGTCCGCGAACGCCATGTAGTCCATGTCGGACGGAAGACCCAGCGCGGCAAGGATTTCCGCGGAACGCGGCCCCTGCACCGCGAGGACCCCGAAGTCCCGGTGCTGGTCGGTGACGGTGACCCCGGCGGGGGCCTGCGCGGCGAGCGCGGCGACCACGGCGGCGGTGTTCGCCGCGTTCGGCACCAGGAACACCTCGTCCTCGGAGACGTAGTACGCGATCAGGTCGTCGGTCACGCCGCCGGATTCGGTGGCGCACAGGGTGTACTGCGCGCGTCCCGGTCCGACCCTGTCGAGATCGTTTGTCAGGCAAGCGTTCACGAACGCCGCCGCGCCCGGCCCGGCGACCGACGCCTTCCCGAGGTGGCTGACGTCGAACACCCCGACCGTCTCGCGGACCGCGGTGTGCTCGGCGACGACCCCGGCGTAGGACACCGGCATCTGCCAGCCACCGAACGCGGCGAAGGTGGCACCGAGTTCGGTGTGCACGTGGTGAAGGGGTCCCAGCCGGAGTTCCGCATCGCTCATGGGGCACCACGCTAGTCGACGAGCGGGGGGCCACCCGACCCGGAACGACCCGGCGGCCGGACCCCGTGCGTCCGACCGGCGCGCGGGCGGCCGAACTACAGTTGCGGGCAACAGAACACCGACATCGCAGGAGAACAGCTGTGAGCCCTGACAAGTCCGCGTCGCCGCTCGGCCCCGACCTGGTCCTCGCCGGATCCCTCTCCCGGCGCGCCGACGTCCTCGTGATCGGTCTGACGACCGGCTCCGACGGTCCCGAGGCGTCCGTGGGCGACGTGCTCGACGACGCGACCGCCGAAGCGGTCCTGGCCGGACTCGTCGCGGTCGGCGCGACCGGCAAGGCCGAGGAGGTCACCCGCATCCCCGCTCCCTCCGGGTTGGCGGTGTCCAGCGTGCTCGCCGTCGGCCTGGGCTCCCCCGACGACGTGGACGCCGAGCAGGTGCGGGCCTCCGCCGGTGCCGCGGCACGCGCCCTGGCCGGCACCTCCGTCGCCGCCACCACGCTGTCGGGACTCGACCTCGGCGCCGCCGCGGAGGGCTTCTACCTCGGCGCGTACACGTTCACCGAGTTCAAGACGAAGAACAACGGAAGCACCCCACTCGGCCGGGTCGAGCTGCTGGTGTCCTCCCCGCGGGCCGCGGCCACGAAGAACACCCTCGCCCGCTCGGCCGCGATCGCCGAGGCGGTCGCGGTGGCCCGCGAGTTCGTCAACACCCCGCCGAGCCACCTGTTCCCGGCGGAGTTCGCCGACCGCGCGCGGGCGCTCGGCACCGCTGCCGGGCTGAAGGTCGAGGTGCTCGACGAGAAGGCGCTCGACAAGGGCGGCTTCGGCGGCATCCTCGGGGTCGGCAAGGGGTCCTCGCGACCGCCGCGCCTGGTGCGGCTCACCCACAAGGGCACCGGCCGCGGCCTGAAGAAGGTCGCGCTCGTCGGCAAGGGCATCACGTTCGACACCGGCGGCATCTCGATCAAGCCGGCCGCGGGCATGGAGAACATGACCTCCGACATGGGCGGCGCCGCCGCGGTCATCGCGACCGCGGTGCTGGCCGCGAAGCTCGGGTTGAAGGTGACCGTCGACGCGTACGCCCCGATGGCCGAGAACATGCCGTCGGCGACCGCGCAGCGACCGGGTGACGTGCTGACGCAGTACGGCGGCACCACGGTCGAGGTGATCAACACCGACGCCGAGGGCCGCCTGATCCTCGCCGACGCGATCGCGAAGGCCTGCGAGGCGGAGCCCGACTACCTGATCGACACCGCCACGCTGACCGGCGCGCAGATGGTCGCGCTGGGCACCCGGACGCCGGGTGTCATGGGCACCGACGGGTTCCGCGACCGCGTCGCCCGCGTCTCCCAGGAGGTCGGCGAGAACGCGTGGGCGATGCCACTGCCCAGGGAGTTGCGCGCCGACCTGAACTCGCGGGTCGCGGATCTGGCGAACGTGACCCCGCACCGCTGGGGCGGCATGCTCGCGGCCGCGATCTACCTGAAGGAGTTCGTCGCCGACGGGGTGGAGTGGGCGCACATCGACGTCGCGGGCCCGGCGTTCAACACCGGTGGCCCGTTCGGCTACACCGGCAAGGGCGGGACCGGCGTTCCGGTGCGCACGATGATCGCCGTGCTCGAGGACATCGCCGCCAACGGGTAGGCGCGTCGCGCCCGGGAGCGATCGTCACCCTCCCCGGGGGGGGTGGCGTCACTCCCGGGCGGCCTGCCGCTTGCGCAGGATCTTCTGCCGGGCGTCGTGGTCGCGCATGCGTTGCGGATACCCCGTCTTGCGGACGTCGTACACCGGGATCCGCAGGTCCTCGCCGAGCCGCCGGGCGCCCGTCGGGCCACCGACCACCCGGCGTGTCCACTCGCCGTCGGCCGCGACCAGCACCACGGTCATCGGCGTGACGGTGGTCTCGGGTTCGACGTACGCCTCGACCCCGACACGGGCGCGTGCCCAGTCCGCGAGATAGCGGGCATCCGTGGCGCCGGCGCGGCCGCCGCGCGGACGCGCCTGCCGTCGCGTGAACAGCTGACGCAGTCGCATCGTCGTCTCCTCACCCGCGCCGATGTCCCCGATTCCCCGGACCTTGCAGTGTGCCAGCCGATGCTGTGAGGTTCATGTGGATGCTGTGACCCGCCCCTCATAGGACGTACGAATTCGATCAATGGAAAGATGGGCAGGCACCGCCGCGAGGCCGCCGGCTCGGGGGTTCACCCCACCACGACCGCCCCGCGACAGCCGCTCTACTGCAGAATGAATTTCGACCACAAGTCGACCAACTCAACAACCCGAACACAACTGTCGAGGAGTCAATAGAAATGGCCTTCTCCGTCCAGATGCCGGCTCTCGGTGAGAGCGTCACCGAGGGAACCGTCACGAGGTGGCTCAAGCAGGAGGGGGACACGGTAGAACTCGACGAACCCCTGCTCGAGGTCTCCACCGACAAGGTCGACACCGAGATCCCCTCGCCCGCCGCCGGCGTGCTGACCAAGATCACCGCCCACGAGGACGAGACGGTCGAGATCGGCGGAGAGCTGGGCACGATCGGTGGCGCCGACGAGGCGCCCGCCCCCGCGGCCCCGGCCGCTCCCGCCGCCCCGGCCCCCGCCGCCGCGCCGGAGCCGGTCGCCGCAAG